>NZ_JBSFXG010000006.1:0-290185 GCF_053595235.1 Streptomyces sp. NPDC002520 | reverse complement strand
GGCGCCGAGGATCTCCTGGAGGTCGGCGGCGGGGCCCGAGCCTCCTTCGCGGGTGAAGCGGACCGGTCCCTGGAAGGCACGGCCCATGGCGCGGGAGACACGGGGGTCAGGTCGTGGAGGTGGGGTCGCCCTGGCCGGGGCGGACGCGAGGCCCGACCCGGCCAGCGTTCCGCAGCCGCGGGTTGCTGGCAGTCAGCCCCCGGCCACCCAACGGGCCATGCCCTCGTAGGCGTCCAGCGCTTTCCCGTCGAACGGGCCCACGGCTTCGCGGAGTCTGTCACCGAGCTCCTGGTACAGGCGCGCGGCGGCGCGGTGATCGCCTCGCTCTCCGGACAGTTCCGCGAGCCTCGTCCACGTCTCGATGACTTCCTGGTGTGCGGGCCCGTACTCCTGCTGCAGGCCGTCCAGGTGCTCCTGCAGCACGGCGATCGGGTCCTCAGCGGTCAAGGTGCTTCCCTCCGGCGGGGTCGGGCTGGGCGTTCACGTGGTGTCCCCCCTTGTGCGCGGCCAGGCGTTTGGCGGCGGCCAGAGCGAGGCGGTTCGCGGCGGCGGTGGCCTCGTCCGACAGGCTGGTCACGCCGGTGACGATGAAGGGAAGCTCGCTGAGTTCTTCCAGGTCGGGCCAGATGACGATGTCCGGGATGCCGTGGGCGCGCAGGCCCTCGCGGACCTCGGCGAGCTGGTGCGGGTCGACGTCCTCGGGGACACGAGCCAGGACGAGCGTCGGCCCGGACTCGGCAAGGCCGTCGAACTGCCGCAGCAGCCAGTCGGTGACGGATGCCGGTTCGGCCAGACGCCGCACCACCTTGATGTCTTCGGCATCGAGATACGCGGCGGCGTCGTTTGCGTCCTCGCCGGGCTGGAGCCCGCGGTAGTTGCGCGCGCGGTTGCGGGTCGCCCACACCCTGGTGGCCGCTTCCCAGGTTTCCGGGTGGCGGCGGCGTCCCTCACGGTCGAGGAAGGTCAGGAAGTCGCGGCGCCAGCTGTTGAGATGGCCTGCTGTCAACTCATCGGGCAGCCGCGGCCAGTCGTCCGAGTCGAACAGGCCCTGCCCGTACTCGGACCACCATCGGTCAACGTTGCGTTCTCCCTCGACGTAGACCGCCGGGTCGTCGACCTGCTCGACCTCTTCGATCTCCGTACGGTCCTCGACGTAGGCGGCGAACATCCTGTCCAGGAATTGCAGAAGCCGGGCGGTGTCCTCGGTGTGTCCCCACAGCTCCGGCTGGTAGCGCACCAGGGCGAGGACGGTGTCGGCGTGCTCGACGAGGTGGCGCAGCTGGAAGGCTGCGCCGGCGTCCAGGACCACGGTGTCGTGTGTGCGGGAGGCTTCGGCGAGCAGTTCGCGGGCCCGCACAGGGTCGGACGGCAGCGTCATGGCGCGCAAGGCTCCGCCGCCGGGCAGGTCGTCAGCGACGTCGGTGAGCACTCCGGTGGGCGGGAGGTCGTCGCGCAGGAGGTAGGCGAGCCCTGTGGGGTTTTCGGCGCCGGCGCCGAGGAAGGCGACCCCTGTGCCGGTGCGGGCGAGCGCGTTGGCCAGGGCGAGGGCCGCGGTGGTGCAGCCCAGGCCCGCCTGCCCGCGGGAGGTGGTCACTGCGATGACGCCCCGGGCGGGGCCACCGATCGGGCCGACCGGGCGCGGCGCGATCCGCTGGGGCTTGGGCCCGTCCAGCTCCTGGCGGGTGGGCAGGCGTTCCGCCCACTCGGAGGAGCCGGCCGCCTGCAGGGCGATGCGGCGCAGTGCCCGGCTCCACAGGGCGCGCTCCTCGGGCGGCAGGCCATCGGCCAGGTACTTCCACGCCGCCTGTTCCCCGGCCTGTGGTGTGCCGGTGGTCCACAGTGGTTCGAGGCCGGCGTCCTTGGCCCACTGTTCGGCGGCCTCGAGGTCTCGGCGCCGGGCGCGCACGGTCAGGTGGGCGCGGTGGCCGGGACGGGCGAGGAGCAGAGTGTCGGTGCGGCCGGCTGGTGGGCGCACCCGCAGGCCGGCGACGCCGGCGATGCCCTCTTGGGTGCGTACCGGCAGGATGCGGGCCAGGAGTTGCGGAATGCGGTCGCGGTCGGGCCACAGGACGAGCCGGTCCACGTCCGGGGAGACCCCGCGCAGCCCGAAGTGCGCAGCGGTCTCGGTCTGTTCGGGCAGACGGGGGCGGGCGAGGCCGAGCATCACGGCGGCTTCGAGGAGTTGCTGCTGGGGGTCGGTGGCGTCGGGCACGAGTCCGAAGTACAGGCCCCTGGCCTGGTAGAAGGCGTGGGCGGCCTGGCGCGGCTCGCCTGTGTACTGCTGGCGCAGCAGGACGTTCTGTCCGTCCCTGGACATAAGGGGAATCCGTTCCGCGGCACGACTGCCCGGACCGGCGCGCCGACAGACGCAAGGTGGAAGTCTCACAACTGACGTGGCGCCTCGCCTCTTCCCGCCGCTGCTGCATCGGTGGGTCCGGGCCACGGGATGCGGACGGGGGCAGCAGTTCCTGCCCTGGGGACACCATAGCGGTTGCTTCCACAGCGCGAAGGGCGCCTTGGGCCACACAGCAATGTGTCGCCCGGGCCCGCCCGTCAGCGTCCCGAGCACCGGCTCGTCGCGCAAATGTCGGTGGCGTTGGCGCTTCTCACCTCGGCCGCGGGCCGTTCAGCGAGCGATCACAGCACCAGGGCGCTGCTCCCCACCCGTACGCCGACACAACACCCACGCAACGCGTATAACTTGACCTTTGGGTGGGTGTGGGGGCAGACTCGCTTGCGTTGCCGATGCCCTTGGGAGATTCCTTGCCCTGCCCGCTGCCCATCCCTTTCCCCCCGGTTTCACCGGCCTCTGTGAGGCGGAACCGGGTATGACGCCGGTCACGGGAGACCGCCGGAAGACCTCCGCGGCGCCGTCAGTGGAGAGCGCCGAGGCCTTCGACTACCTCACCGGCTCCGCGCTGGCGAGGCTCAACGACGGCGAGAAGGTGCGCCAGTGGATCGGGCGGGTGCTGGCCCACCAGTACGGCATCCACCCGGCCGACATGGAGAGCGATTTCGCGATCTCCGTGGTGGACGAGGCGACCGGCCGCACCTCCCGCCGTCGCGCGAGCATCGCGGTCTTCGAGGAGGGCAAGCCCCACGAGGCGGGCAACATCCGCCGGCTCGTTGTCACCAAGCCCCGCCCCAAGGCCGCCCGCGCCTCCTCCAGGAGCCGTACCGGCGCCGAGTCCAAGGACCAGGTCGAAGAGGTCGCCGCGCTGATGCGCGGGGCCGGCCCGCAGTGCACGTACGGGCTGTGGGCGGACGGCCAGGACATCCACTTCATCCACCGCGTCATGTCCTCGTCCCAGGTGACGTACGTGCCGATGCCGTCCTGGCCCCGCAGCGACGCCCCCGGAGCCGTTTCCTCACCGGACATCGCGCGGCCGAGCGAGGCGACCATGCTCGGGTTCGCCTTCCGCCGCTGCTTCGGCTACCTCCACGCCAACGAGGGTCTGTCCAGGGACGCCGCTTTCTGGCAGTTCCTGTACGTCCTGTTCGCCAAGGCCCATGACGAGCGCCTGGTGAGGGATCAGAGGCGAGCGGCCCGTTTCTCCCTCGGAGCCAACGGCCCCGCCGCAGAAGAGCCGGGTCGTTCCGGCGTCGCCGCCCGGATCGGCGAACTCTTCGAGGAGGCGAAGGCGTTCCACGCCGATCAGGGGCTGTTCGGGGATCAGGACCGGCTCACTCTCGGTGAGGGTGCTCTGGCCTTCATCGTCGGCGAGCTGGCAGCGTGCAGCATCCTCGGCTCGTCACCGGACGCGCTCGGCGCCGCCTACCAGGAACTGGCGGGCGATTGTCTGCGAGGTGACCACGGCCAGTTCTTCACGCCGTCCAGTGCCGTGCGGCTCATGGTCGAGATCCTCGACCCGGCGGAGAACGAGACCGTTCTCGACCCGTCTTGCGGCACGGGCGGGTTCCTGAGCGAGAGCCTGCTGTACGCGCTGCACAAGTGGGAGGCGTCCGAGGACACCGAGGTCCTCACCGCTCGGGAGCAGACCCGGCTCGAGATCTCCCGCCGGCTCCGGCTTCGCGAGTACGCACGCGACCGGGTCTTCGGAGCGGACATCGATCCCGCCCTGGCCCGCGCAGCGGCGTTCGGCGTGATGATGCTCAGCGACGTGGCGGGCAACACCTTCCAGATGGACTCCCTCGGCTTCCCCTGGGAGGGCAGCCTGCCTGGTGTGGAGCGGGCCCGGCAGCATCTCCGCCGCATCGGACCCGGCACGGTCGACGTGCTGTTGACCAACCCTCCCTACGGTGCCGACATTCCGGTGACGGGACCGGTCCTGGACCTGTTCCGCGAAGACCCTGCGGAGCTCACCAGGGAGAAGCCGAGCGTCGCCTACACCTGGACCCGCTCGAAGGACGGCAGGCTCCGGCGCGGGATGCCGGCGTCCTCGGTCGCCCCGGAGCGGCTGTTTGTGCAGAAGGCCATCGAGTGGGTGCGGCCCGGCGGCCGCATCGGCATGGTGCTGCCCAATGGCATGCTGTCCAACCCGGGCCCGGACGACGAGGCCGTACGCCAGTACATCCTCAGCGAGTGCTGGCTGATGGCCAGTATCGAACTCCCCGTAGAGGCCTTCGTCGTGGGAGCCGGCGTCAACGTCCTCACCACAATGCTCTTTCTGCGGAAGAAGACCGATGCGGAGAAGGCCGAGGACCTGGCGAACGGCCCGGTCGACTATCCGCTGTTCATGGCCGTCGCCGAGAAGGTCGGCCACGACCGGCGCGGCAACCCGCTGTTCGTACGGGACGCCCGAGGGGACGTCGTCGTGCGGGAGTACGAAGAGGCGGAGGACATCGTCGTCAGCAACGTCACGGTTCGGCGCGCCCGCACACTGCGCACCCGGATCCTGGACGACGACCTGATGTCCTTGCGGGAACGGCCCGGAGGCCACGACCGGCCGAGTGTCATCACCGAGTACCTCAAGTTCGTTCACCTGCACGCCGGTGAGCTGCCCTGGAACACGCCGCCGAGGCAGTGAAGGGCACAGGGCGGCGACCGGACCTGGGACCTCGTCCGGCGTTCCGTGACCGACCGCGTTCCAGCTCCTCATCACCGTCCTGCGGAACATGCCGCAGCTGGAACTGGCGTGGTCCGCAGGGACCCTGGCCGCCAGCATGCCGCGGCAGCGAGCGCCGCCGAGGATGCTCTGTCCGCTGATCCCCTCGCGCAGGACCGGCAACGCTCTCGCCCGCGGGTGCTCGCGTCACGACGTTCGGCTGCATGAGTGCGGGCCGGCCACGGGTGAGCGCGCATCGGCATCGGTGCCGGGCTGCGGCCGAAGCACCGCCGACTGACAGCAGCAGCGCGGCCGGCACGGCTCCCGGCGCCATCACGAGTGAGTTTGCGGTCGTGTGCCGCAGGTCTGAGCTGCGACAGAAGGCTTCGGCCGGACATGTGCAAGCGACCCTGCTCGGCGCGGTCTTGAGGCCCGAGAGGCGGGGTTCTGGCGGCTCTGGTGAGGCCTGGGCCGCCCACCCAACAATTTTTTTCTCTATTTCTTGACGTCATGCAGTTTTGTGTGCGATCATATTTCTTGACGGCGTTAAGTGTTAGGGGAGAACATGGCGAACAAGAAAGACCTGGAGAAGCTGCGCGAGCGGATCGCGAAGAGCGGCTACCGCGTCAAGCGGACAAAGAAGAACCACTGGATGGTGTTCCGGCCCGTCGAGAACGAGGAGGCCCCCAAGCCCGGCAAGGAGGCCGACGAGGAGACCGTCAAGTGGGTGTTCGTCACGACGCTGCCGAGCACGCCCAGCGAGTACCGGGGCCTGAAGAACGCCAAGGCTGATCTGAAGCGAGCCGGGTTCACTGACTTCTGAGCGGCCGGGTGGCGCCGGGGGTGACCCCGGCGCCCGGGCCGGTCGCAGCGCCGTCACCGCAGAAGGAGAGAAGAGGACCAATGACTCAGTTCAGCGTGTACGTGGAGTTCACCGACTCCGGCACCACGCCCGAGGCCTTCGTCGACATCGCCGAAGACCTGACCGCGTACGGAGGGACCGCCGGCACCGCGCCCAACGGCAACCTGTCCATCCGCCTGTTCGTCGAGAGCGACAGCGCCGTCGACGCCGGCAACCGGGGCGTGGAGTACGCCCAGGGCGCCGCGATGAAGCAGGGTATCCATCCCGCCGTCGTCGGGATCGAGGTGATGACCGAGGCGGAGTTCGACCGCCGGCTCGCCGAGCCGCTCGTCCCCGAACTCGCCGGCGTCGCCGAGGCCGCAGACATCATCCAGGTGTCGCGGACCCGGGTGAGCCAGCTGCTGGACGCCGGCGACCTCAAGCCGCATCACCTCCAGACCCTGGCCTCCGGCCCGGTTTTCAGCGCCGACGGCCTGCGCCGCTACGCCGTCACTGAGCACAACCGCACCCGCGGCGTACGCCTGACTCCCCTCGCGCTCTCCCCCGCGGAGCGGGCTCTGCTGGAGGTCCTGGCCGCGTCCGCGGCCAAGACGACCGTGCCGGCGACCACCGAGGAGCACCAGCTCGCCGCGGCCGCCATCGAGAGCGTGGCCGACGCGGGCCAGGTCCGCCTGCACTGGCAGCCGGCCAGCTCCGACCTCGCCGGCGCCCTCGACGTGCTGGCTGGCCACAAGCTGATCCGCACACGCGGCGTGTTCCGCAAGGAAGCGGATGCCGGCCACGAGGACGACCTGGTCGTCACGGTGCTCAACAAGGGCCACCGCCACGCCGGCACCGCCGCCCAGGCCGCCGACGCCGAGCAGGACGAGGTCCGCTGACCGCGGCCGCAGACGGCCTCGACACCCTCGGAAGGGGGAGCAGCATGCGCACGTACCGGTACGAGATCCATGTGCCCGGCCAGGACGGCACGGCCGTGGTCGAGCACGGCAAGCAGCAGCACGGCGACGCCCACAGCCTGGGCCGGCTCGTCCTTGCGATCTGGAAGGAGCACAACTCGCCACAGGATCCCGCCGGCAAGGCCCTGGTCAGGGTGTGGGGCGAGCAGGGCGTGTTCGTCGAGCTCGACGACACGGCTCAGCCGGCACCGATGACGGCCATCCTCGAGTACTACCTCGAGGAGAAGATGATCGCCGACTTCAAGCTGCGCCGGCAGATGCGTGTCGTCCACGGCGACGGACTCCTGGACACCGGGGAGATCGTCCACCGCACGCGCCACGCGCTGCAGGCCCATGACGTCGAGGCCGTCCTCGACCCGGCAGCGGCGCCGGATTCCTGGCCGTGGGCCACCGTGCCCTCACCCGCCGACACGGAGGTGACCGCATGACCACCGCTGCGTCAGAGCTGCACCTGGCCGTCCTCGACCATCGCAAGGTGGCCTTCTTCGAACAGGCCCACGCCCAGCACCTCGTCGACCAGTGGAACAAGGCCCACGCCGGTGTGATCGCCCGGGACCGCGCCGAGGGCCTGCACGACGCCGCCGACCGGTTCACCGGGAAGGTGGAGACCTGCGAGCGGGCCCACTGGGAGCGGTTCGGGCCCGGAGGGTTGTCCGCGGTGTGGGACCGGGTGCCGCAGCAGCAGCGCATCTACTCCCGCAGCGCGACGTTCGTCGGGTTCGCCTCCCGCCGCCAACTGAACGAGTTCGGGCCCGGCTGGATGCCCGTATGGGAGTTCATGAGCACCTTCACCGACCGGCCGGCAGTGACCCAGATCGACATGCGCGCCCGCGGCACGGTGACCCTCAGCGTGCACGGACTCGAGCAGCAGGCGGTCAACACAGCGTTCACGGCCGCGGTCGCCGGCATCCAGTCCAACCCGAACCGGGACGACCACCTGGACGCCGGCATGGTCCTTCTGGTGTTGCGCGGCATCGCCGAGGATGCGCCCTGGCGGTACATCACGTCCGAGCTGCACTTCCACACCGACGTACGGGCCGCGATCGCCTGCGGACTTGTGCAGGAGGAGGGCATCCGGCTCAGCCTGACCGACGCCGGCCGCGCCTTGCTCGACCGGGCACTGGCGAGGTTCCCGGACCCCTGGACCACGCAGGGAGACGTGCCGCCCGCCCTTGCGGACCTTGCGGCCGAGCTCACCGCCCGGTACCCGCTCGCTGCTGACGCAGCCACATGAGGACGACAGCCGATCCCGCGCGTCGATGCCAGGGCGCGCCGCCCGGGCATCCTGACAGGCAACTCGAACTCCGAAAGGAAGCGACGTGAGCGCAATCGCCGGCCCGCTCAGTGAGGTGGTCCTGCTGGCGGGAGCTCTGCTCGTACTGAACGGCATGATGCTCCGCAAGCCGGCGCAGCTGGTCTCCGGGACCGTGTGCGCCCTGATGGGCTTCGACGGCAGCCTCCTGCTGGGACCCGGCGGCGGCTGGTTCCCCGCGGTGACGGAGTGGACGTTCATGCTCTGGGTCATCGCCGCGGACGCCGTCGTCGCGATCATCATCGCAAGGAGCCGGGCGGGCCAGGCAGCGCGCGACGCCGGGACGAGCACGCGACGTCTGCCGGAGGGGGACTCCAAGCGTCCGCCCCGCTGACCAAGTACACCGCCAACGCCGACCGCAACCACCCGGCACTGCCTGGAATTTCACCCAGCAGCCTCGCATCCACCTGGTCCACTGGGTCGGCTCGCTTCTCTACGCCACATCCGTACCGGCCTGGCTCTTCGCGCTGCCCCTCAGGTCGCGCCGAAGCCGACGTGGCAGCCGGCCGTGCCCATCTCCGGCCTGTCGACCTGCCTGCGGCTGAGTGAACCCGCCGCCGTACGCCCCCTCAAGCAACCGATTCGATCTGAAGGGACCCCATGTCCAGCTCCGTCCTCGATCCGCACCTCACCTGGCGGTTCTCCGAGCCGCCCTCGGCCACGGTGAACCACCCCGAGAAGGAGACGCACGGCTGGGACTGCCAGGCCCCCGGCTGCCAGGCCGGACAGAGCCGGTACCACGATGCCCGCGATGCAGCGGAAGACGCCGACATCCATGAGCGCACCGAGGCCATGGCACTCTTCGAGCCGGGCGCCCTGGTGGTCTTCGTCGGGCCCGGAGCTGCAGGAAAGTCCCGCTTCGCCAGTGCCTTCCCCGCCGACTGGGTGGTCAGCCTGGACGAACTGCGCAGGCGCCTGACCGGCGACGCCGGCAACCAGACGGTGACACCGCAGGCTGTCCAGATCCAGGACCTGCTGGTGGAGACCCGGCTGAAGTACGCCGAGACCACCGTCCTGGACTCCACCAACGTGGAGGCCGCCGTCCGTGCCCGGCTGGTCGAGCGTGCCCGGCGATGGGGCAGGCCAGTGGTCGCTGTCGTGTTCGTCACCGCCTTTGATGTCTGCCTGCTGCGCAACTCCAAGCGGCCGGCCAACCGGCGGGTGCCGGACGAGGAGCTGAAGCGGCAGTTCGAGCTGACGACGTTGTCTCTGCCGCTTCTGGCCGGCGAGGGGTTCACCGACGTCCGTACGATCGGCGCCGGCTGGCGTACCGGCCTGGCTCTGGCCTGAGAGGAATTCGACCGTGCCGCCAGTAGCCAAGAACGAGTAGCGAACGGCTCCCCGCTGAGCATGGCCGTCGGCCGCGGCAGGCCCCTGTGCCGGACGCAGTGCACCGGGACTCCTCATGCGCCGCCCCGTATGACCCGCTGGGCGGACATGAGCGCCACACACCACCCCACAGTAACGCGTATAGCTTGACCATGCCCGGCTGTGCGGGTAAATTAGTGAAGACAAAGAGATGTGATGAGACATCCCGCGACAGTGAGGAGCTCCACAAGTGAGTGACGGTATGCAGCCGGCCGAGGCTCTGGTCGTCGTCGACCCGGACCTGGATGCGGATCTGGCACGGCTCATCCGCACGACCGCACCCGAGCACTTGCCCAGCCCTGCGCCTGAGTCGCTGGCCGCGCCGTGGACCGGAGCAATGGACGCCTTCGGCGAACCGATGGCGATGACCGGCACGATGCTGATCCCCTTTGGACTGTTGGCGGGGGGCGTATGGGTCGCGGTGGCGCCCCTCGCGACCGTGGCGGTGGTCGGCGCGGTCGCCGTGCCCAAGATCCGCAAGCTCGCTCAGCAGCGCACCGACGTGGAGCGCTTGGGAGCCGTTCGCCAGCGGTACATCCTGACGTCGGAACTGATCGACGAGGCCGCTCAGTTGCTCGTGCGCGCGGTCCGCGCCTCCGAGCAGATCATGGACTCTGCGGTGCATCTGCTCGACTTGGTCGACTCGGCGCGCAACGCGACCGGGCTGCCTGTCGAACAGTGGGAGATCGCTGTGACCCTGCGCTCCTACAGCCGTCTGTCTGCGAACGAACCGGCATACCCGGCCGGGAACGACGCCCGCGAAGTTCTCAGTGCACGGCGTCAGGCCATGGCCATCAGCCTCACCAGCATCCAGCAGCGCGTCGAGGCGCTGGAGGCCTACGCCGCCCGGACCCGGGAGGCCGATCGGCGGCTTCGCGAGCTGCAGCAGATCGAGCACCTGGCGCAGGACAACGAGGCTGTGCTCGACCTGGTCGCCCGGACGGCGCGGGACGAACACGCCATCGCCGACCTGCAGTCCAGGCAGGGCCTCCAGCACGTCGACGAGCACCTCGATACGGCACTGTCCGCCGCACGCGAGGCCGCGGTGATCGCCCTGCCGCCGTCGGCCGTCGGTGCGGACTGCGACCGCCATGCCCCGGACGTCACGGTGCACGGCGAGGTCGTCTGATGGAGCAGCCGCTGACGCGGGCCGACGTGCCCGGAATGCTGGTCGTCGCCCTGGAGCTGGCTACGGCCGGTTCAGGGCGGCTGGCCCCGGCGCACCTGCGCACCAGCGACGTCCAGATCGTCTCCGACTACATCGGGGCCGCCGACGTCGAGCGGCAGCCGTACGGCAGCGCCTGGAAGTGGAAGTGCCCGGCCTGCGACGCCTGGGAATTCGGGCCGACCATGCCGATCGAGGAGGCCGTGCAGACCTGGCTGCACGGCGGCCGGCTGCCACCCGGCGCTCTGCTTGCCGGAGCGTGCCTGGCCTGCGAGCACACCACGGATCCGACCGGCCTGGACATCGTCGACCCCAATGACGTCGCCGACTACCTCAAGACCAAGGGGAGCTGGCCCATGTACCCACTCCCCCACACGACCACGCCCTGACAGGGACCGAAGGGACCACGCCCGTGGATCTGTTGAAGGACAACGACATCAGCGACCTGCAGGGGTGCATGGTCGACGGCTACACGCCCGAGGACATCAACCGGGTGTTCGGGCGCCTTGAGGACACGTTCGGCGTTCGGCTCGTGTGCGTGTGGGACTACTTCGACGCCTTCGGCTACGGCGGCAACTCACAGTTCTACGTGGTCGGCGACGACGGCCGTCTCCACGAGTCGGCCGGCGACCTGTACACGTGGCTCAACTTCGATCCGGCGGCCGACGAGGCGCCGAGTTCTCCTGGGACTCCCGACAGCTGGCGTGGTGCACCGGCTGATCTGGCGGAGCCGGAGGGGGACGACGGTTTCTACAACATCGCGTTGGAGAACCGGGACTGACCACTTGGGTCGCTCGCGGTCGGCGGGATACTGAGAGCGGGGCGGAGCCACCACCATTGGCTCCGCCCCGCTCTTTCGCCCCGGGGAGCTCGGGGCAAGAGGTCAGGTCAGCTTCCAGTCGGCGTACTGGCGTCGCGCAGGCTCCGGGGAGTCGTAGATCTCTGAGGTCTCGTGGTAGTCGCCTTCACCGTTGGACATGCCGCCTTCGTCGCCCCAGACCTCCCACAGGGACTTCACGCCGCCCGGTGTGGTGAAGTCGTGCCGTCGCAGCGCCTTGGACGAACCCCACTGATATCCGCGGTGACTTGCCTGGTCGATTTCGTGCAGGTGGTGCTCCGTGGCGTCCAGCAGCGCCGACCACGCGGCGCGGGGAACGTCCGTGCGGCTGCCGGTGACCAGGTCCAGGGCGGCCACCGCACCAGCTGGCAGGGACTGGGGACGGTGCGCCGTCTTCCGCTCTGCTCCCCGGCTCGGATAGATGGCCATCCACGTACCCACGAGCAGGGCGCCGTCGTCCCACAGTGACCAGCTGTCCGTGACGTGCACGGGCTGGACGCCGGATACCACTTTCACCCCGCCCGGCTTCCACCGGGCGGGGAAGAGTGCCAGCCATGCCCGGGCGATCTCGGGGTCGGACGTCACGTCGGCGGTGTAGGGCCAGTGCGGCCGTTCGGCCTCAACGAAGATGCGGCCGGCGTCGTCGGGGATGTGCGGCGGCTGCGCCTGCACGATTTCCTCGATGTCCGTGAACCCGGCCGCGCGCCGCTGGTGGGCTGCGCTGTAGCTCAGGCCGGCGTCGGCAAGCCGCGCCGCGTCCGCCGGAGCAAACCCCGGCACGGCGTACTGCTGCCAGGCCTCCCACCCTGCGGCCTCCCACTCCTGCCACGGGCGGGCCGTCAGCACGGTGGCGTCCTCGGCAGTGCGAAGCGAGAAACCGCCGAGCTTGCTCTTGGCGTCGTCCACGCTCCAGCCGGCCTGGATCAGCACTCGGGCGGCGTCCTCGCCGAAGCCTTCGCTGGCCCAGGTCGGCGTCTCGAATTCGGCACGCAGCTCGGTCACGAGGGCAGCGCGTTCGTCAGTGAGCGGGTAGCGGACGGCGATGTAGGACCCGGCGTTGCTCGCCTCCCAGTTGTCGCCGTCCGCTCCGTTGTAGATCAGGAGCCAGGCTTCGTCCCGCGCCTCGTTGATACGGATCTCGTCGTCGGGCCAGAAGTGGTCGATCCCGCGCTGCAGTTCTGCTCCGTAGGGGATCTTCACCGTGTCCTGCAGCCGCACCTCGTCGGCAGGGGGGACGACTCCGTCGGGCAGGGGTGCGCGTGTACCGAAGAGGGCACGGCGGCGCCGGTGCAGTTCGGTGCGGCGGGCCTCTACGTCCTCCTGCGCCAGGATGTCCGCGGCTTCCTCAGCGGTGGCGGGCCTGACGTGGATCACGAAGAGCCAGCCGTCCTCACCGATGAGTTCGGTGGGCTGGTCTCCGTCCTCGTCGCGGCAGTAGACGGGCGGGTCCTCGGACGTCGTGGTGACGATCGCGGAGATCTGATGCTCGTCGATCCGGCGGTAGCCGGGCGTGTCTGTGGGGAATGGGCGTTGCTCGTCCTCCCACAGCTCTGCGCGCAATACGGTGCCCGGCGGTGCCCACTGTTTCGGTCGTGGCCTGACCGGGCTAACTTCGGCCCGCGTGATCGTCCAGCCCTGAGAATCCATGGAACGTCCTTTCCGGTGGCGGCTGTCATGATGGCGTCCCCCTCTGACAGCGCCCCGTGACCAGCAGGGCGGCGTCGTTCACAGACTCCGCCGCTTGGTGACAGGTGGGCGCTGTCGCAATGCCGGCATCGATGGGCGCCTCCTCAGGCTCACCGGGGTCCGGACGGCGCCGTGCACACCCCGGCCCCTGGAGTCGGCCTTGATCTGCGATGCTGCTCCGTTAGGTCTGGTGGTCTGGAGCGGTTGGTGACGGCCGTGGTTGAGGATCTGAATCGCTGAGGGGGGAGCCATGGACGCCAACGGTGGGGAGTTTCCGCCGGGGTTCGACCGGGAGTTCGTTACCCAGGGGGGACATCGCGGCTACTTCGGCAGGAATGTGCTGAGGGGGCTCGTGGACGGCATGGAAGCCTTCTTGGAGGAAAAGCGCCGTACTCCGGGATTCCGCAGCATGGGGCCGGCGGCGTTGTGCGGCTTCCTGTGGCTCGATGACCCCGAACTGGCCGACTGTCTCGCGCGGTTCTCCAGCGTGTGCGTCGTCGTCTCCAAACAAGGTCGCAGCGAACGGGACGTGGCGAAGCTGGCCAAGCTGAAGCCCCTCGCGGATGGCGACAACGGGATGCTGGCCCGCGCCTTCGCTGAGCTCACCGGCCTGGACTGGCGCGAGGAGGGCCACGCCAAGGTGGTGGGGCCGGGAGCTCCGATGCCCGACCTGGTGATCCCGCCGGTGCGGACGATCGGCTTCCGCCGCAAGGGCCCGATGGTGCCCATTCTCCATACGAAAATCGTGCTGCTCGGCGAGATGTGGTGGCACGACGAGGACGGTTTGGGTGGGGTCGCCGATGTCGTCGGCTTCCGGCCGGAGCGGCTGTGGGTGGGCAGCGCCAACGGTACGCACAGGTCCAGGAGCAGCCTGGAGTTCGGGATGTGGCTCGACGACCCGCAGGCTCTCCAGGCTGCAGAGGCATTCCTGGTCCAGCTGATGGCGCACTCCGAAGCACTTGATCCGGATAGTGACGTGTTCGAGCCCGAACTACTGCCCGTGGATTTCGACGACGAGGCGTTCGCCGCCTACGCGGCGGAGTTCTCGCCTGAGGGGGACGAATCCGACGCATGAACAGGCACGACGTGGTGTGACTCGGCGGTGTACGTAGCGCGGCGCACATCTCTGACGCGATGCGGTCGACCCGCGCCGGTGCCACCGGGCGGGTCGACCGGCCTCGGTTACCAGCCGAGGGGCGTCTTGCCTGCTGCCACACGCAAGACCGGCGCTGCCCCGGCACCACCGGGCGGCAGCTGGACGCCGCCCGCCCTTGGCAGTGAGCGGTCGGCGCTGCCGGCTCTATGTCGTGAGCCGACTGTGCCGAAATCGTATCTGTGTGCGAGGCCGGGCGGGGTTACTGCGGCCCGCGGTTCGTGCGGCGCGGTAGGCCTGGGCGGCGTCGGCGGAGGGGCCGGGGACGGGCTGCCATGTGCCGTACGGCGCGCGGTAGGGGTACCAGCGTGCGTCGGGCCCGTACCGGAGCTGGATGCCGGCGGCGGCGTCGGTGAGCCAGTTGTCCTCGCACTCGATGCTGGCCGTGGCGGCGGGGCGCAGGGGCTGGATCTGGGCCTGGGCGTGGGCGAGGACGTCGTGGTCGACGGCGAACCGCTCGAGGTAGGCGGCGGCGCCGCCCGGGCCGCCGTGGGTGCAGGCGAGTTGGAGGTGGCCCATGCCGACGATGTCCAGGTCGAGATGCTCCATGGCGACTTGCCGGAACGCTGCGCCGTGCGGCAGGGAGATGAACCGGGCGAGGTCGCTGCCGATGTCGGGGCAGAGGACCGCCTCGTGCCCGTCGAGGAGGGTCCCGGCACGATGTGCGGCGTCCGCGGCCAGCGCTTTCAGGGCACCGGCGTCGGGCAGCGGCGCGGGAGGCGCGGGGAGTTGCCGGTTCAGTACGGGGAGCGCGCTGGTGAGGTCGAGGTCGACCGGGTCGGGGATCGGTGCTGTCGGCAGGGCGGGCGGGGCCGGCTGGGGGGACGCAACGTGGGCGGCCACGGGGCCGGGCGTCGGCGCGGTGGCCGGCCGGGGCTCCGATCCGGCCTTCTTCGTACGCAGTCGTTTCTTCAGGTGCTGGTGGGGGCGGCCGCGGAGCGTGAACAGCGGGGCGGGCGCGGTGCGGAGCCGGTCGGCGAGGAGGAGTCCGAGCGCGACGGAGTGCGCGCATGCGGAGGTGGCGGCCTCGGGGGTGCAGGTGCAGGTGTGCGCGATGTCGTGCGGCGCGGGGACGAGCGGGATGCCGCCGGTGTGGGCGGGGTCGGCGAGCTGATCGCTGATGGCGGAGGTGGCGGCGACGTCGACGGCGTCCGGGCGCGCGGTAATCGTCTCCTCGATGCGGTCCCATTCCTGGGCCGAGAGGGTGGTGACGTTCAGGCGAGGCCGGGCGACGCGTCCGTCTCGCTGCGGGAACTTGGTGGTGGCGAAGCCCTGGTTGACGTTGAGCGGGCCGGCGCTGCCGGTGGCGATCAGACGCCGTGCGGCGTTCACGAGGGTGGTGTCGCCGGCGGCCTCGGTGAGGGCTGCGGTCAGGGCGTCGGACCATCCGGCGGTGGTGTGCTGGACGCTCATCGGCCCTCTCCCAGGCGTACGAGGTCGGCGAGTTCGCGGTCGGTGAGCTGGGTCAGGGCCTCATCGCCGCTGGTCAGGACGGCGGAGGCCAGGTCCCGTTTGCGGGTGAGGAGTTCGTCGATGCGGTCCTCGACCGTGTGCTCGGTCATCAGGCGGTGCACCGTGACGGTCTTGTGCTGGCCGATGCGATGAGCGCGGTCGGTGGCCTGGTCCTCGATGGCGGCATTCCAGCTGCGGTCGAAATGGATGACGTGGGCGGCGCGGGTGAGGGTCAGGCCGGTCCCGGCTGCCTTGAGGGACAGGATCATCACGGGGTGCTGGCCTGCCTGGAAGGCGTCGACCATGCGTTGCCGCTCGGGCAGGGAGGTGCCGCCGTGGAGGAAGAGCGGGTCGTGGCCGAGGTGGCCGAGGTGGGCGGTCAGCAGGCGGCCCATGGCGACGTAGCTGGTGAAGATGAGCGCGGCCTCCTCGCGCAGACGGATGGCCGCCAGCAGCTCGGTCAGGGCTGTGGTCTTGGCCGAGCGGGCGGTGAAGGCCGCCGCCTCGCCGTTACTGGGCGGCTGTTCGCGCAGGTAGTGGGCCGGGTGGTTGGTGATTTTCTTCAGCGCGGTCAGCAGCTTGAAGACCAGGCCGTTGCGCTCGATGCCGCGGGTGGTGGCGATCTGCTGGAGGGTTTCGCGTACGAGGGCTTCGTAGAGGCTGGCCTGTTCGGTCGTCAGCTGCACCAAGCGCGGTTGGTCGATCTTCGCGGGGAGTTCCGGGGCGATGCCGGGATCCGTCTTGCGGCGCCGGAGCAGGAACGGGGCGATGATCCGGCCGAGTTCGGCGGCTTCGGCGGATGCCGGGTCTTTCTCGGCGGCGTTCGCCCAGCGCGACCGGAAGGACTTCAGCGTCCCGAACAGGGAGGGGTTGGCCCAGTCCAGCAGCGCCCACAGCTCGGAGAGGTTGTTCTCCACGGGGGTGCCGGTCAGCGCCAGGCGGGTGGTGGAGGGCAGGGCGCGCAGCTGCCGGGCGGTGGCGGAGGTGTGGTTCTTCGCGTGCTGGGCTTCGTCGGCGATGACCAGCGCCCAGTGGCGGGAGGCGAGGCGGGCCTGGTCGCGGCGCAGCACGCCGTAGGTGGTGACGACGAGCGTGGTGTCGGTGACGGCGTCGAGGGTGCGGCCGGAGCCGTGGTAGGGGATGACGGGCAGGCCGGGGGTGAAGCGGGCGGCCTCGCGGCACCAGGTGGTGACCAGGGACGCCGGGCAGATCACCAGGGTCGGGCCGGGAGTGTGCTGCTGGTGGTGCAGGGTGAACGCGAGCGCGGTGAGGGTCTTGCCCAGGCCCATGTCGTCGGCGAGGACCGCGCCGAACCCGAGGCGTGTGGTGTGGGCGAGCCAGGTGAGTGCCCGCTGCTGGTAGCCGCGCAGCCTGGCGCGCAGCCCGGCGGGGGCGGGCACCGGGTCGTGGTGGTGCTCGCCCTGGCGCAGCACACCGATCATGTCGGCGAGCGCTCCAGCCGGCTGGCAGGGCACGACGTCGTCGGCGATGGTGAGGGTGCCGGACAAGGCGGCGGTCAGCGCTTGCGTTCCGGGCAGCTGTCCCAGCAGACGGTGGCGGGCCCGGCGGCGCAGGACCGGGTCGGCCAGCACCCACTGCCCGCGGATGCGGACAAGGGGCCGGGCGGCTTCGGCGAGGGCGTCCATCTCCTCTTCGGTGAGCGCCGCCCCGTCCAGAGCGAGTTGCCATCGGAAGTCGAGCAGCGCCGTCACGCTGAACCGCGGCCGCTCCCCCGCTCCCGTTGTCCGGCTGGTGCGCTGTTCGTCGTCCCCGGGTTCGGTTCCGATGATGGCGGCCGACGACAGGGCGGTGCGCAGCCGCTCGGGCCACACCACCCGTACGCCGGCTGGGGCGAGCTCGTCCTCCTGCTCGAGCAGGACTTCGACGGCGCCGGCGTACAGGGTGCAGCGCTGCGGGTTCTCCTCGGCGGCCAGCGCGGCCAGGACCGGGCACCGCCGGGCGGCGCGGCGCAGTGCCCTTTGAACGCGCGGCCGCAGTTCGGCGGCGTCCGCGCCGTCCAGTCGGGCGGCTCCCGACCACACCGTGGCTGCGGCCACCTCGTCGTCGGCGCCGGGAGCCGAGCCCGCGGGGGCAAGGTGCAGGTCGGCGGTGAGCCGTCCGGCGGCGGCCTGGTCGTCGCCGGGCGGCTGAACGCGCAGGACCAGCAGCGGGGCCGGGCCGCCGTCGACGATGTCCTCTACCCGGTCCAGCCATCCGCGGACCGAGCGCTGGGCCTCGGCGTCCACCGGCTCCGGGGCGGGTGCCGTCCACGGGCCGGCGCCGACCGCGGCGGCGGCCGGGGTGCGCATCAGCGCGTCGGCCAGGGCGTCGCACGCCGCGGCGAGGACCTGGCGGGGCGGCATGGCGGAGGGCCCGGCCCCGGGTGGCGCGGCGGCGGCAAGAGCTGTCAGCGCGTCCTCGGCGACCTGCGGGAGCGGGCCCGCCCGCCATACCGGACGGTCCTCGGTGTCGAGGGCGGGATAGATGAGCCGAGCGCGGACGAGCTGCAGGGCGATGTGCACGGCCCGCTGCCAGAACACCGCCGACGCACTCGCCTCGGACCGGGCCCGGTGCAAGGCGGGCAGGCCTGCCGCGAGCGGCACCCACCAGCCCGCGGCGCCTCCCTGGTGTCCGGCGGTCAGCGGGGCGGGCAGGTCGGCCATCGGCAGAGCATGCAGGCCGCTGTCCTGCACCCACCACGCCGCCCTCTCGCCTGCGCCGGGGGGCACGAACTGCACCGGACAGCCGGAGGTGACGGCTTTGGTCAGCAGGGTCTGCGCGGTGCGGTCCCCTACGTCCAGCGACGGGCGGGCCGCGGCGGGCGCTTGGGCCGGCGCGGGCACCACCGCGGCGGGCGCGGGTGCCGGGCCCGCAGCGCGCGGAGGGTTCCCGGCGGGCCGGGTCGCGGCGCCGGTGGGGGTGGTGTCGATGGCGCTGAGCTTGCGCAGGAGCTTCAGCGCCGCGGCGCGGCGTGCGGTGATCTTGTCCGGGCCGACCGCCGTGGCCTTGACCTCGGCGCCGGTCGCCTGGTGACGGCAGGAGTAGGTGCACTCCACGCGCGAACCCATCGTGCGCAGGCGCGCTTCGGGTTTGGTGATGGCATCCCGCTGGTGGTGTTTGTTGAGGTACTTGACCGGGTCCTGGCCCTGCGCGGGGATCGTGATCCGGATGGTGTCGGCCGGCTTGTCCTCGACCTGGACGGCGGGCTCCGGCAGACCGGCCAGCTCGGCGAGCAGGGCGCACGCGGCGAAGTGCCGGGCCATCTTGCGTGAGTTGGCGGATCGGACCGGGCCGGTCCGTGTCCCTGCCGTCTGCAGCTGCGCTCGCACCTGGTGGCGGCCGGCCGCGTCGACGGGCTCCTCCTCGAAGGACAGGCCGCCGTCCTCGCCGTGGTGTTCGGCGTACCAGTGCAGCAGCCGGGCCGGTGCCGGGGGCATCGCCGCCGCGCGCTGAAGTGCCGCTGTCCGTACGGACCTCCAGGCCTGTCCTCGGGCGACGAGGATCAGCAGATACATGTCGCGGTGGCGTAGGCGTCCCTCCCGCGCGCGGCGCATGGCCTCTTCTGTCAGCTCCTCGCTGGGCTCCTGTCCCGTCTCCAGGACCCGGAGCAGGTGCTGCTCGAAGACCTCCGACAGCATGCCCGGCAGGACCGGGCGCGGCGGGTCGCCGTCGTGGTCCGGCTCCTCGCCGGGCACCGCGACGCCGGCGAGGCGCGCGAGCAGGGCGAGTGCGGCACGGTCCCTGGCCTCGCGGCTGGTGCGAGCCCGTTGGGCGGGGCCGGTGACCTGAGCGCCGGCAGGGCCGATCACGGCGGCGACACAGACGTGCGCGCCCGTGCCGGCTCCGCCCGGTGCCTGCTCCGGCTCTGCGAAGTGCGGGGGCGGCCACACCTCGATCTGGGTGTGCATGATCAGCAGCTGCCGGGCCTGTTCCGGGTTGCCGGCGAGGACGTCGATCACGGCGCGCCGTGCCGGAGCCCAGCCGGCGGCATTCGACGTCGCCAGCAGCACGAGCCGCATGTCGCGAAGGGTGAGCAGGCCGGCGTGGCAGCGCCGTTCTGCCTCCTGTGCCATCGCGTCGTCGCACGCCGGTGATCCGGCGAGTTTCGTCAGCGCCTCGTGCCACTGGTCGGCGTCGAGCGCCGCTGGGTCCGGGCTCGTGTGCGTCGCCTCGGTTTCCAGACCGGCTGTAGCCGTAGAACCCACTCCCGCTCCCCTATGTGCCGGCCCTGCGCGGCTGCGCCGACCGGTCGTCACTGCCAGCGATGTCTCCGCCACAGTAAGGGAGGTCACCGACACAGCCCCGGTCCGTCGCGCTGTGCGCCGGCTGCTGTGGCGGGGGTCATGGGGTGGGTGCGGGGGCCGGGATCCATCCGGGTTCCGGGTCGGTGGGGTGGGTCAGGACGGTGGTGAGGTGGTCGGCGGTGGTGTAGGGGATGCGGGGGTCGGCGAGGAACGCGGCCGGCTCGATGGTGCGGGTGACCATCAACGGCAGCACCCGCCAGGGGCGTTCGGCATCGACCCCGCAGGCGGCCGCCGCGTGGGCCGCGTACTGGGTGACGGTGGCGGCCTTGGCGAGCAGTTTGTCCCGGTAGCGGGTGGTGAACTTCTTGATGTGCTGCTGCAGGGCGTGGACCGCGACGGCCCGGGTGGGGTTCTTCGCCTCGATCACCCAGAGGCGGCCGGTATCGGGGTCGGCGACCAGGAGGTCGATCTCGCCGGTCAGGCCGGGGACGCCGAGCTGAGCGGCGGTCTTCTCCAGGAGGCGGAAGCGGTGCGGCAGGCCTGCGGCGCGGGCGGCTTCGCGTACGTCGGACTCCAGGCGCTGGTCGAGTTGCTGGCGGTGGCGGGTGAGGGCTTTGTCGACGGGGTCGGGAAGTTCGGGGTGCGGGAGGCGTCCGTCGTCGAGACAGGCCGCGTAGGCCTCGCGGGCGGCGTGGGCGAGCCAGGGCAGGACGAGGAGGTCCTCGCCGTGGGCGATGAGGGGGTGGGTCAGGGGGCGGGTGCGGCGTTCGACCTCGGTGTAGGCGTGCTCGGTGGTGCTGGCCGCGTTGCCGGGGTGCAGGCGCAGTCGGTCGACGGCGGCGCGGAGGTGGTCGGCGGGCAGGCCGGCCCAGGCGGCGGCTTCGGCGACCAGCGCCTCGGTGGTGACGGTGGCGGTGCCGTCGGGACCGGCGAGCCAGTCGGAGGCGGTCAGGAGGATGGCGCCGAGCGCGTCCAGGCCGCATCCCCAGTGCTGGCGTAGGAGCCGGTCAGCCTGGGCGAGTTGGCTGCGGGCCGGGAGTTCGGGTGGAGTGAAGGGGATTTCGGTGCGTGCCGGTGAAGGGTTCAGGACGGCGGCCGCATCGAGGAGTTCCGGCTCGGCGGCCATGGCTGCCGTGATCATGCGCTGCTGGCGGGCGCGGTGGTAGGCGTCGGCGTCGAACCCGAGGTGCGCACCGCCCGGGGCCGCGTCCGTGTGCGCGGTGGTGAGGGTGAAGATGCCGGTGGAGTGGATCTCCAGGCTCACGTCGTACAGGCGGCGGGCGGCGGCGACCGCGGTGAAGCCGCTGTCGAGGACGAGTTCGGCGAGCGCGACGAGCTCGGCGACGGCGAGGACGTCGACGGGCCGGTGGCCGGCGGGTGCGGTAATGAGGGCCTGCTGCAGAAGCAACTGCAGGGCGGGGGTGGCGGAGTGGGCGTGCCGGCGCCGGGCCTCGGCGGTCCAGTTCGCGGCCCACGGGGCGGCGAGGTTGACCGCGGCCTCGGTGAGCGAGCGGGTGCGGTGCGACCAGGCGGCATTCAGCTGCCGGGCGAGTTCGCCGAGCAGAGCGGGCTGGTGGGTGCTGATCTGATCGGCGAGTTCACGCTCCAGCGCGTGCAGGAGCCGCTCGGCGGGCCCGCCGGGGCGGCAGGCGTCGGCACCGCTCCATCTGCCGGCCGGAACGTGGGCGCGGCGCAGGGCTGCGGCTGCGGTGCGCAGGGCGCGGACGTGCAGGTGAGGGGTGCGCGGCAGGGTATAGGCGGGGGCAGTGGCGGGCCAGGAGCTCGTGGCGCCCATGCGCAGGACGGGATGGGCGGTGTTCCAGGCGTTGGCGAAGGTGTCCGCGTCGGTGCCGGGCTGGGCGCCTCGGCCGGTACGGACCTGGGTGATGAGGTCGTGGACGAGCATGCCAAGGATGTCGTGTCCCCGCTCTCCGTCGCCGGTGAACGCGGCGAGCAGGTGCGGGTCGATGACAATGCCGATCCGCGCGGCGCTGGGGTCTGCTCCGGCGCGCACCAGTAGCCGCTCCCCCGCTTCTTCGTCGTCTGCCGAGGTCTTTGCGGTGGCGGGTGGCTGGTGGGGCTGGTCGGTGACGGTCACCTCGATGACGAGGGGCGTGCCGTCGGGGAGCGTGGCGTGCGCGGTGACGGGCGCGAGGGTGGTCAGGGTGATGCGCAGGGAGTCGGCGAAGGCGCCCATGCCGCTGCCATCGAGCAGGGCGCCGGGGTGGTGGGAGGGGACAGCGACGATCGCCACCGGGGGGACGGTGGAGGTGCGGATCAGCAGCGTGCCGCCGTCACCGTGGTGCTCGAGGTCGGTGTGCGTGCCGCTGGCTCCGGCCTCCGGCGGGGTGCGCCGGGCGTGCCTGAACTCCCGTACGCCGGGCAGGCCGGCGGCGGTCAGGACGCGGTCGGTGGCCGCGTGATCGGCGGCGCGCTCCCAGACCTCGTCGTGCGGGGCGGCGGGGATGTAGACGACGTCGTCGCTGTCGGGGCCGGGCAGCAGCAGGGTGGCGTGGTGGTGCCAGGCGGTCCAGGCGTCGAGGGCGTCGTCGTAGGCCACGCCGTGCACGCCGGGGTGCTCGGTGAGCTCCAGGAGGAACAGCGCCGCGAGCGTGGGATCGCCGTCGGCAGCGTGCAGGATCTCGGCGAGTTCCTCGACGTGGAGGAGGACGGTGTCGCGGATCAGCTCGCGTCCCAGGAAGCGGGGCCCGCCGTAGACAACGAGGCGGCCGCGGCCGGGCGGGGTGTCGGCGAGGGCGGCGCGGCCTTCCTCGACGCGGGCACCGAGCTGGCCGTCGGCCAGCGCGCTGACGACGGCGATGTCGTAACGGTGGGTGGGCGAGGTCAGCCGGCACACGGGGCCGGGGCGGGCGGGGATGTGGTCCAGGCCGAGGAGCTGGGCGAGCCGGGAGACGGTCAGCTCCTGCAACCTGGTCTCGGCCGCGGGCAGTTGGTCCGGCGGCAGGAGGCCGAGCAGGCGTCCGGCGGCCGGGGCGAGGGCGTCGGTGGCCGCGCCGGCGGGGACGGGCAGGCGGCGGCCGTGCGCGGTGAGGGCCAGGACCGGGCCGAGCAGGGGGGCGTCGGGGTGGTAGCGCAGCGGCAGGTCTTTGACCTTCCGGGTCAGCCACGCGAGGGCGCGGGCGGCGCGCTCGGGGTGCTGGCAGGCGGGGACCAGGTCGTTCGGGTCGGCCGTGGCGATCGCGGTGGCGGCCTCGACCTCGGCCGGGGTGAGGTGGCAGGCGACCTGCTCCTCGGTGTCCCCGGTGACGGGTTCGGGCCACACGGGGCTGAGGGCGCTCAGGGCCCGGTCGGTCAGACGCAGGGCCAGCTCGAGGACGTCGCCGATCCCGAACCCGGTGGCTGTGCCCAGGGGTTCGTCGATGGCCAGGGCCGTCAGCTGCAGGCTGCGCAGCACGAGGAGGGGGTGGGCGAGCTGGCCGGGGTGGACGAGCAGATGCTCGCCGGCGAGGTGATGGCGTACTCCTGGGCGCAGGTCGCTGGGGTGGCGGTCGGTGACGACGCCGCGGCCGGGTGCGGCACGCACGACGGCTTCGACCAGGTGGGGCAGGTCCTCGGCGCCGGCGGATGTACCGGTGCGGGGCGGGGTGCGCAGGACGCGGGTGAGCATCAGCAGCAGGTGGTCGGCGAGGCGTTGGCAGTCCGGCGAGGTGAGCGCGGCCTGGAGCAGCACGATCAGGGAGTAGGTGTCGTAGGAGGCCAGGGCGCGGTCGAGCACCTTCCACTCCACGCGGCGGTGGGCGGCTGAGGTGGCGGGCGTCTTCGAGGGCATGGTGCGCTTCCTGGTCTCATACCGGGCTGGTTTGACGGCACAGCTTCGCAGGCGGGCAAGGGACGTTGGGACGGGTTTGACCGATCGCCGTCCGCCGTGCTGGGTGAACGGGCGATGGTGGTGGCGCGTCAGGCACATGGGGCTGGGGCTCGGTCCGGTGGCGGTGGGGGCAGGGGAACGGCTCCGGGTTCCAGGAAGGCGGGGCGGTAGGGGTCGGTCAGGTCCCAGCCACGCCAGCGCTCGTCGAGGAGTTCGCCGGTGAGCGGGTCGACGACGCCTTCAGGGACGAGGACGGGCCGAGGCCGCACGCCGGGTTGGTGTCGGGTGCGTTCGGCCAGGTAGCGCTGGTAGGTGGCGCGTTCGCGGGCGTGGCGCTGGCGGCGCCGGTCTCCCAGGCCTTTGGTGCCGGCCTGTTCGGCGGCGTGGTCGAGGAGCTGGTCGTCGGGTTGCAGGCGTACGGGGCCGGACAGACGCGGGTGGAGGTAGTACAGGCCTTCGCGTTCGAGGGCGAGGCCGTCGTCGACGAGCTTGGCCAGGCGGCGGCCGACGGTGGTGCGGTGCAGGCCGGTGGCGTCCTTGAGCTGGGCGGGGCTGGTGCCGTCCGTGGGGTCGAGGCAGGCCAGCAGGCGGGCGCCGCTGGTGCCGTGGGCGTAGTGGTGGAAGGCGTCGTGTCCCATCACCTCCGCCAGCGCGCTGGTGTCGGTGGCGGTGTGCGCGTCCGGGACAGTTGCCAGCTCCGGTGGTGTGGGGGGCGGTGAGTGTCCCGGCGCTGCACACGCCAGGAGCTGGCGGACGGCCTCGGGGATCTGCAGGCGCCAGCGGGTGCCGTGGTTCTTGCCGGTGCCGGCTTCTTCCCGGATGAGCCAGCCCTTGGTGATCAGGCGCTGGTCGCTCGCCTCGGCGGTGGACTTCGCGCAGCCCATGAGCTCGGCGAGCGGCCGTACGGCGATGGTGTGGTCCAGGCCGCCCGCACGGTCGCACAGCCGCAGCCGGGCGGCGAGGTTCTTGTGGTCGACCGCTCCCCCGCCCCGCGTCGGCCAGCTCAAGGCCTCCACCGCCCGGCGGACCTCGGCGACGCGTTCCAGGGCGTCCGGCCGGCCGGTGACGGTACCGGCGCCGGCGACGAACGCGCGGGCCTTGTCCAGCATCGCGGTGAGCTTGTCCTCCGCGTACTGGCTGCCCTTGCGCTCGCGCAGCATCCGTGCCCACCAGCCGCCGCGCGAGGGGGTGTAGATCAGCGCCTGGTGGAAGTCGGCGGGCGCCCACTGCCGACCCGGCTGGGAACACGCCACCGCCAACGCCATGGTGAGCCGGTAGCCGGCATCCGAGGCGGTGTGCCCGGCGTAGCGGCCCTCGACGTCGCCCTCGACCAGGAGGCGGCGGGCCCGGGCGCTGAGCGGGCGCCGCTCCCACACCGGCCCCACAGCACGGGAGCGCCGTGACGAGGTTCGGACCGCGCTCACCGCATCCCCCCAGGTCGCGGCGGGGACACCACTGCGCGCACGCGCGGTGACGGCATCCGCGTTCGACACATCACGGCGTACCGAACGGCTTGTGCCACCGCGGTGGTGGGCCGGGGCCGGTTCACGCGGCGCTCACCGCCTCGACGGCAGCTGCCGGGCGGACGGTGTCCTCGGGCAGCGGCTGGCCGGCCAGCCGCGCGCGGGGGCCCCAGCCGGCCGGCACCGTCTCCTGAGCGCGGGCGGAGGCCAACTGGCGGCCCCGCTCGGCGAAGAGGAACTCCACCGCACGCAGCAGCGCCTCGTCCGCGGCCCGCTCGGCGGCCCGGCGGGCCTCTGCTTGGTTGGCAAGCCGGTGCCGCAAGCGCAGCTCGGCGTCGAAGGCCTTGTCCGCCTCCGCCTCCGCCTCGGGCGACCGCATCAGCCGGCCGCGCAGGCTCTCGCGCCGCTGGTCACGGATCTTCCCGGCGATCTTGGGTGCGTCCAGCATCAGGCCCAGTTCGTCGGCCCCCTCGGCACGCAGCCGCTCCAGGGTGTTCTCCAGCAGACGCCGGGTGTCGGCCGCGCAGCGGGCGGTGGCCTCGGCGACCGCGGACGGATCCGTCAGGTCGGCGCGCGCCATCACGGCGAGATCGACGGCCTCGGCCAACGTCCGCTCGGTGGACCGACGGTGAGTGCACGCCATGCACAGGCCGGCGGCCTCCGGGATGCCGCAGTCGGCACACGGCGCCGCCCGGCGGGCCTCCTCGGCCGCGGCGAACTCGGCCTTGCGCCGCGCGATGACCTGCTCGCGGGCCTCCCGCTCGGCGAGCGCCCGCTCATGCCGGGCGGCCCGCGCGGCCGCCTCGTGTGCCACCGCCGCCTGCAGCCGCTTCTCGGTCACGGCCCTCAGCTCCTGGAGCCCAAGGCCGGGCAACTCACGCGCGGTCTCGGCGGCAATGCGGCCGCGCAGACCGCGCCGGTCACCGATCACGACCTGGCAGCTGGGGCACGGCCCGCCGGTGTCCATCCGCGAGCCCTCGTCGCACAGCTGCGACCAGCACCACTGCCGCTGCACCAGCCCACGCCCGAGCAGCCAGGCCACCGGGTCCTTCACCGGCACGCCCCGCAACTCATCGAGGCGCCGCTCCAGCCGCTCGGCCAGCACCTGCTCGGCATCCTCGCCACCGACCACCCCGCACAGCGCACCGAGCTCGAGGCGGACCCGGGCAACAACGTGCGCACGAGCAGCGATCCGAGTGATGCGCTCCCACACGGTCCGTACCGGCGCAAGCACACCCTCCAGCCCCGCCGGCAACGGCGCCGGCCGGAACGCCACCACCGTGTCCCCACCGCATGCGCCACCCGACGGCTTCGACCCTTCGGCCAACCCACCCTGCCTGTTCGGGACTTGCGCCTGCTGTTCCCCGCGAAGCGGGCCACCGCAGCCCTGGCTGGGCGCGGCCGCGGTCCCGGCATCCGGGACCCGCCGGTCCTCGCGTGCGCCCGCGCGCTCCGGCAGATCACCCACGCCCCGATCGGCTTCGCCGGAAAACCCAGACGAGACAGCAAGAGAACCAACTACATCAACCACCGGAGCGTGGGGGGCGTGGTGCAGTGCACCATCAACCACCCCACCGTCTTCTCCAACCATTCCGGCCGGGTCCTGTTCTCCCTGGTCAGACGGCAGATCAGCGCCGTCGCCGGACGCCGGGAGTGCCGTCTGACCCCTGAGTGCACCAACCGCACCGGAAGAAAAGGCGTCATCGACGACGTCGAAGCCCTCCTGGACCCACCCGTCGCCCTCCAGCACCAACGCGTCGACACCGGGCGCCGAAACCTCCGCGCAGCCACACACCGCGCAGCCGAGCTCACCGTCGCGCACGTCCCCGCTGCCGCCGCCCTCGTCGTCGACCAGGGACAACTCCGAGTCCGCCGACCGCCCGTACGCGGCCGCGACCGCAGGAATGAACAGCCGCTCGCCAGCACCCGAACCCTGCGCGGCCTCGTGAACCTCGACCACGTCCTCGGCCAGCAGATCGTCCAGCACCTGCTCGCCGTCCTCGATCGAGCAGCGCAGCACATGTGCCACCGTGGCCGCCGAACGCCGGTGCCCCTTCTTGACGGCACCGCCCACCAGCCGAACCCGACCATCGGAACGGGCCCGCAGCACCAGCTGCAGCAACGCCAGACGAGCGGTCGCCGCTCCCCTCCCCCGCCGTTCAGCCAGCAGCCCGGCCGGCGTCTCCGGCTTGTCCACCGGCGCCCACCCCGGACCGAACAGCCGCTCGCACAGCCGCAACAGTGTCGACGCCTCCGGCTTGCCCAGCACCAAAGCACTCCCCCGGCCGGCGAGCGCCGCCGTCAGCGGCAGCAACTCCCACTCCAGGCCGTTGACGTACCCCTCGGAGTTCTGCGTCACGGCGGTGCCCACCGAGCCGGACTCACGCAGCCCCGGCAGCACCCGGTGGTCGACGTACGACTCCGAGAACCCCAGCCACCGAGCCATCTCACCGGCCCGCAGCATCAACTTCGACGACCCCACCGGGACCTTCGCCAGCAGCACGACACCCGTCAGCCGCTCGGCATCCGGCCGGCCACGCACCGCACGGTCACCCAGAAGGACATCCAGTGCGGCCTGCAACTTCGTGCGCATCCCAGGGCGCAGCACCAGCGGATCAACAGGCCCCGAATCCGGGACCGAACCTGCCTGCTCAATCACCTGCAGCGGCCGCCCAAGGCGACCGGGAGGTGTACCAGAACGCTTCGATCGAGCCGTCGCATCAGCCGTTTTCGGCACGACTGAGCCAGCCCTCGTACGGGTAGCGATGACTTGCTCCATAATCGAGGAGGGATGGGGGGACCCACACCGCGGCCCGATCCGGCAGGGCAAGCCACAGACTCGGACGCGGTTGGAACCGGCATTCAGTTAGGGATCTGGCTGAACGTCACCCCCTCCACGCAGCGCGAACGGCCCGGGATCGGTAGTCCCGGGCTCTTCGCTTTCTGGCCCACCCTGCGAGGTGGAAGCTGTGGACAGAGACCGGCGAGTGGTGGGCGTTACCCCGCTGAGCGCGCATTGACGAGGGCAGTGCCACCCGCAGAGCCAGGCCGAGGTTGCTGTGCCGACCCAACTGCTTGAGCAGATGGATGGACGAGCATGCCGTGAAGGTGCGGAGACTGGTTCGATGGGCCAGGTCTTCGGGTGGGGCGGACGCGCCGTTCGCGAGCAATAGAAGACCAGCCCCTTGGCTGGCAGCTATGATCTGCTCCTGTCGAGGGGAGATGGGTAACGACCATCGCCGTCTGGCGCGCTTGAAGTTGCGGCCAGACACGACCTATTCGGTTGGGGTAGGCATCGCCTCCCTCCGATTTGGATGGCGACTGCGTTGAGTAGGTGTCAGGCCAGCGTCGATGGTGCGGACACAGGAGTGCCGGGACGTTGGCTACAGGGCCGCAGCACCGAGTAGAGGCCCGAGGCCCTCACCGTTCTCGACTGGAGTAGCGGCTCGCTTGCCAGCAGTTGCAACAAGGCGAGGCAAGAGCTGGACGGTCCGCAGATAGATCAGACAGGTCATGGAAACGCCTGCCCGAGGAAGAGCTCTGGGGCCGTTCCTCGCCGGCGCGCTACACCTGGAAATGGACATGGGTTACCAGTTTCGATGGACATGACAAGGGAGACACGTCTAGCCGAGGCTCCTGTCTGTGGAGACGACTCGGCTAGAGGCTGGTAACCTCGAAGGTGGCGAGAGAGGCTACGTAGCCTTTCAGTTCGGCACCCACTCTGTTTGCGGCAGATCTGTGGGTGCCGTTCTCTTTTATGCGGCGTCCTTGGCGGCTCCTTCGTCGAACTCGTTGGTCAGCCGCTGCTGCAGCTTGGCGTGCCAGGCTCCGATAGGGAGCACGTGGTACGGGAGATCCCGCTCGAGGGCCTCTTCGCTCAGCTGGAGCAGCTGGTAGTCCTGGTGGGCGAGGGCGACGGATTCTGGGAAGGCCACGAGCCTCGTTCGGGGGTGGATCCTGTCCTCGCCCCCGGGTTCGGACGCCGCGACGAGCAGCTCCATCACTATCCGGACAGCATCCCAGTCACGTTGGAACGCTGCCGTGGTGCGCTCCCCCTGCTGGGTATCCCTGTTCGTTGATCGTGTGGCCCCGAGCGCTGCCGCGACTTGAGCCAGGACAACGTCGTGTGGCCGCAGCTGGTCGGCCTCAGGCAGGAGCCCGATCCGAGCCAGATTCTTGAGAGTTCCGGCCCCCACACCCGACCACTCGGACACGGTGCGCTGGGACACCGTTCCGTTTCGTCGCACGGCTGACCTGCGTGGCGGCACTGCGGAACTCCCTTCGGATAGAGCGGTGGTGAGCACGAGGCTATCGTGCCGTGCTGCGAATCATACGACCCTCGCGCATTTTTGATGCAAACCCTTAACGCTCCGCGTGTCGTGCAAGCGACGAAGCGCCCCTTGGGGCAGGAGGAGTGTCCACCCCCAGGCTATGCAACAGCGCAGGTAGACAGGCCTTTTGGGTGCGGAGAGGCGACGCTCAAGACGAGCGACCGCAGGCTTCTGGATTCACGTTCGGCGGGAAGGAGTGCACGACGGTCGTGCAGTTTGGCGGCTGACGTCAGACCTGACGACGTGTGAATCCTGCCCGTGCGGAGGCTCGCTTGGCTGGGCCGGCACCCCTCCTTCATCCGAGGTTGCCCCGTGTCCCTGTGTCCCGCGCCGTGTCCTGCTGCGTGTCCCCGTTTGTGTTTATGTGAACAGCGATCAGCAAAATGGGGGCGAGCCCGAACTGTTTCGGGCTCGCCCCCATCGCAGACTCAGTCAGTTGAGGTAGGAGCCTCAGCCTGCAGCTGTGCGAGGAATGACTGCACGATGACATTGATCATGTGACCGTGGAGACCCGTGGTCTTGGCCAACAGGAGCTCGTCCATCATGTCGTCGAGCCACTCATCGTTCGTCTTGCTGATGGTGTAGTGGTTCGCCGAGGCCGAACCGCCCTCCTCTCCCAGGTGCTGGTCACGGAAGTGGTCGGCGGCCGTGATGAGGTCGTTGACGGGTACCTCTCTCGCCAAGGTGAGCGCAGCGTCGACGTAGTGGCTCGGCTTGAGATTTCTGAGCTTGAGCATCTTCTTGTCGCTGACCATCTGACGATTCACCGCTGTGGCGACGTCATCATGGAGTCGCATGTTGCGCTTCGGATTCTTGTTGCCAGTTCGTGTGGCCTGCGCCTGACGGTAGCTCTTGGCCAACTCGTAGTAGGCCACCGGAAGCCCCTGAACCCGCTGCTCAAGCTGAGGCGGAAGGGCGTCGAGCATCCTGCTCTCTGCGTAGCCACTGGAGGCGGGGAAGGCAGGCCCAGTCGCACGGCGAACCGTCAGCTCCCCGGTGGGCGCTGAAGAGCCCTGCGCAGAGTCAGCGAGGCCTCGAGTCGGCGTGTTCGGCGCCTCAACGGGGGTGCCCATCGCGTGAGCCTCAGCTCGATGCACAGCAGCATCGGGGCCCTGCGGGGGGATAGGCACTGCCTCCGGTGCGAGCCTGCCGCCCGCTTCGTAGTGCTCGGCATTCGAGCTGAGGGCCGAAGCATCGGGCACGGCGTTGACCGGAGAGGCCAAGCGCGTGGCCGCCTCCGCAACGGGCTCGGGCGCGGCGGCCGGCTGCTCAGCACGCTGGGACGCAGAGGAAGCGGCCGGCTCGGCAGTGGCCGCGGGCGCCGACTCATGAACAGCCTCTGCCGTGATCTCAGCCGCAGACGTCTCGTCGTGCTTCTGAGCACCGTCGGAGTCCGGAGCAGCGGACGATGCCGCCGGTTGCGCGCCATCGCTGTTGATCTTTGAGAGTGCGCCTGACTGCGACAGCTGGTTGAGCCTTCCGAAGGCAGCGCTGGCCTTAGGAGACTTTCTGCGTGGGGCCGCGGCCGCCTTCTTACCCCTGGATTCGGCCATTACTGGGCCTCCACCGCGTCCTGGAGCCACGCTGCTTCACGCTCCGCGATGACGCCTGCAGGAACACCGAGGACCTCCGCCAGCACAGAGCCGAAGTAGCCGAAGTCGTCCGGAATGGACCCCCAAGTGTCCGCGATCCCCTCGAGGAGAGGGACGGTCCCCTCCAGAAGGTCAACCGAGGGTAGGCCATCCGGGTGATCGGCGCTTTCACCATCGATCAAGCCTTGGATGTACTCGCGGGCGTTGGTGTAGCTGCTGCGCTTGGGGAAGGACTTCGCGAGCATGACCGATAGGTCAATGCGCTCTCCCATTTCCTCCAGGAGATCGAACGTCGTGGTCAGCTGAACCACGTCGCCGACGTGCTGTTGCGTGGGAACGATCCCCCGCTTGGTCAGCATCCAGGCCGTCTTGAGCACGCCCTTGTCGGTGGGACCGACGTCGATGATGAGGTGCTTGAAGCCCCTCGCCATAAGGTCCGTTACCTGCTTGGCCATGGCCGGGCCCGTGTAGCCAACGACAGTCACGAGGGGCGGCCAGTCGTCGCCAGCAGCCGCTTGCCACTTGAGGCACGTCTTGTTGGTGTCATCGGCGTCGACGAGGAGAACTGGTTCTCCGGTGAGGGCCAGGATCAGCGCGATGTAGACCGACAGCGTCGTCTTCATCACGCCGCCCTTCGCATTGCCCATGGTGATCTTCACGCCGTCAGGCGTGTTAAGGGCAGCGAGGACAGCGGTCTTCAGAGGCTCTGGGAGCTCGTTGATCAGTTCCCTCACGTCCTCGCTGATGTGCGAGGGAATCGTGAGAGCTGGCGGAGTCGACGGCCTGGATTGGAAGGTGGCGGGGACGGAAGCCGCTTCGGTTGAAGGGGAGGGGACTAGCCCCTGTGACAGCTCTGGAGCGAGTTCGCGAGGCATGTGAATCGTGTACCTGCTTGCTTCTGGGCGAGATGCTACTTGGCCACCAAGCATCCGCTTGAGCTAGCGCCGAAGCGACCCTCAGATTGCGGTGAGTGCCGAGGGGAGCGACGGAGGGGGAGGGCTACTTGCCCCTCATCCCATGTCGCCGGACGGCTGGTCGTTTCGGTGCCGAACTTCCAAGGCGGCTGCTCGGCCGCCACCCAATCCGTTGGATGGCGAGGCCACGCTAGCAGAGACGTGGTGTCCCCCCGGGTTGGGCGCACGGAAGTGAGTGGAAGCGAGTCGTCTCCTCCCACTGGAGAGGGGTTGATGCGTTGCTGGGAGGCGAGGTTAAAGGAGCTGTAGGGGGCGCTCCGGTGGGGCGCTTGAGTGCCTACAGCTCAGGGTGCCAGCGCCGGTCATTGGACGCTTCGAGAGGGCGCGCGTGCCCCTGTGTCCCTGTGTTCCTTCGTGTGTCCCCCCTTGTGTCCTCGGTAGTGAGTTTGTGAATCCCCAGGTCAGGGGCGGTTTTTACTTTCTCATTACGCTTTGGATTGATGCCTTCAAGGGCTCAGGCTTGCTCCTGCGGCACCGCTGCGCGAGGGTCTGCAAGGGGCAAAACCGAGCATGTTGGGCAACCTAACTATTCATATAGGTAAGTTACTTAAACCCCTTTCTGCTCGCCGGTGGTGGTACCGAGTCGACGAGTCGTCAGGGCTGCAACGACGCTCTCTTCGGGGTTGCCGATCGGCGACCTGAGTGCCTGGATCGCTGTCAGCTACCGCAGGGGCAACCGAGGCCCGTGACTTGAGGGTGGAGGTGTAGCGCCCACAGTCGCGACCCCATCCCCAGCGAGCCTTGGACTCTGTCCACAGGCCGAAAGGCCAACGCTGCTCAGACGCCAAGAGCCGAAGGAGTGGGCAGCGTGGAGCGGGACGCATCGAGCATCCAACTAACCCGTACGCAGCGCGCGCTCGTGCTGGGAGTGGTTGCGGGGGCCGTGGTCATCGCCGCGATTGGATTCGTTGGCTCGTATGCTGCGGTACGTGACTTGGCCATCCGCAAGGGTTTCGGACAGTTCGCGAAGGTACTCCCGATCGGTGTGGATGCGGGCATTGCAGTCCTCTTGTCGCTGGATCTGCTGCTGACATGGATGCGGATGCCATTCCCGATGCTGCGCCAGTCGGCCTGGTTGCTGACCGTCGCCACCATCGCCTTCAACGCGGCAACGGCTTGGCCGGACCCAATCGGCGTCGGCATGCACGCGGTGATTCCTGTTCTGTTCGTCGTCACCGTGGAGGCTGCTCGGCATGCGATCGGCCGGCTCGCTGCGATCACAGCGGACCGGTACATCGAAGGCGTACGTGTCTGGCGCTGGCTACTTGCGCCGGTGCCCACGTTCCTGTTGTGGCGACGGATGCAGTTGTGGGAGCTGCGCTCGTACAGCCAAGTCATCAAGCTCGAGCAGGAGCGTCTGATCTATCAGGCGCGACTGCGAAGCCGTTTCGGGCGCCGGTGGAGACGGAAGGCGCCCGTTGAGGAGATATTGCCTCTGCGGTTCGCCCGGTATGGGGTGTCGCTGGAGGAAGCAACGCGTTCGCTTGGACTGGCGGCCCGGCCCGGTGTCGCCGAGGTTGAGCCCTCTCCCGCAACGTCGGGGTTTTCAGACGAAACAGCGACTGGTCCTGCTCCTGAAACACTGCGCGATGAGTCGAAGCGCATTGAGCTCCCTGGGACTGTGTACGCGCCGACGCCTCCCTCCGACGCGGCCGCGACGGGGGCAGACGAAGCGGAGGTCGTCACTGGGACGGGTGATGCCGTACCTCAGGCTGGCGAGATCGCCCCGCGCGGTTCCCATCAGCAGAAGGGAATGGAACTCAGCAGGCAGGAAGTGACCGGGTCTGCCCACGGTGATGCGCTCGACTCCTCACCAGCCCCCAGGTCTGCCCCGCAACCAGCCGCACGCAACGAAGCGCCAGCCCGGGACACCCCGGGTAGGCCGGCACCGTCGGAGGCGGGCCGGGCTGGACAGCAACAGAGGCAAGAGACCGACGACGAGGAGCAAGACGACGACAAGGGTCCGGTAGTCGAGCCCGATCCTGAGCACACAAAGGCGATCGCGGACATGAGGACCAACGCGGAAGCAGTGCGCTATGCAATGAAAATCCTCGGGTCGAACAGCACCCCCCAGGTCGTCGACTGGCTGCAGGTGCATGGGCGTACCGTCAACCGTGGCCAGGCCCACAAGATCATCCAGGCGGGTCAGCCCGGACAGCGGCAGCGACTCGAGGTAGTCAAGAAGATCTCGTGACGGGGCAACGTGCTACCGACACAGGGGGCGTCGCCGCAGTACAGAATGTAGGCCGCCGCGAACTGGAAGCGGCCCTGCGCGCCTGAGCCGCTGTCACCTCGCGGGATACCCCGCCCGAGTCCAACAGCCCAATCTTGGTGATCGAAAGCAATCCTGACCGTAGGAGCGCCTCGGGGGCTGGGCTCATGACCGGAGAAGCCGCTCATGATTGCCCTGATGGTGACGTGGGCGGTGCCCTCCTCATCGAGCCAACGGGCCGACTGTCGCGATGCATTCGGGCAGCCGTTGGCCATTCCAGTCGCTGGCGCGCCGCCCCGTCCTCCGGGCGGGCCCTCCTGCCTGAAGTCGTCCTCCATGGTTCTCACGGCACCTCGTCGGCCCAACCGCCCACACGGACCGCTGCTGCCGGCACAGCCGGAAAGCTCCCCGCCGCGTTTTGTGGCCTCTGTCCACAGGCCGATCTTCCTACCGTCCGCTTAACCGTCCTCCCGCGCGCGCGGAGGGGAGCTGAGGACAGAGGAATGTAGAAGGGGGCAGGGGCCGTGGCGCAGACGCAGTTCGACCGCCAGCTCGAAGAAGGCCTGGAGCAGGCGGCCATGGTCTTCGGCCGGTACGTCAGCGGGGCACCGATGAACGGAGAGCCCCGTCCGCCGGGAAGTGTGCCGCGGTGGGGAGTCGCCCTGATCAGGATCCTGCTTCTCGCATGGGCTGGCTGGGCGGCGTGGATGTGGTGGTGGGTGAAGGACCATGACCGTGTAATCCGTATCTCGGTGATCGCGGCCGGCGTGGCCGTGCCGGCCGCGATCGTGGCTGCGATCCGTGGCCGCGGGCGCCGGCACCACATGCGCAGCCTCGTGATCCCGATGTCAATGGCCCTGAAGGATCTCCTGCCCGGGTGGGACGACCACGAGCGGTTGCGCGCCGTGTCCATCCCGGTCGACCGGACTTTCGTCTCTATCCGCCTGCCGGACGGCTGGCACGACAACGGCGGATTGAAGGACCGGATGCGGGAGCTGGTCCAGGACAGGATGGGCGGGCTCTGGTCGGGGGAGTGGAACCTCAAAGACCATCCCTTCAACGTGACATTCACGCCGCAGAAGCCGAAGCCGAAGCTGGAGCCTCCGGAGCGGGTCGACTTCTTCAGCAAGGAGATCCAGGCGGCGATCGCCGCCTGCAAGCCGGGCCAGATCGTTATGGGCGTGGACGAGCGCCAACAGCCGGTGGTCAAGGAAATGACCGGCGAGACCGCCATGTGGGCCTTGTCCGTGGGTTCCGGTGGCGGTAAGTCCTCGTTCCTCCAGCAGGTGATCACTCAACTCGTGCGGCAGCGGGCGACCGTCATCGGCATCGACGTGAAGATGGCGTCCATCAACTGCTTCGAGGGCGTCGAAGGCATCCACCTGTACACCGACCCCGGGAACGTCGGGGACATGCGGTCGGCGATCTCGTGGGCCGCGAGCGAGGTTCAGGCCCGTAACTACGTCAAGAAGAACGACCCCAAGAAGGAGTTCGACCGGCTCACCCTGATCCTCGAGGAGGGCAACGAGTTCGGCGACGCCTCGAAGGAGTGGTGGAACGAGAACAAGGAGAAGGGCGACCCTGCCAGCGACCCGATCTGGGGCGACATCGCGTCCATCATGCGCATGGGCCGGCACGTGAACGTGACGATCATCGGTGTCTTCCAGGACCTGCGGGAGGCAGCCGTCGGCTCCCGCGGCCTGCGCAACATGTTCCGGATGATCTTGATGGGTAACTTCAACGCGAACCAGTGGAAGATGATCGTCAACACGACCCCGGTGCCGGAGTCCGTCGACCGCGCCGGCCGCATGATGATCATCGAGGGCAACCGGCGGGTGTGGATCCAGGTCCCGTACGCCGACCCGGAGGACTTCCGCACCCACAGCATGGAGTTGCGCGAGAAGTTCGGCTACAGCACCGACGACCTGTACGGCTCCCCGCCGGCCCGCAGCCCGCAGCGGCTGCCGTCGCTCCTGCAGGAGTCCACGCCCCTGTTCACCAAGGACCCGGCCCCTGATGGGCGTTCCCTCACCGCCGACGTCGACGAGCGGCCGGCCGTCAGCATGACCAAGGACGAGCCTGCCGAGCTGGAAGCCGCGGCCGAGGAAGAGCCCGACGACGAGGTCGAGCTGCTGCCGCTCGCGGAGATCTCCCGGCGCCTGGCCGCCGAAGGCCTCGAGGTGAGCGCGGACTTGATGCGCCAGCACAAGCGGCGCCGCAAGGACTTCCCGGCCGGCACACAGGTCAACGGGAAGGAACTGTTCGCCCTGGAGGACCTCGCCCGCTACTACCGGCCCGAGGAGCCTGCAGCCGAGGACGAAGCCGACGACCAGGAGCTGTCGGACGCACAGGACGACGCCGGCCTGAGCGACTGACCGGCCTTCCGAGCGGCACCGAGAGGGGGCCACGGGAATTCCCGTGGCCCCCTCTCTTTGTGTTCGCGCTCCCGTCCGGTGACTGCCGCCGATTTCGCCGGAACTTATCCACAGGGCAACGGTCCTAGGTTTCCAACGTGAGCTTTCCGCAAGGAGCGTGAGGCCGCATGACAGCAGGTCAGTCATGCCCTCGTGCGCGGAGGTCGGTTATCAGGAATTTGTGCCGAGGAGATCGGGATGAGTGCGCTGCGGAAGATGCTGAATCTTCCCCCCAAAGAAATACAGGGCGGTGAGGAAACAAGCACCGCATCGAAGGACTCGGCCTTTCCGACGCCGACGGACGCCGGGGCGGGGGAGGGGCCCCCGGCCAGGACGCAGCCTGCTCTGGGCTGGGCCGAGGAAGAGGAGTCCGCTGGACGCTCGGCGGCACGCAAGGCCGGTCGGGTGGTGATCTGGCTGGTCATCGGCCTGGCTGCGTTCACCGGCGTGAGGACGTGGATCTTCCCCGCCAAGCAGCCGGCGCCCGTCCAGCAGACCGATCCGCAGGCCGAGGCGCGCAAGGACGCTGTGCCCGAGGCCGAGGCGCAGCAGGTCGCAGCGCGGTTCGCCCGCTCCTACATGAACTGGAACTCCCAGGCCCCCGACCAGCGGGCGAGCGAGCTCGAGGCGGACCTGGCCAAGGGGCTGGATCCCAAGATGGGCTGGGACGGCTCCGGCGTGCAGCTCGTCGCGCAGACCATTCCCGGCACGGTCACCCAGGCCGGCGGCAAGCGGGCCCGGGTCCTCGTCGACGTGCGCGTCAGCACCGTCACCGGCAGCGGCAAGAACCAGCGCACCGTCTCCAGCTGGCGCGGCCTGGAGGTTCCCGTCGCGCAGGGCGACGGGCGGGTCGTGGTCACGGGCGAGCCGGCCATCGTGGGCATGCCGACGGCCGCCAAGTACAAGGCGCCTGACGGGCCTGAGGCCGACGCGCAGATGTCCGCGCAGACCCGGGACAGCGTGAAGGACTTCCTGTCGTCCTGGGCGTCGGGCACGGAGGACCAGGCGGCCGCCCCCGGAGCGGACATCGCGCCGCTCGGCGGCGGCGTGCAGTTCGACGCCCTGGACTCCTGGGCCGTCGACGCGGGCAGCGGCGACAAGCGCACCGGTACCGCGACCGTGCGCTGGAAGCTCGGCGGCGCCCAGCTGCAGCAGACCTACCAGATCACTCTCACCAAGGTTTCGGCCAGCAGCGCGAGCCGCTGGCAGGTCCAGGCGGTCACCGCGAAGACCGCGTAGCCGGCGCCGCCCATCCCACCCCGGCCGTCGCCGAGGGCCCGGCCCGAGCCGGCCCCGCACAACACCTTCCCCACCACAACCCAAGGAGTGGATACCCCATGGGCGGAAACGGTCTCGTCTCTTGGATTTTGGCCGTCGTCGGCTCCCTCTTCGTCGCTGTGCTCGCCGTCCGAGGCTTCGGGCACTGGATGAAAAAGGAGTGGGGCGCGCTGATCACGCACCTGGTCGGCGGCGCTGTCGTCGCGGTCATGATCTTCACGCCGAACCAGGCCGTCACGATCCTGAAGTTCGTCGGCGCCAAGATCGCCACCGTCTTCACCGGCTGAGGCGCGAACGACGATGCGAATCTCCCGAACCTATACGCAGCACTGGGACTTGGAGACGCGGCAGCACGAGCTCCTCGGCCTGGACCTCGGCGAAGGCCTGCCGCGCACGACCCTGAAATACGGCGCCGTCATCTTCCCCCTGTGGTGGGGGCTGTGGCTGCTGCTGCTCGGCTTCCCGCCCAAGCCCCTCGTCCCGCTGTTCCTCCTGCCACCGCTGGGCCTGACCTACTACGGGGCGAAACGATCCACCGCCTACTGGCGGCGCACCAACTTGCTCCTGTGGGGCGTGCGGCTGAACTTCCTCAACCACGGCGTGCGCCCGGTCATCGGACGCGGCCGCATTCCCCCGTCGAAGGCCGGCCTGCGCCTGCGCACCCAGCGCCTGGCCGAACGCTTCCCGCAGCTCGCCGAGATGCCGGCCTTCTCCTCCCTGTTCACCACCGACGACCACATCCCCGATGCCGCCGAGAGCAGCGGCAAGCCCGCGCACCTGCGGCCGCGGCTGCGGATGTACGGACCCGACGCCGTGGCCAAGGCCCGCTCCAAGACCAGCAGACGGCAGCGGCGCACCGGCAGGCAGACACCGAAGGGCACCTGACGATGACCACCCAGACCTCCATGCCGATCCAGGCCCTGCGCAACTCCGTCCGCCTGTCCGACCCGCACACCCTGGCCGCCCTGGGCGCGGCGGGCACCCCGCTGCTCGGCCTCGCCGACGGCGACCGGCCGATCACGCTGCCCGCCACGGCCGAGCATGCCCTGGTCGCCACCGGCGCCGGCGGCGGCACCACCACCCTGCTGCGCACGCTGACCGCGCAGGCCCTGGCCCTGGGCGCGAGCGTCGACCTCATCGACCCGGGCGGCACCGGCCACCACTGGGCCCGCGACCTGCCCGGCGTGCGCTACCTCTCCCGCATCGCCGCCATCCACGACCACCTGCTCGTCAGCGTCGCCTCCCTGCAGGACGGCACCAGCAGCTGGGACGGCGGCTGGCCCGGGCGCCGGGTCATGGTCATCGAGCACCTCGGCACCGTCGCGTACGGACTGCGCGAGTACTGGTCCCAGACCCGCCCGGAGACGCAGTTGGACGAGGCGCCCGGGGTGGAGGCCCTCGGCGTCCTGCTCGCCAGCGGACCGGCCTTCGGGATCCAGGTCTTCGCCGGCAACCCGCGCGTCGGCCTGCCCGGCCTGGGCGCCGTGCCGGTCGCCCAGGTGTTCCCCACCCGCATCCTGGCCCTGGGCGGCGCCGCCCTGTGGCAGCGCGTCGCCCCGGAGGCCTGGGCCGTCCCGCCCTCCTCCCTCGTCCCGGGCCGGATGCACCTGGTCGCCAGCCAGCAGGTCACCGCCTTCCAGGCCCTCTACCTCAGCGACGCCGAGGCCCGCGCCTTCGCCCGCGGAGTGATCGAGCCGGGAGCACCCCAGTGAGCGCCGCCCGACTGCCCCGCGCCCGTGTGCAGTTGACTCGGGGCCGGGGACGCCGAGCCGCCGCCCGCAGCCCCCACCCCCTGATCGGCCTGGCCGCCGGCGATCAGCCCGTCTACCTCACCCCGGCCGACGGACACCTCCTGGTCGCCGCCCCTGGCGGCATGGGCCACACCACCGTGCTGCGCGCCCTCGGCGCCCAGGCCCTGGCCGCCGGCGCGCACGTCGACATCATCGACGTCCACACCAGCGAGCACCCGTGGGCCGAGGGACTGGAGGACGTCACCTACGTCCATGAACCCGACGCCGTCCACCGCCACCTGATGGACCTGGCCCACCAGGCCCGCAGCCGTGCCGAGCTCGGCGCCCCCGGTCCTGCGCGGCTGCTGCTGGTCGAGAACCACGGCACCACCGACGTCCTGTGCAACCACTTCGCGGATCCCCGGCCCAACGGCGTGCCGCTGGACGCGCTGACGGCCGTCCTCGCGCACGGCCGGCTCGCCGGGATCCAGGTCGTCCTGGCCTGCTGCGAGCCGCCGCGCGCTCTCGGACACGTCGTCCGCAACCTGTTCACCACCCGCCTGCTGGCCGAACCGACCGACCGCACGTGGCGCATCGCCGGCGTCCGCGGCCAAGACCAGCCTCCGTCAGCCCCCTGGCGCCCGGGGCTGTGGCACCACCTCGACCGGACCGGCACGCGCCTGGTCCAGGCCGCCCACCTCAGCGACGAGGACGCCACCGCCCTCGCCCGCCCCGCACCCCCACGCCGCCGATCCGCCCCCCGCACCGTGAAGGAGTCCACCCGATGAGCAGCACCACCAAGGCGGCGAAGAAGTCCGCGTCCAAGTTCGGCCGCCTGCTGGGTCTGGGCGCCGAACGGCTCATGAAGGAACCGCAGTTGGTTGCCGTCGCCGACGGCCTGGTCGTCACGGACGTCGCCGCGGAGGCCTGGTACACCCTCTACTCCGCCAACACGGACCTGATGCCCGAGGACCGCCAGGACATCGAGCAGGACGCCGCCGCCCTCGCCCTGGCCAAGGTCCTGCCCGGCTACGACTGCCACCTCAAAATCATCTGGGCGCGGCTGGACGGCGAGATCTACCGCGAGGAGGCCCACCAGATCTTCAGCGCCGGGGACATCGAGATGGTCGCCGACATGTGGGCCCGCCGGCTGGACACCCTCGACCTGCCCCAGCGGCACATCCTGCTCGGCATCCGCATCGCCGAGCGGGACTCCGCCGCCAACGCAACCGTCAAGAACGGCGTCGCGAGCGCGCTCGGCGTCGGGCACACCGGCCTCGACGACACCGAACTCGCCCACCTCGACGGCCTGGCCCGCCGCCTGGAGCGCCGCCTGGAGGCCACCCCCTGGCGGGCCCGCATCGCCCCCGCCGAGCTGCTGGCCTGGGCGATCTCCAGGGAGTCCTACCGGCCGCAGCCCGCCCCGCCGAACCTGCCCACCGTCAGCGGCGCCGCCCTGGTGCGCCTGACCCAGTCCAAGGCCATCCCGCACAGCGACCACGTCCGCATGATCGACGCCCGCGGCGAGACCGCCGCCTGGGTCAGCGTGCTCGCCATGCCCGTCTTCCCGCAGGAACTGATCACGCCGGGGGAGCAGGAGTGGCTGCGCTGCCTCAGCGAGATCACCTACTCCCACCCAGACACCGGCGAGGAGGCCCTGGTGTGCCCGGAGGCGTCGGTCCGCTTCTCGGTGTGGCGCAAGGGAACCGCGATCAAGAACGTCGACAAGCAGCGCCAGTCCGCCAAGGAGCAGCGCAAGAGCGCGGCCGAAGGCAGTGCCGGAGAGACGTTCGCGGAGACGGAGGAGACCGAAGCGGTCATGGAGGACCTGCGCCGGCAGATGTCCCGCGACGGCATGACCCTCCTGGAGGACCACCCCCGCATCGTGGTCTCCAGCACCGAAAGCCTCGAGGACCTGCGTGCCCGCTGCGACGCGGTCGTCGCCCACTACGCCGGCCTGAGCATCGACGTCGTCGTCGCGTCCGAGGAGCAGCGGGAGCTGTGGCTGGAGACGCAGATCGGCGACATGCTCCGCGTCCTGGACCTTGGGCACATCCGCACCACGGACGCGCTCGCCGCCAGCATGTTCTGGGGCGGCTCCGAGGCCGGGGACGACGAAGGCCCGATCGCCGGCCTGCTCACCGGCACCACCCCAGGCGTGTGCCGCATCGACATCACCGCCGGCTCGGCCCGGGGAGATGCGACGACAACGGCCTTCGTCGGCCGGTCGGGCCGCGGCAAGACGACCTCGATGATGCTGGCGACGCTGATCGCCGGTCTCAAGGGTGCGTTCTCCCTGATGCTGGGCTTCAAGGGGGATGAGGGCGGCCTGGTAAAGGCCGGCGAGTACCTGGGCCTGGACTCCCACCACGTCACCTGCGGCGTGGACACGCCCGCGGTCGCCGACGTGTTCCGCATGCTGCCCAAGGGCGATGCCGCCCTGCAGGTCGTCAGCCAGCTGCTGATCATCCTGCCGGAGCGGATGCGGGACTCGGTGGAGACCCACCTGCTGCGCGCCGCCAACGCCGTCGCGCAGCACGAGGACCCGGCAACGTGGCGGGTCATTGAGATGCTCCAGGCCGACAGCGACCCGATCGCCGTCGGGGCCGGCAACGCCCTCGCCGAGCTCTCCCGTACCCAGCTCGGTGCGCCCCTGCTCGGCAAGCCCCGTTCCGGGGCCTCCCCGCTGCGGCCCGAGCCGGGTCTGTGGCTGGTGCAGGTCCCGGGGCTGACGATGCCGCAGGCCGGGACCAAGCCGTCCGACATGACGATGACCGAGCGCGTCAGCCTGGCCCTGATGCGCGGCCTGATCGCCTACGCCCTCAACACCTCCGCCCGCGCCGACCTGCGGGACCTCCCCAAGGTCGTGGCGATCCCGGAGGTGCACGTCCTCACCGGCACCGACGACGGCCGCCGCTTCATCGACTACATCGCCCGCACCGGGCGGGCGTTGGACACGTCGCTGGCGATCGACACCCAGGACCCCAAGTCGTTGCTGGGCATGGACGGTGTCCTCGAAGCGATCACCACGGTCTGCGCGTTCGAGCAGAGCACCCGCTCCCAGCAGGACGCGATGGCCGAACTGCTGCGCCTGCCGGTCTCCGACAGCACCCGCGCCCTCATCCACGGCGTCGGCAAGGACGCCCACGGCAACATCCGCCACGGCCACTGCATCATCCGGGACCGCCGCGACCGGGTGGCCACCATGCAGTGGGACGCCCCCAGTTACGAGCTGCTGCGCGCGCTGTCCACCAACCCCAAGGACCAGGCCGCGGACCACGCCGAAGCCGAGGAGGCGGCGCTGTACGAGGAGCCGGCCGGCGCGCAGGACGCGGACTCTGTCCACAGCCCGGCGGCGGAAGGGTCGGAAGCCGCATGACCCCCATCCGCAGCGGGCCGGCCGACGCCGCCTGCGTACCCGGGAGGCAGACCGCCGTGACTCGACGACAGCGCACCCTGACCGCCTCGGTCGCGATCGTCCAGGACGTCCCCGCCGCCGGCACCCGCCCGGCCGGCAAGGGAGTGCTGGCCACGGTCCGCACGGCCGGCGCCGAGGCCGACGCATCCCGCTACGCGCACACGGACCCGGTGGCCGATGTACTGGAGCGCACCGCATGAAGCAACTGCTGGAACGACTGCGCGGCGCGGCCTTGCGGATATGGATCGCCATGCCGCGCCTGCGCGCCCTGTTGACCCCGACCGCCGCCATCCTGGCCACCCTCGGCGTCTTCGCGCCGTCCGCCGCCGCCGACGGCACCGACGACTACAAGCCGGGCGGCATCGGCGACATGATGCCGTCCCCCTTCAAACCCCCGGGCCAGGGAACCCTGTTCGAGTCTTTCGACCCCGAGGTCTACCAGCTCGACAAGCAGCTGAGCGACGACCTCACGGGCGGGGACCTGGTCGACGGCTGGCTGCACGGTTTCGGCAACATGCTGATGCAGGTCCTGACGATCCTCGGCCGCGCCGCGGTCGTGGTGGTCGGCTGGTGCTTCAACGTCGTGAGCCTGCCCGAGATCGAGGAGCCGATCTCCCGGGCCATCGGCGCGGCAGCCGAACCGATGATGACGATGTTCCTGCCCACCGCGGTCGCGGTCGGCGGGTTCATCGCCTGGGCCAAGCGCTCGGAGTCCTCGCCACTGGGCCAGATCGCCTGGGTCGCGGCCAGCGCGGCGATCGCCACCACCTTCCTCGTCGCCCCCTCCACCTGGGTCAAGGGCGTCGACAACGGCCGGCAGTTGGGGGCCTCGGTCGCGATGACGACCATCGGGTCGGGACTGTCCGGCAGTGACGACGCCGCCATGCCCTTCAAGACCCCCGAACCGCAGTGGAGCGACAACGACAAGGACAACACCGTCCGCCGGGCCGCCGACGCCGTCTGGCGCACCTACGTGGCAACCCCCTGGTGCATAGCGGATCTTGGTTCGATCAAGGCCTGCCAGCGGTGGGGCTACGACGTCGTCAAGCGCGGCACCGACATGGACGACCGCGAAGACTTCCTCGCCTCCACCCTCAATACCGACACCGTGGGCAAGGAGGCGGTGCAGTGGCGCCAGGGCCACACCCCTGGCGGCCGGATCGGCGTGCTCATCGCCGGCATCATCAGCTGCGCGATCTTCTCCGCCCTGGTGATCATGCTGGCGTTCACCACCCTGGCCAGCCTTCTCGGCGCCTTGATGCTGCTGGTGTGCGGCGTCGCCTTCGCCACACTGTGGTGCATACCGGGCAAACCCCGCCAATGGGGCGTTCAGTGGTTCGAGATGCTGGTCGGGCTGGTCATGGTCAGCTTCACGGCCACCATGCTCCTCGGCTCGGTGATGATCGTCTCGGTGGCGACCATGGGTCTGCTGCAGACGTACGGCTGGCTCATGGTCAGCGCCCTCAACGTCGGCGCCACCGCCGTGGCGTTCCAGGTCCGCGGCCGGCTGGACGGCATCGTCTCCGCCGGCGGCGCCCAGATGGCCGGACGCGGCGTGTTCAACACGCTCGGCCGGATGGTCTCCGCGCGCCGTCTGCGCAGCGCCGTCCGCGGCCGGCGCGGCGGCCTCGGGGACATGGACCGCTACCCCAGCCCCAGGCGCAGTGATCCCGGGCCCAGCGGCGGCGGGCAGCCGCCGTCCTCCGGGACCAACGTGCCCAGCCGCCCCACGCGGAACATTCCGCCGCCGCCGAGCTACCCGCCCACGGTCCACCTGCCCCGGCGCGGACCTGGCTCCGGTCTTCCCGGCGGCACCGGCCCGGGCGGCCCGGGATCCGGCCGGCCCGGCGGACCCGGCGGTCCGACCGGTCCCGGGGGCACCCGGCCCGGCGGACACCGCAGGCCCGGCACCGGCCCCCGTCCGGGACCGCGACGCCCCGGAGCGCCCGGGCGCGGGGGATCAGGCGGAACCACCGCCGGCCCGTACGGAGTCCGGCCCGGTGCGCCGCCGCGTCACGGCCCCCCGCCGCCGTCGCCCGGAGGCAGCGGACGGGTCGTCACCGGCACCGTCATCAACCGGCCCGCCAACCCGACCGGAGCGCGCTTCCGCACCTACCCGGCGCCCGCGGCTCCGCCCCGGCCGTCGCGCCCGCCGCGGCCGGCCGGCGGTGGCGCCCTGCCGGCCAGCGGTACCCGCAACGGGCCGCCGCGCCCGCGACCGGGTTCCTGAGCCCGGCTGAGCCGGACTCTCCCCGCCCCGCCATCCCCGTCAAGTCCCCCGGCGGTCCGGCCGCATGAGCGGCCGGACCGCCCCGGGGCCATCCCGCCATGCCCGCATCCGCCTTCGCGCGCCGTCGTACGGAGCCCGCAGTGACGCACGAGCACGACACCGACCCGACCGACACCGCACCTCAGTCCGCCTCCTCCCGTCCCACCTCCCGTCGCCGGCAGGTCCCGCAGAGCGCCGCCGAGTGGCGCGAGGCCCTGCGCGCCGAGGAACTCCCGCCCGAACTGGCCCAATTGCCGCGCCGCAAGCGCCGCAAGGCCAGGCGCCGGTGGCGCGAGGCACGCCGCGACGACCTCGCCGACTGGATCCGCGAGGAGCGCCGGCGGACCCCCACCCCGGTGGTGATCCCGATCGTCGCGCTGGTCGTGTCCGCGGTCGTGGCCGCAGCGGCCTGGCTGTGGCCCGACCGCGGCGACAGCCACCAGGCCGCGCCCAAGGCGACCCCCACCGTGGAAGCCCCCCAGGCCCCGGACCCCACCACCCCCGCGCCGACCGCCAGCGCCCCGACCGTTGCCGACTCGCCGACCGCTGTGGCCAGGGCCTTCATCACCGCCTACACCGAGCGCCGCCCGGTCGAGGACGGCAGCCACAAGGCGTCCGTCGAGCGGGCTGCCCCGTACGCCTCCACCCCGCTCGTCGAGAACCTGGAAAAGCACGACGACGCCGACTTCAACCAACTCGTCGCGGCACAGGCCACCGAGGCCAAGCCCACGCACGTCGCCATCGGACAGCCCAGTGCCAAGCAGCGCCCCGCCCCGGACACCTCGATCCGGGTGTACCTGCAGGCCGACGTCACGCTCGCGGTGAAGGGCACCGACTCCTACACCTACACCCGGCACCTGACGCTCGAAGTGGCGCGCGCCGACCTGGCGTCCCCCTGGATGGTCACCCGCGTCCTCGGGCTGAAGGAGTAGCCGTGGACCAGCGGGATGTGATGCGCGGCGCCCTCAAGGCCACCGGCGCCGTCAAGAAGGGCGCCCAGCTGAAATTCGGCGCCATCGCCATGGTCGTCTTCCTGATCGGACTGATCGTCCTCGGCATGTTCTTCCCCGCAGGCAAGGCCGGCGCCTCCGCATGCGAGGACACCGGGCCCGGCACCTCCGACGCCTCCGCGGTGACGGACACCTCCACGGTGCAGGCCTCCGGAACGCTGCACCAGCAGCAGATCACCTACGCCAAAGCGATCGACGCCGCAGCGAAGAAGGCCGGTCTGCCCGGCCGGGCCACCCTCATCGCCCTCATGACCGCCATGCAGGAATCGACCCTGCAAAACCTCACCCATGGCGATGCCGACAGCGTCGGCCTCTTCCAGCAGCGGCCCAGCATGGGCTGGGGCACCAAGGCGCAGATCACCGACCCCAAGACCGGCCCGACGTTCGCCGCCACCTCCTTCTTCCTGGGGCGCGGCGGCAACAGCGGCCTGGTCGACATCAAGGGCTGGGAGAAACTGCCGCTCGGCGACGCTGCCCAGAAGGTCCAAAAGAGCGCGCACCCGGAGCTGTACGCCGGCCATGAGAGCTCCATGCGCAAGCTCGCCCAGGAAGCCGGCATCAACGTCGAACGCGGCGGCTCAACCACCGGCAACACCAGCAGCAGTGGCGGCGCTGGCAGCAGCGAGACGGTCACCAGCGAGAACTCGTGCGGCGTGGCCCAGCCGACCACACCGGGAGGCAGCGCCGGCGGGAAGTTCACCGACGGCAAGCAGACCTGGAAGCTGAACAATCCGCGCTCGGTTGCCGAGGCGATCGCCTGGGCCAAGGCCCACTCCGGAGCCGGCTCGTCGAGCGGCTGGTACCAGCGCTGCCTGGCCTTCACCGCGAACGTCTACGGCTGGAGCTTCTCCGGCGTCAACTACGCCATCGACCACTACAAAGTCGTCCCCGCATCCATGCGCCATGACGGGGACCGGCACCCGCCCGCCGGGGCGCTGATGTATTGGGACACGGGCCACAGAGCCGGCCACATCGCCGTCTACCTCGGCGGCGGCAAGGTGGCCAGCAACGACATCCTCAGGCCGGGCTACATCGACGTCGTCGACGCCGGGCTCTTCGAGACCAAGTGGAACGCCAAGTACATCGGCTGGACCCCGCCGGTCTTCCCCCGCGCCGGATAGGCGGCCGACGGCGTGACGAGGATGCGTAGTCGGCACCGACGAGGGCCAGTTGGCACCGCGATCAGGGGATTCGGTGCCCCTCCAGGCCAGAGTGCCGCACCCCGCGCGGGCGAGCACCCGCCTGTACTGACGTGCCAACAAGCCTGCGGAGTTGGCCGGGCACCACACGCCCGGCACAGCCCGCAGCGGTGCCCACCACGCCTGTTCGCCACAGCCGCCGGCCCGGCATCTCCCCTTTCTCCCACGCAGCGACGCGAACCGCCCGGCGTACGACACCCAAGGACTGCCCGCACATGACCACCAGCCCTCTCCTGCACCGGCCCCCGCTGCGCCCGGCGCCCCGGTACCGCGACGTCCTGGCCGTCCCGTTCGTCACCCGCCTGCTGGCCGGCGTGATCATCGGCCATCTCCCCGTCGCCATGGCCCCACTGGCCATCCTGATCGCCGTACGCGCCGACGGCGGCACCCTGGCACTGGCCGGTGCGCTCGCCGCCGTGTACGGACTGGCGGCCGCCCTCGGCCAGCCGGGATGGGGCAGGCTGCTCGACCGGCGCGGCCACGTCGTCGCCGTCGGCGTCACCGCCGCGGCCGCCACCGCGGCCTTCGCCGGACTGGCGCTGATCAGACCGGCCGACCACCCGCTGCCAGCCACCCTCCTCGCCACGGCCGCGGGAGCATGCACTCCGCCGCTCGAGGCCGCGGCACGTGTCGCATGGCCCCGCCTGGTGACCGACCCGCGCGAGCGTCGCGCCGTGCTCGCCCTCGACGCCTGCGCGCAGGAAGTGGTCTTCATCGCCGGCCCCCTCCTCGTCCTGGGCCTCGATGCGGCCGCCGGCACCGCCCTCGTGCTCGCCGCCACCGCGGCCGTCGGGGCAGCCGGAGCGGTCCTCTTCCTCTCCGCACCTCCCATACGCGTCTGGCTGCCGGTCACCACCCGCGCTCACTGGCTCGGACCGCTTCGCGTTCCCGGCCTGCGTGCCCTGGTCGCGGCCCTGTTCGGGATCGGCATCACCCTCGGCGCGCTCAACGTGGCGGGCGTCGCAGCAGGAGAACGTCACGACGCCGGATATCTCGCGACGACCATCCCCGCCGCCCTCGCCGCGGGCAGCCTGCTGGGCGGCCTGTACTACGGCCGACGCTCCTGGCCGGGTACCGTGGCCCGCCAACTCCTGGTCATCGGCGCCGGGTTCCTCCTCGGCACGGTGGCGATGCTGACCGACCCCGCTCCCCACCTCGCCGTCGGATCCGCTGCCCTGACCGGGCTCTTTCTCGCTCCGCTGCTGGTGACGAGCTTCCACGCGCTCGATGTCCTCGTCCCGTCCCGCACCCTCGCCGAGGCCTCCGCCTGGCTGGTCGCGTGCCTGGGGCTGGGACAGGCCGCCGGGACGGCTCTCGCCGGACTCGTCCCGGCGACCGTGCCGGCCGGCGCAGCCGCCGTAGCGGCTGGCGGTGCCGCAGCGGGCTGCCTCCTGCTGCTCGTCACCCGCCGTCGCCTCGCCGTGCACCTCCACAGCAGCGGCCCGGAACCAGCCGAACTGATGCCCGCGGCCCGATGAACCGAATATGTGCCCCTGTGCGGGCACCTGGTCGACTACGGTGGCCGAAGAGCCCGGCGTACATCCCCCCGTGTGTGCGCCGGGTCTCGTCATACCCGGCCGCAGCCGTCGGTGCTGGCAGGCCAGCAGGGCAGGCTCACGGCGCCCGCCGCTTGTCCAGCCACTCCGGATCAAGCCGAGGCGCGGCAAGGGGCGGTTCCACGCGCCAGGAACGGACGTTGCGCCGGCTGCGCCGGGGATGCCCGACAAACAGTGCCACCACCGCAACGGCCAGCACGGGCTGAGCCAGCCACCACGCTGCCGATCCGCGCTCCTGGCGCTGCGCCCAGGACACCGCTCGGCCAACGGGACTCCACCACCTGAGCAGGTATCCCAGTGCGATCCCCGCACCGAACAGCAGCGTCTGGGTCATCACCCCATGGTGGCAGCCGACTTGACCTCCACCGGCACACGAGATGCCCGACCGCCCGCGGCGGGAGCTCGGGCGTGGGATCAGCACCGGAACCAGTGCTTCCGGGTGAGCGTCGCTGAGGGCCGGGCGCGCTGGAAATCGGCGGACTCTATCCACAGGCCCGCGCTTCCAAGATCAGTTCACCAGCAGGTACTCCGCCTCGGCGCAGCACGCGTCGACCGGCCGGGCCTGCCGTGCACCTGTGGAGGCTGATCTCACTCATGCGTATGACCCGCTCGCGCGTGCTGCGGCGTGTCGTGACGACCGCCGCGCTCGTCGCCGCGTCGGGCGCGCTGGCCGCGCCGGCCGCGCTCGCCGCTACCGAATCCCCGGCGCCCCAGACGTCCGCGTCGGCTGCCGACGGGGCGTCGCTGGATCTGAAGGTGGAGGTCTCGGCGGACGCCTCGACGCCCAGCCCGGACCCCACGGGGGAGCCGGGCACGGACCCGACGACCGATCCGACCGATCCCGGTGAGCCGGGCACGGACCCCCCCGTCCCGCCCACCGATCCGGGCACCGACCCGACGGACCCGCCGTCGACCGACCCGACGGACCCGCCCACCACGGACCCGACCGACCCGCCGACGACCGATCCCACGGATCCGCCGACCACGGACCCGACGGATCCGCCCACCACGGACCCGACCGACCCGCCGACGACCGATCCGACGGACCCGCCGACCACCGATCCCACGGACCCGCCCACCACGGACCCGACGGACCCGGGCACGGACCCGGGTACCGATCCGACCTCGGAACCGTCGCCGAGCGCGACCTCGGACGGCACGTCGGACGGCACGAAGGCCTCGCCCAAGGGCGGCACCGCTCAGCAGATCAGCGCCGCTGACACCATCACGCCCGCCGGGAGCCTCGCGCACACCGGCTCCGACGGGAACACGGCGCTGGCCCTGACCGCCGCGGGACTGCTCGCCGCCGGTGTGACGTCGGTGGGCGTCGTCGGCTACGGCCGGCGTCGTGCCGGCCGCCGTGCGACGGACCAGTCCTGACGGCCCAAGGCCCTGCTGTCGGGGCTCCGCGTTGAGCCCCGGCTGCGCAGCCCGCTCCCGCCTACGCGTGGTGAGCGGGTGGCGCCGCACCCCCTATCAACCTGTCCTGAAGGGACACAGATCGCTGTGACTGCCATAAGCCGACGACTGGCCACCGTGGCCCTGTCCGTCTCTCTCCTCGGCGGAACCGCCGCGGCCCTGGCGCCTGCCGCCTCCGCCGCGGACTCGTCCGCCTGCACCTACAACATCGCCGACCACAACGCCATCGTGGGCTACAACGGCGTCAACTACCGCACGGGGCCCGGGACCAGCTACAGCAGCAAGGGATTCCTCTACAACGGCGATGACCTGCGGGTCTACTGCGGCAAGAGCGACTGGTACTACACGAAGCTGATCTACCGGTCGAAGTCCGGCCTGCCTGCGGGCACCTACGGGTGGATCCGCAAGGACATGCTCCTGCAGCTCGCCGGCTGACGGCAGAGCGTCCCCGGCCCGGCGCTTTCCCGACTGCCGTGCCGGAATCCCGCTTCCGATGACGGAGCGGTGTCGGATCCGACACCGCTCCCCGGAAAGCGCCCATCCCTGCTCCTCGTCAGGAATTCCCGCGCCGGACTGCCAGTTCTCCGCCGTCACACCGCCGCGGAGTTCTCCGCATCCCCGGTGCAGTACGTGCTCCATCTGCTTCGGCGTCGGTTCCTCGTCCCTCTTTGCGTAGGCCGGCAACGAACCGGCCGAGGACGGGCAGACGCGGCGGCACCCGACGTACGCCGCCGGCCACCAGGCGCGGAACCGCGGCCGCGGGCCGCCTTCCACTCACACCTATCTACCCCCCTCACCCCCGCCCGTGAAAGGCGCCCCGTCATGACCCCACGCACGCCTGCCGCAGAAGCACTGACTGCGCTGCTCAACCGCCGCCGACGCGCCGCACTCGGCGCATTCCTGCCTGCGGGCTTCCCCAACTGGACCGCCGGGATCGAGGCCTTGCGCGCTTTCGTCCGGCACGGCGCTGACTTCCTCGAAGTCGGCGTCCCGCACCGCACGCCGGCCTTCGACGGCCCCGACATTTCCGCGGCCTACACTCGGGCCCTCGCGCAGGGCACCCGCATGGCGCACGTCTTTTCCACGATCCGCCTTGTCACGTCCAGCACCGACGTCCCGGTGGTCGCCATGGCCTACTGGACATCGGTCTGCGACTTCGGGATCGAGCGGTTCGCCCAGGATCTCGCTCAGGCGGGCGCCGCCGGCGCGATGATCCCCGACTTGCCCCTCACAGAGGCCGGCCCGTGGCTCGACGCCGCGCGCGAAGCCGGCATCCACGCGCCGCAGTTCGCCCCGCGCAGCGCCGACGACAGCCAGCTGCGCGCTATCACCAAGGCCGCCTCGGGCTGGGTCTATGTCCCCGCCGCAGCAGCGCCCACCGGCTACCAGGGGCCGCTGGACCTGCCCGCCCTCCACGACTACACGACGCGGCTGCGGGCCACCACCTCCTACCCGCTGGTCGCCGGGATCGGCATCTCCACGCCTGAACGGGCCGCCGACGTGGCCCCGTTCGTCGACGCCGTGGTGATCGGCTCCCCGCTGGTCCGGCCTCTGCTGCACACCGCCGGACCGCGCGGCCTCGAGGGCGCCCTGGAGCAGGTCAGAGCGTTCGCGTACGCGCTGCGTACGCCTGCAGCTCCAGCCACGCTCCCGGCGTGATCATCAAATGGCGCCGCGGCCGCAGCAGCGTCCTCCAGCTCGTGCCGGACCGGCCGCCGCCCACCGGCACGAGCACGGCGTTGAAGGCCTGAGCGAGCAGTAGAACAAGGAGAAGAAGAGGACGTGCACCCTCAGCGTCGTATCCCGTCCGGCCGGAACGCCGACAGCGTGCGCCGGCCCCGGCCCGCGCCCCTGTCGCCACCGCCAGAATGGCGAGCCCACCTGCTGTTCGTGGAACCGCGCTACAGCAGCGCGGACCTCGGCGACGACGTCACACAGCAGGACCTGGACCTCCCCGAGCCCCAGGTTCCGCGCTCCCGACGACGCGCCTACCGGCCCTGACCGTCATCCCAACTCCCCGCCCGCGGGGCCATGCCGGCCCCCGCTCCTGGAGTCTGCCCGCGCCGCACTGACCGGGAGTCGCATGTCCAGCACCGCCACACCCCCCAGCCCCATCCCGTCCGCACCCCGCACCCCGCTCGCCGTGGCGCCGGAGCCGGTCGCCGACGCGGAAGGCCGCCGGCCGCCCCAGTCCGCAGGACGCGGCTTCCGCGTCCTGCGCGCGCTGCTACGCCTGGGCGCCCACGACGAACACCAGCTCGCGGACATCGCCCGTGAAGCCGACGTGCAGCCCTCCCACGCCTCCAAGCTCCTCAAGGCGGCCCACCTGGAGCAGCTCGTCGAATACGGAACCCGCCGCGGCACCTACCGGCTCACCCGCAACTTCGCGCAGTTCGCCTCACCCCGCGTCGGCCCGGACCCGGTCACCGGGCCCGTACGGCGCATCGTCGAGGACCTCCACCACGAGACCGGACGTGCCGTTGCCTGGCACGAGCCGCACTACCGGATCGGCATCGGACTTCGCCTCACGCTCGTCGACCTCCTGTGCCCCGACCCGCAGTTCAGTGTCGCGGCCTCCCAGCAGGGCCACGACCCGAGAGCGACTGCCGCGGGACGGGTGGCTCTGGCCTACCTCCCCGACGACCTCGCCGCCGACGCCGACGACCGGCCCCTGGCGCTGCCCCAGACCCTCCAGCGCTCCATCCGCTCCACCCGCATCGCCCTGTGCCGCCACCCCGGCGGGTGCACCCTCGCCACGCCGGTCCTTCGCGGACGGCATCTGGTCGGCGTACTCAGCCTCACCGCAGCAGACCACCACGTCCACGACCCCCTCGCGCTGCAGGAGTACGCCGTCCTGCTGCGCCGAGCAGCGAGCCGTGCCCTCAACCCCCCGGCTCGCACCGCACTGCCTCGCCGGACCGCCTGACCACCGCCCTGAAGGACACGCTGACCATGCCTCCCCGTCTTCTCGCGAACGGCGCCAGCACCGACCACCCCGCGCCCTCCCTGCCCTTCGTCGATGACGCCCACCTCGCCGCGGACCTCACCCGGTGCCCGGAGGCCGCCCGGCGCACCCTCATCCCGGATCCCGAACGCGAGGACCTGATATGGGTCGTCCACGACCACCCGCAGCTGGGCCGGTCGATCCTGCTCTACGCGGTCGACGAGCCGGGAGCTGCTCCGGCCGGGCAATGGCAGGCCGATGCGCCGCTCGTGACCCGGGCCGGCGGTTACTGGTGGGACGGCGCTGGCTGGTACCGGCCGCCTCAGCTGTGGGACGCGACCGCAGGCGCCTTCGAGCAGCACCCGGTACCCGCGGCCGCGACCGTCACCGCCGCTGACCTGCTCGGCGACCCGGCCGCCGATGCCTCCCGCGGACGGCTGCTCCGCGTGGCCGACCTTGCCGATCAGCTGGAGTGCGGCGACTGGCTGGACGACCTCGCGCTGTGGGCCAACCGCCGGTCACCTGCAGAACAACGCCCGCCGTTGGAGCACTGCGTGGTCACCTTCACCGCGCCGGAGCTCGCCGGCGACAACCTCATCGGCACCAGGGCGCTGGCGGCCCTGGCCTCCATCACCGCCTCCACCCTGCGCGCCTACATGAACCGGAACCAAGGCGCCGTGCCGCAGCCCCAAGTGATGATCGGACGCCGCGCGATGTGGTCGCGCCCCGTTGCCCAGGACTGGGTCGAGCAGCGCCGCCGCCCGACACCGGATCGGTGGGCGTCCCCGAACGGCGACGGCGCACTTCCGCCAGGCGCCGAGCAGATACGCAGCCGCCTCGACCCACTGTTCTACGCCGCGCTGTACGAGGACCCGGCCCGGCGCACACGGTGGGCGCTTCGGTTCCGCGGCCCTGATGCCGTCCGTGACGTCGCCGGCGAACTCGCCCGCCTCGCCGCCGCCGAACTGCACAGCCATCTGCCCGGCCAGGACCTCGCCCAGGTCCTCGTCCACGCCGCGTTCGCCGACGCTGGCGCCGGCGAGCGCCCCAAGGCGCTCGAGACAGTCCTGCGTTGGCTCGCGCTGCACGACTCCCAGGCAGCGGAGAGTGCCGTCACGGCCATCGCCGCGGGGGCCGGCACCCACCTCGGCGACGGCCAAGACTTCCTGCACCGGCTGCGCACGGCAGTCGGCACAGGATGCGACCACCACGGCGGCCGCCCGGCAGCGACGTGAACAACGCGCCGCGGCACAGGACAGTGCACCGGGGAAAAGATCCGTGCTTCAACTATGTCCGGGGTGAACCGACGCGGCCTCCGGCACCTGCAGGCCCGCCGTACGTTCGGCCCAGCCCCGTCTCCTCGGGGCGTTGGCACCAGTGAAGCAGGAGTGCGCCATGCGTCCCTTCCGCAAGAGCTCTGTCCGATCCGTACGCCGTCCGCGCCCCTAAGGCGCGAACACCCCCGAGTCGAAGGCGGCCGCACCCTCCGGGACGGCCGCCTTCGGCTTGCCCCCATCCGACACGACTGCAGGCCCGCGCCTGCCGGGAGACGCTGCATGGCCACACACGCCCCCGCCACCATCACCACCGCGCCCGCCGCGCGGACCACCCAGTCCATCGTGTGGATCCTGATCGCCAGCTCGCTCGCGGTGAAGGCCGGCGGCTTCGCCTGGGACTTCCTCAGCTACTACGTAGCCGACGGAACCGGACGCGGAACGACCGCGGTCGGCGCCGTACTGACCGTCTTCGGAATCGGCTGGTGCCTGGGCCAGGCCGGCGCCGGCGCCCTCACCGACAGGGTCGGCCAGCGCACCGCCCTCACCACACTCATGATCCTTTCCGCGCTGGCCTGCTTCGCGCTCGCTCTCGTCCAGTCCCTTCCCGCGCTGTTCGCGGTCTCCCTGTGCCTGGGCATGACCATGGAGGCCCACCGGCCGGCCGTCTCCGCCGCCATCAACGACGCCATCCCCACCCAAGCCGGCCGCACCCGCGCCCAGGCCTGGCTCTACTGGTCAGCCAACGTCGGCATTGCGATCTGCGGCGGTGCCGGGGGCTACCTAGCCCACCACCACGGCTACCGCACTCTGTTCCTCATCAACGGCCTCGTCTGCCTCGCCTTCGCCTACGTGGCCCGCCGCACCCTGTCCGCCCGCCCGCCGGCCGCCGCCCAGCAGGACCTCACCTACCGGCAGGTCCTCGCCGACCCGGCCCTGCGCTGGATGGCCCTCGCCGCCGTGTTCGCCATGGTCTGTGCCTGGGGCCTGGTCTCCGTCCTGCCGCTGCTGATGACCGCCGACCAGCTGCCACCGACCGCGTACGGAACAGCGATGATCGCCAACACGGTCGTCGTCCTGCTGCTCACTCCGCCCATGACGCGGCTCCTCGTCGGCCGCGGCGAACAGTTGAAGTACCCGCTCGTCCCGATCCTCGCCGCCGGCTCGGCAATCCTCGGTCTGGGCATCACGGTGGCCGCCGTGCAGCACACCACGCTTGGGTACTCGATCGCCGCGGCGATCCTGGTGCCGGGGGAGATCTGCTACAGCGTTGCTGTCGGGGCGTTCATCTCCACCGCCGCGCCCGCTGGCGCTGCGGGCCGCTACCAGGCGGTCCTCAGCGCGGCCCAGGCCGTCGCTTCCCTGTCGCCGCTCGGAATTGCCCTGGCGCTCGATGCCGGGGGCCGCATGCTGGTCGCTGTGCTGCTCAGCGTGTGTGCGCTCATCTCCGTCCTCGCCTGCCGACCCCTCGCCGGCGTGCTGCGCTCCGCCCACCACGCGTCGCAGGCCACGACCTCTGCCCAGAGCTCAATGGAGGCGTCGTGACGTCGGAGTCCGCCAACCCGCCACGGGCCGGACAGCCGTGGTCAGCGCGGCACGGTCGCCGGCAGGACGTCGCTGTAAGAACCGCCGGATGAGCAAATGCCGATGGGCCGGCTCCGCTCGCAGCGGGGCCGGCCCATCGGCCGTGATGACCTTCACCGGTCGGCGCACACGTTCCTGGTGCCGCGGCGACTGCCCAGGCGGGCGCCGATCATGCGTGGGCCAGCAGGTCGGCGACAGGGTCGGCGCTGTGGGCGTACTGATCGCCGTCCGCCTCGACCTTCTGCGCTATCCGCCAGGCGCCGCCCTCCTTGACCAGGCGCAGGGCGTAGCGGAAGGGTTCCCCGCCGGCCCGCTTGCAGGTGGCCAGGGCGCCCTTGCCGGCGGGCCGGCTGCTGGACGCCGGCACGTCCTGGACGTGGTCGACGGCGATCGTCAGCGCTGACTGGTCCGGCTTCTGGTCGCTGAAGTACGCGGTGTAGGTGGTGACGCAGCCGCCGAGGGAGCCGCCGTCCTTGGAGTAGTTCGGACGGGCCGCCTTTGTCTCGAGCTCGCACATCTGCTTGGGCTGGGACGGGCGCTGCAGCCACGCCGTCATGTACGCCTTGGCAGCGTTCGCGACTTGCTTCGTCTCCTGCTTCGCCGCGTCGTTCCCGGACTGCTTGCCGTCGTCGGAGCTGCCGCATGCGCTCAAGGCGAGCAGAGCGGCTGCAGATGCGGCGGCGGTCAGTACCTGTCGTGCGGTCACGGCGGACTTCCTCCTTGACGGTTGGGCGGCCCAGCTGGCCGGCCACGGAACGAGATCACGAGGTCTTCGACTGTTTCACGTGCACACTGAGGTGCGTGGTTCTCCTGGGACACCGGCTGGCCGGATCTGTCTCCTGCAGGTCCGCGAGCCGACACGGTGGCGCTGAGCTGGCGCCCCTAGGCCAGCGGTGAGCCCGGCCCGTCACCCACGGGCCGGGCTCATCAGGTAAGCGAGCGGCGGGACTTCACCTGCACGGCAGGCGGACGTCCATCGCGAAGAGGCGCGTGATCGAGGTGGCGCTCTCGTCGTCGTCAGTGACCATCAGCACCCGAAGCCGCTTGCCGTGCGCCTCGGTGATGGCCATGCCCTCGATGTTCCCGATCAGGGGATTGCGCTGGTGGGGGACCTTGGACACCGCGTCCCCGGCGGGGCAGTCGCTCAGGTCGGCGAGCAGTGTCCGGCCCATGAACCGCACATCCTGCTGCGCGCTGGTCAGCGAGTTGACCGAGGTCACGTCGCTCGCGCCCTCGGGGTCCGCGAGGTACAGCTTGGCCGTCCACCCGACGTCCGCAGCGAACGACCTCTCCATCACGAGGTAGCGGCCGTCATGGGTGGCGGCGATCTCGGAGATGCCGTATCCCTTCTCGGCCACGTACGCGTACTGGGGGCCGAGGGCGAACTCCCCGTCGCCCTGCCGCTGCCAGGTCTGGAAGCGGCGGGTGTCGATGCCGTCGCTGCGCAGCCACCCCTCCATGGACGCCGTCAGTGTCCGCCCGGCCCGGTCCATCGTCAGGCCTTCGAAGGTGCGGTTGCGGATGCCGCCGCCCGCTGCCTCGACGCCGAGGTTCGCCGGCACGGGAAGCCGCGCAAGCAGTGTGCCGTCGGCGGAGTAGCGGCGTACCGACGGCTCCGTTTCGGACGACACCAGCCGCGTACCGTCGCGGTCGATGACGATGCCCTCCGAGTCCAGCGGCTGGCCGGCCTCGTCGGCCAGGGACACCACGGACGCCGGCGTGAGCGAGCGGTCCAGGCCGAACAGCAGCGAGCGGTCCGACAGGGCCGAGATGCGGCCGTGGCCGTCCACGGCCAGCGCGGACAGGTTGCCAACGAAGGCACCCTGGAAGGACGTCTTGTCGAGGGCGTCGGAGTAACCGCGGATGCTGACGTGCTGTGAACAGGCGCCCTCATCGTCGGCGGCCGCGGCATGTCCTGCCGCGGCCGTGAGTGTGCTGGCTGTCACCGCTGCGGTGAGCGCGCCGATCAGCGCGGATCGTATGTGCATGGCCGCAACGTACGGCAGGCCTCCGACCCGCGGGGCGACGCAACACGCCGCTGCAGGCGATCACCTTCCCACCGGCCGGCAAGCGCGGCCGCCCTGGGAACTGCCCCATACCGAACGGGAACTGCCTGGGCCGATCGGGCCCTGCAGCGCGTCCGCGGCGTTGCACCTGCGCCGTGCCGCGCGGGCACGCTCAGAGGCCGCCACCCGCTGCGCAGCAGCACGGCCGGCGTGGGCCGCCCCAGCGGCGGCCCACCACGGTCGGTTCCACCAGACGTGCGTCAAGCAGCCGGAAGCTGGGGCACGTTGGTCACGCCGGAGGGACGGATGATCGGAATGACCTTCGCTCCGCGTCCGGGACGGCGGAACCGGCTCAGCGGGCGGATCGGCGACCACCGGGTACCGATGAGCCCGGTCACCTCGGTCCATCTGCGTTCGAACGAGTCCCGGTGCTTGTCGTCCGCGCCGGACGGCGCCGCCACGAGATAGGCAGCCGCCGTCGGGTAGCCCTCGCCCGGCTCCAGGTAGTGGACCCGCTTGATGTGGGAGGACTCGCCGGCACGAAGACGCACCCCGGCTTCCCTGGCCCGCAGCAGCAGCATGAGCTCTGCATCCCAGCGGGAGCCCTCCCACACGGTCCGCACCGACCTCCAGGCCTGGCCCTTGGCCTGCTCGCCGCGGCAGCCGGGATCCACGCCCGCGCACTGCGGCGGCAGTTCCGTCCGCTCGCCGTCGTCACCGATCGCGTATGCCGGATGCCGGCGGCGGCACGCCGCGGTCCGCTTCGTCCGGCACCACCACCTCGGGCGTGCGCAGCGGTCGCCGTGGTGGTTACGGCAGTCCTTCGTACGGCCGGGCAGATACACGCGGCGCACTTCGTACAGCGAGAACGGCAGGGCATCGAGCCGGGTTTCGAAAGCGGTCAGGACCTCGTCGTTGCGCGCGTCCTCGGTGAGCTGCTGGTAGAGCGAGCGCGTCCCGTACAGCGACATCGGCTCGTTCAGCGCCATCGACGCGTACTCCATGACCAGGGCGTCCGCGGCCAACTCCGGGTGCTCCCGGAGCCTCTCCTCGTGCCGGTCACGCGACGCACAAACCCCACTGAAGGGGCAAAACGTGCAATAGCTCTTTTTGATGGGCTCGCCGAGCCGGTCTCTCACGAACGCCTCGACGGCAGCGCGGTCCATCCCGGCGTCCACCAGCGGGTAGTACGGCACGCAGATCACCCGCCCGGCCTTCTCGTTGAGCCGGTCCTGGATCGTGGTGTCCTTCTCCATCCGGGAGCGCTCACCGGCGTGGTAGCCGATGACCCGGCGGAAGACGCTCTGGCCGAACTCCGCGGCCGCCCAGTGGTCAAGGCACCAGCCCTTGAACTTGATCGAGCAGGTCCTGCGTCCGGAGGCCATCTGGGGCACGGTCCCGCCCGTGATCAGCCAGTCCGACAGGCGCCAGGGCCCGGCCTGGTGGATCCTGCGCGGGTTGCGCGAGTCGTCGAGGACCAGGACCCCGTCGGCGTCGTGGCGGCCCATGCGGGCGATCTGGACCACGCGCACGCGACGCTCGGCGAGGAGCGGGAGCACGAGCCGGTCGACGTACGACAGGCTGTCGGCCCATTCGTTGCCCGTGACGGCATGCACGACGACCAGGTCGGACAGGTCCGCCTCCAGGCCATAGCGCAGGGGGTCCTCGAGGAACATCAGCAAGATCGCGGTCGAGTCGGCGCCCAGACCGTAGGAGAGCATGGTCATGGGCTTGCCGGGCTTCGTGCGGGCCGGTGCGCGCGAGTCGGGCAGGGTGAACAGGGCGGGCACAGCGGTGGACATGGACGGTTCCTTGACTTCTCGGGCGACGTGGGGAGAGGGAGGGCACCGCGGGGCGGCGGGCGGCTACAGGCCCAGCTCGTGCAGGGCCGTCAGCGCGTCAGCAGGTGCGGTGCCGGTGACCGGGTCAGCCGGTCGGCGAGGTTCTCGGCCCAGGCGGTGAACGCCTCCGGCGGCCGGTAGCCGGCGGCCTCCATCAGCGGCCACAGCCCGTGGGTAGCCACCAGCACGCGCGGGTGTGCGAAGCCCACGGTGAGCGGCGGCCGGAAACCGATCGCCGGGCCCAGGTCACGGACGAACCACAAGACCTCGCCGTCCTGGACGCGCACACGAAGGTGCGCGCAGCGGTAGCGGACGGTCCGGGTCCGCCGGCAGCGACCACCTGACGGAGCGCGGGGCGCGGGAGGGCGGGTCGGGGCGGCGGTCACTGGTACTCGAACTCGCCGGTGCGCAGCTGCACGACGATGCTGTCGGTGCCATCAGGGCGCAGGGCGCTGGACAGGTCGGCGAGCACGCCGCAGACGTCCTCGAAGTCCAGGTCGACGGTGCTCAGCGAGCCGTCCAGGTGGCGAGCCTCGACGCTGTACTCGTCCCAGAACACCCCGTTGTCGTAGGCGCCGGTCCCGAAAGTGAGGGTGACCACGGGCCAGCGGGAGGCGGTCTCGCCCTCGGCCACCACCTCACGGGCCCGGCGGCGCAGCGCCGTCAGCAGCTGCGTCTCGTACTTCGCGACCTGCCGCTGCATGCACATCGTCTCGACCGCGTACAGCTGCGCGACGTCGAGCGAGTCGAGGAACCGGGCGAGTTCGGCGTCGAACTCGGGCGCGTCGACGAGCGGCGGGAGTGCTGCGGGAGTGGACGGCGCAGTCGACGTCACGAGGGCGAGGGACAAGTGAGGAACCTTCCGGTCGGGGACGAGGAGCTTGCCGCGTTCGTGCGGCCGGGTCAGGTGCGCCCGGTGCGGGCGGCCCGGCGCCGGGCCATGCGTTCCCGGATCTGCTGCTGGGTGGGCGGGGTCCACTGGTGCCAGCCGGCGGCGGTGGTCCACCGCTGTGCGTGCTCGCGGTGGCCGATGCCGCAGTGCCGGCAGCTGGTCGGGGCGGGGGTCGGCATCGTGCTCTCCGTGGGTGGGCTGCTCTCATGCCGCCAGGGCGAGGCGGTGGAGGTAGGTGAAGGCGGCGTCCTCGCCGAGGTGGTGGCGGATCGCGTCGCCCCGCCGCCAGGTGATCGGGCCCTCCTCGCGCTCGAGGCGGGCGGCTTCCTCGACGACCTCGGCGATGCCGAACTGGTTCTTGAAGCGGTGACCGATCTTCGACTCCAGGCCGACGTACGTCTTCGGGGTCGGCAGCCCGAGCACCCAGCACAGCCGGACGGCGCGCACGAGAACGTCGAAGCTCGCCAACACACAGAAGATGCAGCTGAGGCGGGGAATGAGGGCGTCATACACCGGGTGGTAGTCGAGTCCCTCGTCCGCGATCTCCTGCCAGATGTCTGACTCGGACAGATGGAACACGGGATGCCACGTCAGTACGAGGCGGCGGCCGTTGCTGGCACGGTGGTCGATCGCCAGTTCGTCCTTGCGTCGTCGCGAAGCGGACTCGTCGGCGCGGATGCCCAGGCAGTTGATGATGAGCGCCTGCCCGGGCAGGCCGAGCTCGGTGACGATCTGCGTGAACAGCTTGGCGGCCTCGTCGCGCTTGAGGGTCGAGGTGCACAGGCGGTTCTGCGCATCGGGCCACAGGCCGCGCCGCTCGACCATCCCCAGGAAGCCGATGTCGGACTTCACCACGACGAACTTCAGCCCGTAGCGCTCGGCCTGCTGCTGGGCGAGGTTGCGGACCCCCGGCCACTCGGCGTCCTGGCCGATATCCGCATGGACGACCACGACCTTGTCCAGGCAGCCGGCCGCCTTCGCCCACTGCACGACTCGGTGCAATGCCACCACCGAGTCTTTCCCGGCACTGGACTGGACCAGGATGGCGTGCGCCGCCTGGATCAACTCCACCGGAGTGGCAGCCAGTTCACGCAGCAGGTCGGCTGCCAGCCTGGCGCGGCCGCCCTTCGGCCGGGGAGCATCAGCGCCGTGGCGGCCCGCCAGCCGGGCGACCTGGCGGCCGAGGGTCGCGTTGGCCCGCCGTGCGTGGTCGTAGGAGCGCTGCCACTTCGCCCGTGCCGCCGTCCGCCGCTCGGCGCACCGCGTGAACGATTCCTCGGCCTCCTGCAGCGCAAGGCGCGCCTGCTCCTGCTCGGCCTCGGGGGCGGCGGCCAACGCCGCCCGGCGGGCGCGGAGTTCGGCCAGGGCGGTCTGCCTCGTGGCAGAGGCCTTGGCCACCGCGCGTCCGGCCGTGCGGTAGCCGGAGTCGGCGGCGGTAGCGACGCGGATCAGGTCGAGGAGGTGCAGGCGGGTGCTGAGCTGCATGAAGGCAGGTCCTTGCAGGGATTGGGGCCGGGCGGCCGACGCTGGGGCGGGTCAGTCCTGGAAGGCGCTGTCGTCGCGGCTGTCGAGCCAGGCAGCGAAGGCGGCGGCCATGCGGGCGCTCTCCTCCTTCAGGCCGAGGCCGTTGGGGAGGCTCTTCTCCAGGTAGTGGCCGCCCTGGTTGATGACTCCCGTCCAGGGCTTGTCGTGCATCCAGGCGGGATGCGTGGCGCTGTGGTTGTAGTGGCCCGGGTTCCAGATGGTCCGGTAGAACAGCGCCTCGACGTTCTTGCGCCGGTAAGCGACCTGGGTGTTTCCGTATTCAGCGCGCTCGGCCCGGACGTGGGTCGTGATGCCGTGCTCGGCGAGCGCGGCGATCAGGTACTCGCTGGCGGGGGTCTCGTCGACCTCGGGCAGACCGATCAGGCGGCGGCCGAGGTTGGTGATGTACGGGTGCTGCTCCTGGTCCGGATCCTGCTCGCCGCGCCGGGTGAGCATCGTGACGAGACCTTCGCGTACGAGCGAGGCCAGCGTCCGCTCCTGCACGGCGGTCTCGATCCTGCCCGGCTCCTGGGAGACCAGCACACTCATCAAGGCGTTGGCCTTCGGGATGCTCAGCAGAGCGAAGGAGCCGTGGTCGGTGAGCCGGTGACGCAGGCCCGAGTTCTCGTCGGCGGCCGGCGCGGTGGTGATCCACTTACGCTCGCGCATGAGGTCCAGGGAGCGGGGAGCGATTCCCTCCGGGAGGAGCCGGTCCTCATCACGCAGCGCGGCGAGCAGCCACGTGCGCTGCTGGCGGGTCGGCGCCGGGGTGGCGGGATTGGCCGCCATGAAGGTGGGCACGGTCAGTCTCTCCAAGTGGTCAGCGGTACAGGGCGACGCGCAGCTCCTCGCCGAAGTCCCACGCCTGGCCGAGGTCGTCCAGGGCCATGCCGACGTCACTGTCGAAGTCGTGGGTCTCCGTGCGTCCGCCGAAGTGGAGGGTGGCGCCGTAACTGCGCCACTCCTTCTCGAAGTTCAGCTCGAACGTCACCGCGTCGGGCAACTCGGTGCCGGTGCGCGCGAAGTACGCCTTGAGCTCGGCGCGCAGGTTCTCGAAGTCGTCGGGGTGTGCGGAGACGGGGATGTCGTCGTCGACGCGATGTCCGTTGCGCTGACGTCCGCACTTCTCGCAAAGGCGCTGTGAGGCGGAGTTGTCGAAGAGACAGTCACGGCCCTTGCACTGCCAGAGGAAGCCGGCGGCGCGGAAGACTTCCCGCACGGTCTCCTCCTGCTGCTCGTTCGCCGCCTGGAGTGCCTTCTGGATCACAGAGTGAATGGGGTGTCCTCCCTGGGGTCACGTACGAGCTGCAGGAGGAGCCGTAACCCCTCCAGCGCGTATAAGTTTACCCGTGTCGACATCAAGAGGCAAGTTATACGCGTTGAATTCGGAATCGGGTGGGCGGACGAGATCAGGCGGCGGCGGTGTTGGCGTTGGGCTCCCAGGTCGCGCCCGGGCCATCGTGCCGGGCGCTGAAGGCCGCCGGATCAACGGAGGCCCGGTCGTCGTCGAACGACCGGGCCTCCGTGATGCGAGCCGCGGCGTCGGCTCAGGCCAGATGCCGGGAGTGCGGGCGGCGAATGTGAAGTTGCGCGCTGGTGCCCGTCGACCAAGAGGCCTACGGGAGCAGGTCAGGGACTACTCGCCAGCCTCTGCCCCGGCTTCCTTCCCGGTGCCGGCGTCGCCCTGCTGGGCGTAGTAGCTGTCCTGGGGTAGTAGCCGGTACGGCTGGCCCTCTGGGGTGTAGCCGTCCGGCTCCGGGCCGGCCTTGGCCCGCCGCTTGCGGTCCTCGATCTCCGTGAGGTGAGCCTCGAGGGTCTCCACCCACCAGAACGGGCGCTGGATCTCGTCGTATCCGTCGGCCGGCGGCACGCGCTTCTTGGCCAGGGACTGGTCGAAGACCGCTTTGGAGCTGTAGCCGAGCTTCTCGGCTGCGTGGACCGCGTAGTAGCGGTAGCGGCCGCGAGTCAGGGGGTCCAGCTGCAGGCGCTTGCCACCTTGTTCCTCTTCGGCTTCCGGTACCGGGCGGGGGTCAACCGTCGGCCGGACCGGCGACCAGCGTCCCGGCCCCTTGTTCTGGATCTCCTTGACTAGCCGGCCTCGGTCGTCCATGTAGCCGATGGCTTTGAGGAACGCGACCACGACCCTGCGCGGGTAGACGGCCTCCTCGAACTGCGGGACGGCGACCCCCATCGCGTCGGCGACGGACTTCATCGGGTAGGGCGTGTTTTTCTCGTACCCGCGCGCAGCCTTCCCGGTGGGTGAGCGGTGCCACTTCTGCGGGGTGGCCCCGTGCACGCCGGCTAGCTTGGCGATGAGGCCCAGGCTCAGCGGCATGGCCGCGTCGAGGCTTTCCGCGGACCAGTAGGGCCCCTTGTCGTCCTCGCCCTCGGGTGCGTGCAGCTCACCTCGCTTCACGGCCTGGTCGACCTCTCTCGCCGACTGGTAGCCGAGGAGCGCTCGGACTTGCTGCATGTAATACCGGTCGTCCGACATGCCGCCTTCTCTGTTGCCGATAACTGACTTCACGGACGAGGGTACGGCAAGTTATGCGCGTTGCGTAACCGGTCGTGTCCCGTGTGTCTGCGAGTCGGCCCGCTCCTGGCCGGATGACCCGGGTGCGCCGCGGCCCGGCGCCTGGGCGACGTAGGAATGCCCGCCCGGTCCCGTGACGGTCAGCCCCTGCGCCTTCAGGGCCCGCAGCGCGGACTGCGCGCAGCTCAGCGAGAACCCGTGCTGTTCGGCGACCTGCGGGGCGGACGGCATCCTGGAGCCGGGCGGATACGACTCGTCCCTGATCAAGGCCTGCAGGATCTCGGTCAGTTGCTGGTGCCGGGGCTTCGCGCGGTGCGTGGCCGGTGAGACCTCTTCCACTGTCACGGACACCGGGATGAGGTCGAGGCCCGGCAACGGCAGTGGCTCGACCAGCGGTACGGCAGACACGCGGACGCCTCCGTCGCTGCGGACCAGCAGCCCCTCCCTGACGAGCAGGTCCAGCGCCTCCTTCACCGTCCGCCAGCCCACGCGGTACTGCTCGACCAGCTCACGCCGCTGTGGCAGGAGCTCCCCGGGTCTGAGATGGCCGGCGCGGATCTGCGTGCGGAGCAGCTCGGCGAGGCCGGCATGCACCTTCAGGTCGAATGCCGACGGCGCGGCGGGCGACCGGCCCCCCTCGCTGCGCCAGGCATACCCGTGGTGCAGGACGACGGCGTACGGGCCGCGTCCGGGTCCACGCAGGGCCTGCTCGGCGAAGGCCGCGTTGTAGGAGCCGGCGGTGACCAGGGCGGCGTCGCGGTTGGTCTGCTCGAGGATCTCGTCTCCGGGGACGAGCCAGACCGCCCACGGCTGATCGGGATGGCCAGGACGGATGCGGTTGGGGCCGAAGAGGTTCACGTGGCGTTCCAGGGCGGCGAGCGGGCGGGCGGGGAAGAAGCGCAAGAGGCCGCGGCCGGCGAACCCGGGCGAGTCGGGCGGCCGCGGTGTCGGGTCAGGAGCGCAGGCGCGCGCCGCGCCGCCGGGTGCTCGCACCAGCACCGGCGAGCGCCCGCGGCAGGGCCGCGCACGTGGAGGACGGTGCAGGCCGGACAGGACAGAGCGCTGGGGTCGCTTTGAGCACGGGGCATCCGATCGTCGGGGGCCGGCAGGCCGGGGAGCTGTTGCCCGGCAGACTGCGGCGGATCTGTTGTGGACAGAGGCCGCCCACCTGCTGCCGCCGCCGCGACCAGCCGGAAGCCGCCGCTGCTCGCGCTACGCCCTCGTCGGGGTCGGCGCGGACGCCGACGGGGCAAAGCGTTCGCGTGTCCGCTCCGTTGACCGCGGGCTGCCCTCGGGCGCGGAGGCGTACAGGCCGGCGAAGAACGCCAAGTGGTCGCCGATGCCCCGGGCCCGGGACAGCGGGTGCGCAAGGTCCGGCCACACCTGACGTGCCAGTGCGGCGTAGGTCTTGCCCGCGAACACCGTCACCTCGGCCGCCCTGAGCGCCAGGTGGTGGGCCTGGCGCTCCATGACGGAGCCCGACACCGTGCCGCGCTGCCCGGCGCGCAGGTCGTAGCGCAGGATGTGGTCCTCGAGACGGAGAATCCCGAACTTCGCCGACAGGATCACCAGGCGGTCGCCGGGGCCGAGCTGGCTCAGCGCGGCTCGGCGGGCCGCGCGGTGGTAGCTCCCCACGTACATCTCACCGGCCGGAGCGATCGGGGCGGAGGACTTGGCGCTGGAACAGGGCACCACGTAGACGCGGGGGAGCGGCTCGCTCACGATCCTGCCCCTGCCGGCGCCGGTGATACGGAACCGCGCAGCCCGGCTCAGCATGCCCGCCGGCTGGGAGCGGGACGCCAGCGGGCTGGCCAGGCCGAGAGCGGCCAGGGCCCGCAGCTCGCTGTCGCCGAGCGACGCCGGCAGATGCCCCTCAGGGTGGACCGCGGCCGTGTGCAGCCCCGCCCGCTGCAGCGGGGTGAGTTCGCCGCCGGTCCGGCGGCCGGGCTGCCCCGTCATGCCAGCCCGCCGTCGTACGACAGGGTGATGGGCAGCTGCAGACCGTGGTGCTGTGCGAGAGCGTCGACGGCCCTCTGCCGGTCCTCGTAGCCGCGTCCGATCTCGTGGCCGGCGGCGTCGGTGACGATCAGGTCGGAGGTCGGTGACGGGCCGTGAGAGGCCAGGCGTACGTATCCGCCGGCCGCCGGATGGCCCTCGAACGTCACGGAGCGCCGGAAGTCCTCGATCGGACCGACGCGGCGGAGCCGGGCCGTCGTGCCGGGCCGGGCGGGCACGGGGCTGTCCGCCGAGCACCCGGCCGGGTGCGGAGCGTGCGGATCGACTGCGGGGGACGTGGTCCTTCGACGGGACAGGGGGTGCCTCCAGTTCGGGTTCGGCTCACCACGTCGGCTGGCTGCGGGAGCTCGGGCTTCAGGTGCGGGACGAGGGGAGATCGTCGGGGTTGATCACCCGGGTGAAGTCCCGGACGGTGACCTCGACGACCGGGAACACGAAGCGCTCGTCCGTCGGCAGCTCGGCCAGGAATTCACGGACGGCGTCGGCATCCGGCAGGACGAGGGTGACGGGGTCCAGGCCCACGACCTCGTAGTGCCGGGCGCAGGCCTGCGTGTCCCGCGGCGGCGCACCCGCGGGGACGGTGGCTCCGGAGGGAATCTCCCCGTGCTCCAGGGCGCGCCGGGTGACCTCGCGGACGTGCTCGGTCAGCGTGATGCGCGAGACCCAGGGCCGTGCCGACTCGAGCGCGTACTCCTCGCAGACGCGTGCCGCGGTGCTGAGCCGGTGGGTGGTGTACTCGTGTGCGTCCCCGGTGCCGCTCGCGCGGTAGACCGAGAGGGACCAGGTCGTCGAGATGTCGCCGACCGGCGTGCTCCAGCTCCGGGCGGCGGGACGGGGGGTGAGGAGGCCGGCCGTCACCGGGCGCCTACCAGGGCGGGCGGGGCCGGATCCAAGGAGGCCGCCGCGGCGTGATCGCGCACGGAGGTGTGCGACGGCGTGGGGGTGCACCAGGAGCAGACCGTTGCGGTGGGACCGGTGCTGGCCTGCTCGGGAAGGCGGATCAGCCGGGTGCACAGGCGGCAGCTGGCCCACCCCAGAGCATTCCAGCCGGACTCGGTGATCGTGTAGCGGCCGGTCGCGCTCGTCTTGGCGGCGTAGCCGCGCTCGATCAGGGAGTCGAGGACCTGCATGGTGCGGGCGACGGACTCGATCTCCCAGCCGCAGCCGGGCGTCCATGTACCGCTGTTGAGACGCGCGAGCGAGCCGAGGGCCGTGCGCTGGAGGCGGCCGAGCGGGCGAGCCAACAGACCTCCTGAACTTGACCGACTGACTGACCCGCCCCACTTTACGCGTAAAACTTGACGTCATCAATCCCAATGGTAAAGTTATACGCGTCAATCGGGGTTGTTCCAGGACTGGACCTGGCCGCCCGGCCTGTGGCCTCTGTCCACAGGCCGCGGGGCGGACAGTCGTACCGCCCGCCCCGCCGTGTCCCGAGAAGAGAGAGCCACCCCACGATGACCAGCAGCAACCGCCGGATTGCGATCGCCACGTCCACCACGGCCATGGCCCTCGCGCTCGCGGCGTGCGGCTTCGGCGGCACGGCGCCGCTTGAGCACGGCACCGTCAAGAAGAAGTCCTCCACGGCGGCGTACAGCACGCCGATCTACCGGGACGTCTACCGCAAGACCAACTGCCGCACCGTCACCACGAACGCGCTCACCCTCACGGGCATCAGCCGTCCCTCGACGGTTGGTGGCTCTCGCGGCCGGTCGACCACGGGCGGAGGCGGCATCACGAAGGTGAAGCCGGTGCAGCCCGGCAAGAACAAGCCCAACAAGCTGGGCAAGGACAACAACCCCGGCGGCAGCAAGGGCTCGCGCGGAAGCCGCAGGATCTGCGACCGCGAGTTCGTCCGCCGCGACTTCGTCCGCACGGACTATCACCTGGCCGTCTGGAAGGTCAAGATCACCGACGGCGACCGCTCCGCCTGGAAGCGCGTCTCCGAGGCGAAGTGGCGCAAGATCAAGGTCGGCGACAGGATCTGACAGCCCGGCTCCCGGCTCCCCGGTGCGGTACGGGCCGGTCGGCCTCTGTCCACAGGCGGTTCCGCAGATCGTGATGGTGTCCTGGCCGGTGCCAGGACACCGACGGGGCCGGTCCTCCTCCCCGGCGGTCCATCGTCCCGAAAGGCACCCGGGCCCCATGCAGTTGACCGAGGCGGTCCTCGCGTTCACCGCCACCCTGATGACGCTGTTCTGCGCTGTGCGCGCCTTCAAGGCGTTCGCCGTCCACGACATACCGGCGGCGTGCGTGGCCGCGGGCGGCGGTCTGCTGGTCTCGCCGGTCGCGCTACGCCCCGCCCTGTTTGTCGAGTTGACGGACCGGCTCCAGGAGAAGTTGTGGGACGAGGTCGCCTCCACTGCATCCCGGCCGGCGCGCGGGACTCCCCGCCCGGGCGCCGACGGCGAGACCATCACCCTGCCGTGGGCCACAATCGGGCACGCTCTGTGCATCCTCGTCGGCGCGGCCGTGCTTCTGCTGGCCTGGACGGCCCTCACCGCGCAAGCCCGCCGCCGCCGTGCACGCCAGCTCCGCCGCAAAGCCCTGGAACGGCGGCACGACACGGTCCTGGACGCCTACGGCGACTTCCAGGTGAACCTGCTCGACAACCTCGGCCGGCTCGCTCTCGCCGACGTCGCCGTCCCGCACACCGCCCGCCTGGTCGACGCCCTGGACGCGGCACGCGACGCCCGTATCCCCACCGGCCCCGAATCACTCGAGGCCTACCGCAAGGCGGTGACCGCGCTCGAGACGGCCTGGACGGCAGCCGACCATTACGCGCGTGTCCAGGGTGCCGACTACCTGCCCCACGACGACCGCCGCCGCATCAAGCAGGCCCAGGCCGCGCTGTCCGTCGCCGCGGACGAACACGGCTACCTGCCCCAGCGCCAGCTCGCCCTGCGCCGAGCACTGCAGCTGGTCGAGACCGTCCTGCCCGTGCCCCGGACAGCAGTCGCCTCCCTGGAGGCCACCACCCGCCTCTCGCTGGACAAGGCATGAACAACATCACCAGCCGGCCCTGTCAGACACGCCTGGTAAGAACTCCGAGACGCCCCGACGCGTCCGCCCCCACCCCCGACGGCAGACCCGCACCGACCAGCGCCACCGCCCCCGCACGGCCAGGAGCGCCGCAGAGCCCACCGGCGCACAGCACCGCCAAGGAGGTCACCACCGTGCCAGCACCGCAACAGCCGGCTCGACCGACCCGCACCAGCGATGTGGCCCGGGCCCAGCGCTCCGTCGCCAACCTGTCCATGACGGAGCCGGACTGGAACCAGGTCCAGCAGGCTCTGAGCGGATTCTCCTGGCGCAGCGTCCTCCTTCGGGCGGCCCTGCGTACGGCGACCGCCGGCGCCGAGCTCCACGCGGCTGTTCAGGGCCGGGGATGCACGGCGCGGGACCGCTGCGCCGCCCACTACCGGCAGTACTTCCGCACGGAGAGTCGTCTGCTGCACCTGCTCAAGGCCGCCGCACTCCTCGGCCGCCCGCGCGGCGTGCACGGGGAACACCGCACGCGCCGCCAACTCCTCCAGCAGGCAGGCGCCATTGAGGCCGCCCTGGACGCGCAGGGCTTCTACAAAGAGACCACCGACGAGGAAGCGGCCCGCGGATGCGTCCGCATCGGCCTTGGCCTCGTTCACCACCTCGCCAGCGGCGCCTCGCTGCCCGCCGCCTGCTCAGCCGGTCACGACTGGTGAAGTTCCCCCTCCCCGGCCCTGTCCAGCCCTCATGCCCCACTGACCGACGAGAGGTCTCGATGAGCTCCATCCGCTTCCAGGACCTGCACGGCTCCGCCATCCTTCCCGGCCACGAACGCCCCTATCTGTTCGGCCTGGTGCACGAGCAGGCCCGGCGAGTCCTGACCGAACCAGCAGGAGCCGAGATACGCGCACACACCCTGTACGACCTTCTCCCTGACAACCATGAGCTGCGTGACGCGCCGCTTGGCCGCGGGGTGAGCCCGACCCGCTGGCTCGCGGCGTACGCCCGCGCCCTCCAGGACATCTTCGACGACCCGATCGTCAACTACCGCGGCCACACCCTGCGCCCCCTCACCCTCGCCCTGAACACGGCGATGGAGACCGGCCCGGACCCGATACGGCTCGCGGCCCGTCTGATGGGACAGTGCGAGATCAACTGCTGGGTGGACGGCCCCCACCGCAGCTGGCTGGCCGACGTGGTCGGCAACGGCCTGGACGCCGGCGACTTCCAGGAAGCGTGTGGCTGGGAGGATCTGCAGCGCTTCCTGCGCGACCGGGACGACCACCCCGTCGTCGTCTCCTACAGCGAGGACTTCCCGAACTACTGGACCGTCCCGCTCACAGCACCCGACGGCGAACTCCTCGACCCCGACGACGCCGAGCCGGCCTGGGAGGCGATGAGCCCGGCCGAACAATGGGAGCACGCCCTTCGGGCCTTGCACGGCCGTACGACGGAGGGCCTTGAGATCACACCGGACTGGGCCGACTACCGGTTCGGCCCCACCGTGTCTCTCGGCGACCTGCTGGCCCAGGACCGCGTGCGCCGCCTGGACCAGGCCTTCCAGCTCACGAAGTGAACCACCCGCCGAGCCTGCAGCCTTCGGCAGGGGCCGGCCCTGGACAGGCCTGCGAAAGAGGAAACAGGCAACATCCGCCAAGGCCTGCCCTCCGCGCCCGGCAGCAGGCACGCTTTCGACCATGGCCACCACACCAGACGACCTCAGCACCCTCTACTTCTACGGACACGTCCAGAGCGTCATCACCTCCTACGGCAATGGCCACTGCGACGCCCCGCGGGGCTCAGCGATCCGCATCGACGCCACAGTCCTCCGCAACCCGCCCGCGGACCCCGCGGTCCGCGACCAGATGCTGCACTCCACGGGGCTGGACCCGGCGGTCCGCAGCTACGTCATGGCCACCCCCGGAGCAGCCGACTTAGTCAGGCCCCACGCGGAACGGGTGCGCGCTTTGCTTCACCACGAGCAGCTCCTGCACCGGCGGACCGGAGGCCAACGGCATCGCGTCGACGTCCACGTGGCCTGCGGTGGCGGCCGCCATCGCTCGGTGGCAATAGCGGAGGAGCTTGCCGTCCACCTCCGGTCCGTCGGCATCGGGTGCGAGGTCGAGCACCTTCACATCAACCGGCCGATTCTGCAGCAGTGACACGGCGGGGCGGCGCCTCTACGCGTCGGCCGACCAACGAGCGCGAACCGGCCCGGCCGTTTCCCGCGGTTCATCGGCCGCGCGCCAAACGAGAGGGCCCGACCAGTGGTGAAGCTGGTCGGGCCTCGTCATAGGGGTACGCCGAGTTCTCCGGCTACTTGATGCTCCTGGCCGGAACGAGCGCCTGCTGCAGTTTCTGCGCGAGTTGCTGGGCGAGAATCGCCGCCTCGCCCAGCAACTCGTCCGTCTTCTTGTTCTCGTCGCTCTCGGGGCGGCGGGAGGTCTCCCGGTAGGCCGCCGCTGATTGCAGCAGCGCCGTCGCCGTGTGGCCAGCCATCTTCTGGATGAACTCCACCGACTCCGTCACCTGACGCGGGTCCTCGTACGCCGCCTTCCCGTCGGTGACCTCCTTCTGGAGATCGCGCATGCCCTCGAAGGCGTAGCGGGCGCGGTAGGTCGGCACGGCTGGGGCCACGGCAGATGGTCCTTTCCTCGGATGAGCACCAGTGTCGGGCCTGCCCGCGGCAGCGCGGAGCGAATCCGGCCATGCAAAAACGCCGAAGGGGGCTGTTCTCCCAGATGCTCGGGAGAACAGCCCCCTTCGGGCTCCGGCTACGGCCGGTGCCGGCCGTACCACCGGCTGAACAGCGTCAGCAGGCGAAGGACCGATATGTGGAGCACGATGGCTGCGATCGTGCCGATCAGTCCGAGGCCCTGGTAGAGGAAGTACGCGTACAGCGCCAGGGGAACCAGGACCAAGGCCAGGGCACCGAGGACCGCCAGCGGCATCAGGACAACCAGCTGGAACAGCGACCAGAGGACGATCCATACGTCGCGGATCCGGCTGCTCTCTGCCTCCGTGTCCGGGAGGTCGTCATCGGACATGAGCCACGACCTCCTGACGCAGTGCCCCGCCAGCCTTCGCGGGCCGGCCGGCGCCTGATGCCCCGTTGCGGCGTCGTGCACCACGTTCGGGCAAGTCCCTGCAGCAGGCCGAGGCCCCTCCGGTGAGCACCTGCTTCTCCTTCCTGTCGGTAGTGCCTGGCCGCCCGCACGCGCGGGCAGCCAGGCAGTTCACGGGAGTTCCTTGATCGCGCGCTCTACGGCGTCGCGCTTGTAGACGGTGATCTTCCGCTGGGGATCGGACACGTCGCCGACCCGTTCGGTCGTGAGGGCGATGCCGTGCTCCTTGAGCCGGCGTGCGATCTCCTTGCCCTGCTCCCGGCGACGGGCGGTGTCATCCATGTGGTCCCAGCGAGACCATGCCTTCTCGTCCTCCTCGCGCAGCCGGGCCACCACTTCGTCCACCGGGACGTAGCCGAGGAAGGCGGAGTCGGATGCCTCCATCGCGTACTGGATCGAGGCCAGGATCGACGGGAGGGGCCGCTCGTCGGGGTCGGAGTTGCACAGGGCGAGCAGCGCGTCGAGGTCGAGCCCCGCCTCGGCGCAGTCGGCCGCGATGCTGGGCAGTCCGGCGGCCGCCCGCTCCTCGCCGAGCTGCGCGGCCTGGTCGACGGTGACCTCGCGGAACTTGTAGCGCACCGGACGGTCCGGCATCCCCGGCAGGCCCTTGGCGTAGATGACGCCGGCGTCGCGCAGGTCGGTCGGGGAGACCGCGGGGGTGAGCCGGTCGGCCCGGTATCCCTCGGCCAGAGCGCCGGCGCCCAGCAGCGCGGTGACGTCGTCGCCGCGGCAGGAGCCGAGCAGGCGCGCCGCCACCTTCGGGCCGATCGGCGCGCCGAGGTAGTCGGCGGTTCCGAACTGGCTACCACCGAAGACCCACACGGCCTCCTTGCGGCCGACCAGGAGGAGCTCGATCAGGAGTTCCTTGGCCTCGTCGGAGAGCTTGGGCCACTCGTCGACGAACAGGCACACGGCCGGGTGCTCGCGGCTGGGCTTCCAGGTGTTGCCCATCCGGTACTTGTGCCGCATCCGGGCGCGGGCCTTGGCGAGGTTCAGGAAGAACCGGAGCACGGCGATGATCTGCTCGTCGCTGTGGGCGCTCGCGGTGATCGCACCGCCGAGGTCGGCGATGCCCGATCCGTAGGGGTCGATATTGAAGGTCACCGCGTCGTAGCAGGCGGTGGTGACCTCCCCGAGTGACAGCATCACCCCGGACTTGCCGGCCCCGGAGTCGGCGACCATGAGCAGCATCAGCCCCGCCAACGAGAACGCGAGCGGGGAGGTGTCCATCACCAGGCCGAAGTCGGCGGCGTCGTTGATGGACCGCGACAGCGGCGGACGGTAGGGGAGTTCCCCCATGGTCGCGAACGGGTTGCGCTGCACCAGTCGGACGGTGCACGTGTCGCCCGGGTCTTCCCACGGCTCGACCTGGACACCGCTGCCACGCGGCAGCCGGAGCCGGGTGATCAGGCCCTTGTGGGTGCCGTTGGCGCTGATGTCGTCCGGGGAGCCGGACTTGACGCGCACGGTCAGCTGCCAGCCCCACGGGAACCGCTCGCCGTCGCCGACCCATCCGACGTCGACGCTCTCCGCCCGCAGCGCGCGCCACAGGCAGTCGGCTGCCTCCTGGGGCGTGGTGGCCTGAGCGATCGGGTACGGAGCCGCACCGGCCGGCGGCGCGATCCCCTCAGGGGGCCGCCCGCCAAAAACAGCAAGATCCGCAGGCGCATCCCCGCCGCCCGCCGACGCCGTCTCACTGCCGGCCGCTGCCGCGGCTGCCTCCGCACGGACCAAGCCGCCCTCCGCGACAGCCGGCACCGCGGCGCTGCCCGGGGCGGCCGGCGGCTCGCCACCGGAATCCCCGTCGTCCGGTGACGCGGGGTCCCACCCCCGTGCGACCAGAAGCTCGCTCTCCTCGCCTGCGGCTTCCTCTTCGTCCGCCTCGACCTCGGCTGCGGCCTCCAAGGCCTCCGTGACCTCGTCAGTCGGCTCGAAAGACAGCGCGGGGGTCCTCGACGTCCACGTCCAGGGCCAGCGCCCCATCGCCCACACCCAGGCCGTGCCCGCCAGCGTGACGAACACTGCGACACCCGCAGCTGCCGCCGGCTCCTGCCACGCCAGCACGCCCGCAATGCCTGCGGTGACAGCGAGGCTGGTACGGCGAGACCGGGCGTGTTCACGGCGGCCGGAGGCAACGCGGTGCGGCGAGGGAACGTTGGGGACGAACTCCTCGTTCTCGAGGTCCTCCAGCGTCTTGTAGAGCCTGTCCACGTTCCTCCAGGTCTGCGCCTGGCTTGCCTGCTGCGCCTGGTGCGCCTGCTGCTCGGCGGCACGGGCCGCCTTCAGCTGCTCGGTGACAGCCTCCTTGCGGTTCTTGATCCGCTCGTTGAACTGGGTGTGCTGCTTGTTGAGAAGGAGCGCCATGAGCCGCTCGTCGCTGAGATCCTCCGCGTTCCACCAACGGCCGATCTGGTGATGGGCGACGTGCGTGAAGCCGTCGCGCCATGCCTGCAGGGCGCCGGCCGTCTCCTCTTCGAAGTCCTCGGTGGCGTCCTCGTCTGCGCCGTCCTCGACAACCGTGTCAGCCGGCTCCGCGGGCCCGTCCGGGGTGGTTTCGGGAGCAGTCTCGGGCGGGCCGGCGTCGCCGCCGGAATCGGGGTGCTTGGTGAGATCAACAGCCACGGTGCGGCCTTTCGCAGAGCGGGAAGCGGGGGAGGCGAAGTGATGCGTCCGATCACGTTTTCGCAGGTCACAGATATGGCGGGGGATCCGCCGGTGATCCGCCGGGGATGATCGGCCGGGCCCTGGAAGACGGGTCACGGCCGATCAGAGGCGGATCACCGGCGGATCGGATCCGGATCACCGCAGGGGCTATCCGGCGAGGCCTCCCAGGACCTGGCCGACGCTGCTTCCGGTGGTGGAGATGGCGCCCGAGAGCGTGCCGAAGATGCCGCCGGCAGCGCCGAGGCAGACGCCGACCAGGGCCCCGAGGAAGAACCAGTTCTTGCCGTCCTTCTTGTCGGAGGCCCAGGCCGCGGCGTTCCACGCGACGATCACAGCGCCGGCGAGGAAGGACCCGACGCTGCTCTTCTCGCCCCCGCTGGCCTTCGGAGCCACGGGCGCGCCGCCACCGGGAACACCGCCGCCCGTTCCGGAGAGGATGCCGCCGCCGGTGCTGGCCGCCCAGCCGGCGGTCGCGCCGATGGTGCCGAGGATTCCACCCCCGAGACCAAGGAGAATTCCGGCGCAAATGCCCCAAAGGAACGAGCCGCGGCCGGACGTCTTGCCGCCCTTCCACAGACGGATCACATAGACCAGGATCAGGAGGCCGACCAGGGTTGCTCCGGCACCGAATCCGGCGGCCCCGGCCCCTGCAGCAAGGGTGTTCACGCGATATGTCCATTCATCAGGTAGAGGGCGTACGCGCCGACAGGCCCGTACATGACGGAGCCGCAGACCATCGCCGACGTGGCGACGCGCAGCGTGAATCCCGGCTTGCGCCGGGCCTTGAGATGGGCTGCGAAGCGCACCACCACCAAGCTCGTGGGGACGACGGCAGCGGCCGCCGCCCAGCCCAGTGACCAGCCCGAATCCGCCTGCAGCGACTGCGGGATCGACGCATACGTGCTGGCCAGGGAGTAGCCGCCGAGCGCCGGCCCGATACCCGGCAACATGGGCGGAATCGGGCAGAGCGCGACCCCCAGGGGGATGCCGTAGCGGCGGATCCGCATCCGGCGCAGCCGCTTGCCGTTCTCGACCGGGTCGTCGCTGGGCTCGTAGGGCCGCTCGAAGCGTCCGCGCAGGTCCCGCAGTTCGGCCACGACGGGCGCGAAGGCCTCCCGCATCTGCTGGGTGATCTGCCCGCGACCGTCGGCCTGGTCGTCTTCCTTCACGACCGGATCGGGATTCACCGGCAGCTCGACGTCCGCTTCACGCCGGTGTTCACGCGCCGGCTCCGTCTCCAAGGGTGCCGCTTCATGGTCCTGACCTGCGTCTTCGTCCTCGTCGGGAGGAGCGAGAGACGCAGGGGCGGGCCACGGGTTGCTCGGGTCCCTGCGCTGCGTCCACCAGTCGTCGCCACGCCCTTCACGCCTCGGACGACGCGACTCGGCGCTCGCGGCTGCCAGATCAGGCTGTGCGGGGATCGTCGGTGCCTGTGTGGGGAGAGGCGGCGCCCACTCGGGGATGCCGTTGTCGACCGGCACTTCGGGGGGCAGCGGGACGTGGAACGGGTCGGATGTCTCGTCAGCGGTGGTCACGTTTCCTCCCTCCTCGGAGGCTCCGGTGATCCGCTCACCCGCCAGGGCGAGCCGGATCAGCAGGCGGATGAATTCCTCGTTGTCATCGGTGTTTTCGCAGCTCAGGGCGCTTTTCGGATCGCTGTCAGCCAGGGACTCGGCGACGGGGCGGCGCGCAGAGGGCAGGTAGGTGACGGTGTGGGGGGTGTCTTCACCGGACCGGTCAGTCATCGCCGGCCTCCTGCGCTGCCGGAGTTCCGTCGTCGGCGGCCGCGGCCTCGCGGGCTTCGTCGAGTGCCTTGCTCAGCCAGCCCTCGGACTTGCCGAGGTCTTGTGCGAAGGCCTTCTGCGTCAGGGCCGGGTTCGCCTCCTTGGCGGCGAACCACTTGGCTGCGGCTTTGGCCCGCTCCGCCTTGAACTTGTTGGGTCCGCCGACGGCAGCGTGAACCGAGCGGGGCTTCTTCTCCCTCGCCGGGTGAGCGCGACGGCTGCGGCGTGAATTCACGGCACTGCCGTTCACACCCTTCTCACCGTGGTTCACGGTGTCCTCTTCACGCTCATCGGGGTGCTCGTTCACGCTCGCGTCCGGAACCGGATTCACGGTCCCGGACGGCCCGTTCACGCCCCCCGGTTCACGCCCGGTCGAGCCGTTCACGCGGAGCGCCACCGGCCGGTTCACGCTCCAGCTGACGGGATTCACGGCTCTGTCTTCACGCGTGAATTCACGGGGCTTCACGATCGGCGTGAACCGGTTCACGGATGCCGTGGCCAGCGGATTCACGCCGTTCACGCCGTTCACGCTGGCCCCGTTCACGGTGGGCGTGAACGCCAGCAGGCGTGAACCGGCAGCCTCGGCAGGACCGTTCACGGACGACCGTGAACCGCTCTTCCATGAACCGTTCACGGGGTCGGCCGCAAGAGCGTGAACCAGCGGATTCACGCCCGGGTTCACGATTGCCGGTTCACGCTCGACCGAGCCGTTCACGGTTTCCGGTGCCGGCCCCGGCTTGTCCTCGCCGCCGGCGTTCACGCCCGGCGCGGCGCCGGAATTCACGGGCGCCGAGGGAACGTTCATGCCCGCGCCGGCAGGAAGATCCAGCAGAGTTTCCGCGTCCGTGGAGGTGATCGCGAGCGCCTCAGCGACATGGGACTCCAGCGCGGTCCCCGCGGGCGCCTCCGGCCCGGCCGGCGCCGCGTGTTCACGTCCGGCGCTGAGCGGCACACCGTAGCGGACGAGCCGCAACGGCAGCTTCGCCTCGACCGGAGCCTTGCGCCGCCACGCCCAGCCGAACCGGGTACGCAGCCGTGCCTTGTAGACCAGCCGCTCCTGCTCGAGCTTGATGACTTGGTCGTACGAGCGCAGCTCCCACAACTTCATCCGCCGCCACAGCTTGAACGTGGGGACAGGCGACAGCAGCCACCGGATCAGGCGGACCGGTTCCATGTGACGGCCGGCGGTGATGCTCGCCAGCTGCCCGACCGTGTTCCGGGCGGCCTCGACCGCCACGACGAACAGAAGCGGAATCACGCCGTGCATGCTCACGCCCAGCGGATCGGGCCAGGCCACCGCTCCGTTGAACGCGATCGTCGCGCCCGTCAGCAGCCAGGCCGTGTGCCGGAGCAGCGGGAACGGCATCCGCAGCCAGGTCACCAGCAGATCCAGCGCAAGCAGAACGACGATGCCCGCGTCGACGCCGATCGGGAAGACATGGGCGAACGTCCCGAATCCCTTGCGGACGGCCAGGTCCCGCACGGCGGCGTACGAGCCGGCGAAGCCGATGCCCGCGATCACGACCACGCCGCTGACGACGACGCCGACGATGATGCGCTGCGGTCTGTTCAGTGACGGCCGTCCGGCCCCGGGAGCAGAGGACGACGAGTCTGTCGTCTCGGGAGGGCTAGGGGTGGTGGTCACTGGATCTCCTGTACGGGGCGGCTCCGGGGCCGGAGGCGCGGGGCCGAGCTGAGCTGCGCTCGGCCCCGCGCGGGGCGTCGTGTTGTGGTTCACCGAGTCGCACGATCTGCTGTGCTGGCCTCGGTGGGGGCAGGGCACTGATCGGCGGCCGGTGCGGAGGGGGTCTGCCTCTGGTGGGGCGTGGTCTTCCTGGGCTGCTGGTGGCTCATCGCGCACTCCCAGCAGTGAGGGCGGTGATGTGGACGGTGGAGGTGCCGCAGTGCCCGAGGGCCTCCACGTAGCCGCCGGCCGCGTGCGCCCCGGTGGCGTTGATGCCCTGGAGGAGCGCCTCCAGGAGCGGGTCGGGCAGGACGCGGCCGAGGTGGACGTCCACCTCGGCGCGGAGGGGAGCGGCATCACTGATCAGGTCGAAGACGTGGGCGACGAGGTCCTCGTCGCCCAGCTCGGCGGAGGGCGGGTTCTCGGCGGGGGTCGACACGCTGAGCAGCAGAGCCAGGGCCTGGCGCAACTCCATGATGGCCAGGACGAGTTCGTCCGGGCTCATGTGCTTCAGGTCGAGCGCGAGGTTGTACTGGAGCGTGTCCCGGCCGGCGACGGCCGCCTGGACGCGACGCTGGGCCGGGCTCAGGTTCCCGAGCCGGTCGCGGGCCATCGCGAGGTAGTCGACGAGGCTCGTGGGGACGGGCTGTGCGGGCTGATCGGCCATCACCGCACCGGTCCGATGGCGGAGATGGCGCTCGTCAGCTTGTCGAGGTAGGCGCCGGCGGCCTCGGAGGCGCTGGCGCGGGCCTGCGCGTCGACGCAGGCCGCGATGGTCGCGGAGTACGTGGTGGTGGAGCGGTCGGCCCGCGGCGCTACGCGCGAAGGCCGCTCATTACTGTGGGACACAGTTCGGACTCCTCGGCATGTGAGGTGTTCGGATCAGGCCCCAGGGGGAGTGGCGACTCCGCCCTCGGGCCGGGGCGGCCCTGGCCGGAGACAACTCCTGGTCAGGGCCGCTGTGTTGGCCAGACGGCCAAGGCCACGGCACACAGCTGGAGCCGTGCGCCGGGCCTTGGTTGCCTGGACTTCTCTCAATCGCACCCGGGCCGACGGCTGTTCAGCTGGCGTGATGCCGCCGAGCCGCGCCCGGGCGCGCAGTCCTCTGTCCGCTGTGGAGTTCTCAATGAACCGCGCCTGGTGGCGTTTTCTGGCGTTTTGATGCCATTCGCGCCGCCGTATCGCCTGCGGACGCGGGCGATACGGAGAGGCGAACGATGGATCTCAACTTCACTAGCCTCACTAGCTTCACAAGTGAAGTCGGGTGTGACCGTAAACCGGAACCTGTCGTGCCGTCAACCAGGCTTGTAATCAGGCGGGTTGAATCGGCATCGCGCGAAGGAGCCGCAGGTCAGTGAAGAGCCGTGTCAGGCCGCGTGTCGCGATTGCGACATGCTCACTTGCCTCACTAGATAAGTTGGCTACCCTGACGCCATGACAAGCCGACCCAGAGCGCAGAGGCGTTGGAGCGCCCAGCAGATCGCCGAAGACCTACGGCGCCGCATCCAAGAGGGCGAGTTCAATGAGAGTGGTCAGCTGCCGCCGACCCGCGAGCTGGTCGAGACGTACAGCACGTCCGGCGAGACCATGCGCCAGGCCGTCCTGAAGCTCAAGAGCTGGGGACTGGTGACCTCACAGCAGGGCAAAGGGGTCTATGTCCGCGTAATAGACCCCATTGAGTGGCACGTTCATTCGTTCGAGCGCGGAGAGCGCCGCGATGACCCTGCGCGCGGGGTCGACGACTGGAAGGCATCCATCGAGGAGCTCGGCCGTGTGCCGAGCCAGGACACCCCGAAGGTCACGGTCGAGCGGGCCCCGGACGACGTCGCCCAGTGGCTCGGGCTCAAGCCGGGCGACTTCGCCGTTGCACGCCGCCGGCTGCGTCGCGTCGACGGCGTTCCCTTCCAACTGGCCGACTCCTGGTTCCCCATGAACGTGGCGATGGACACCCCCCTCATGAAAGAGGAGGACGTCACCATGGCCGGCGGCATTCTCGCGAACATCGGACACCCTCAGGTGCGCCGGCGTCACATCCTGCGCTCCTGGCTGCCCACCGACGAGGAGACCGAGCGGCTGGAGCTCGACCCGGACGCCACCAACCCGATCACCCGGCACGTCGTCGTGGGCTACGGCGCCGACGGCAAACCCGTTCGCTGCATGGTCACGATCGCCCCCGGCGATCGCAACGTGCTGATCTACGACTTCGAGGAATGAGCGCCGTGCACCACAGGATCCGACCCGCCACCCAGGACGACGCCACGGCGCTGATGAAGCTGCGGCTGGAAGCCGAGGAGTGGCTCGAGGCCGAGGGGATCGACCAGTGGCGCAGCCCTGGCTTCCGCGACCGAGCGCTCGAGAAGTGGAAGACCGACATCTCGGCCGGACGGACCTACGTCGTCGAGGACGGGGACAAGGACGTCGTCGGAACGGTGACCTTGGCCCGACCGGACACGGACTTCTGGACCCCAGCGGACGACCTCGACTCCGCGGTGTACGTGGCCAAGCTCATCAGCGCACGCCATGCGGGAAGGAGCCGGCTCGGCGGGCGCATCATCGACTGGGCCGGCTCCATAGCCCGGCGGCAGGGCCGTCCCTGGGTGCGGCTGGACTGTGATCGCGCGAACACCCGCCTGCAGGACTACTACCTCCGCGAGGGCTTCACCCACGTACGCACAGAGAGCCCGGCGCACCGGCTGTCGGGATGGATGGCGCAGCGCCCTGCCGAGATCGTGAGGCACCCGGACCTGCCGATCACCGAAGGTTCAGCGGACTGAGCGTGCGCGTGACGCCCTCAACTGCCCAGCGCATCTGTTTCATTGACGCGCGGGATCAAGCCCACTGTGGACATCGGGCGGCGGCCGCCGGGCGGGGCGTCACATGAACCGAGAGACCGTCGGGACCGGTGAGCTGAGCCCCGGTCCGCGTCGGCTTCCGAGGCAGGCCTGAGTGGCCTGCTGCTCGGCGTGTGCAGGCGGCCCCCAAGATCGATGCGACAACGTGATCGGCTCGAATTGGCCGTTCGCCGGCAACATGAAGCCTGGGCATTGCGGACATACGCGACCTTCTGGCTTCGTGTCCGCGAGTGGACCGCACGGCCGTGAGGCTGTGGCGGCCCGGCATGAATCTCCGCGCTGAGGGGCGAGACCGCCACAGGCCGGCGCCTGAGAACGCGGAGCCACTTGGGTATACGGCGGCGAGCGAGCCCGGCGTCCGTGCACGGCAGCTCGGGTGCCGGCAGACAGATCTTCACTGAGAAGTCGATGCGCAGGACCCGGGCGGCGCGGATCCCTGCGTTCGAACTCGGCGGTGACGCCGGCGGCTGCGCAGGCCGCAGCCTGTGGACCGCCAGGGCTACGGTCGCGCCACAGCATGGGCCATCCGGACTGGGCGGCGCTCCGCGGGACCTCCGTCGACGCAAAGGCCCTGGGTGTGGGGAGGCCCCCACCACGGCGTGGTGAGGGCCGAACTACTCGGACGGATCTGGGGCCGGCTCTGCAGGGGGAGTCGACTCACTGAGTCTCGGCTTCTCCCCGGCCGCTGCGCATAGCCGTAGGTACTCATCCCACGGCAGCAGCATCGCCCGCGCCTCTCCGCCTCGCGTATCCACGCGGGTCGCGGAGCCTGCATGCCGGGCAGCGCCCAGCCGGTCACTGAGCTTGGCGCGTAGCGCGCTCGCGGTCATTCGCTCGTCGGCCATGCGCGAAGCGTACATCTGAGCCGTCATGACCAGTAACGCTAGACGTACATCACGTACAACTAGACATGATGTACGTGATCCTCTAAGGTCTTACCTGTCGGGCAGTTGATCGAACGCCTGCAACTTGCGGCGCTACGTCGGGAGTTGGCGGCATCGGTCGACGGCGCGAGTGCATGTGATCTCGAAAACCGAACCTGGGGCACGCCGAAAACCCGTAAGCCCGGACCCCGCGCCACAGCGAGGAGTGGGTGACGTCAGCCCAGAGCTGTCGGAGGCGAAGAACGGCGCCCAGAAAAGCCCACCCATCGGGACGCAACACCGGTTAGTGGGCGAAAACGACAAAGCCCCGCCTGGTGCGCAACCACCAAGGCGGGGCGCCGGGGACCCCTGACAACACCAGGAGATCGGCTATGCCGAAGATTACCCGCGATTGGGTGCGCCGCATCCAGCGATCAGAGGACGCCCGCGCCGGCGCGCAGGCTGCCAAGGAGACGGCGGACCGCACCCGCCTGCAGCGCACAGGCGGTGACCACTGATGGCCTGGACCAGCGAGCAGCAGCAGGGACAGAAGGCCCTCAACCAGCGCCTCAGCAACGCCCGCCAGGCCCCCGTACAGGGCAAGCCCGTTCCCGAGAAGGCAAAGCGCAACGGCCAGATGGACGGCTGACCGGCCGGTCCGTAGTCGCCTCGGTGCCGGCACCGGCACTGACACCGCACCACGCGGAAGCGCACCGACACCGGCACCGGAGCGGCCACGGCCGACCGGCCGGCCCGCCACCGGCGGGCAGTCCCATCACGGAACGGAACAAATCCACGTGAACAAGCGTCTTGCCGCCGCCCTCGCGGCAGCCACCGCCACGGCGGCCCTCGTCACGGTCGGTACCGCGACGAGCGCCTCCGCCAACACCAGCACCTATGCCGATGAGTACTTCGGCACCCCCAAGTCCGGGACGGGCGGCCTGATCCTCCGCACCGTCAACGGCGCCCCCACCAACAGCGGCATCAGCGAGGGAACGCGCTTCAAGTTCCTCGGCCGGTGCGTACGTACGGGCGGTGTCGACCTGATCAAGGTTCACCAGACCGAGCCCGGCGGTTGGGGCCCCTCCTACACCGGCTACGTCCGGCGCGCCTTCGCGAACGTCCCGCCGAACATGCCGTGCTGACCGGCTGACAGACCGGCGCGCAGAGCCCGACGAAGACGGTGCGGTCACAGACGAGACATCGCTGCCGACCGCTGATCCGTCCGCTTGCCGAGACCCCCGCCTGACCGGCGGGGGTCTCGTCGTCTGATCGTCCTCCGACTGGACACCGGCTCGTACGCGACGTGTGCTGCTGATTCAGACGTGCCGATGAGCTCGGAAGAGACGGACGGAGACGGGGTTGCCGTCATCGGGCGCGTCGAGCACATCGACTGCGTCGACGAGGAGGCCGTTGTCGACGAGAAGGTCCTCCCACAAGGTCGGTGACAGCACCCACATGTGGACCATCAGCGGATCGCCGCCGGCGAGCGGGAGGAGTTCGGGGCGGGGTGCGACGCTCGGTGAGGGACCGCGGCCGTCGGAGTTGGTGTGCAGGACGGAGAAGCACAGGAGCCCGCCGGCCTTCAGAGCGCAACGCAGGGTCGGGAGCAGAAGGTGCGGGTCGATGTAGCCGAAGCCGTGGATCGAGTAGATGACGTCGTACGGCTGAGCCTGTTGCAGATGCTCCACGGCGTCGGCGTGCAGCAGGTTGAGTCCCGGCACGGTGGCGTACCGGGCGAGGGCGCGTTCGTGCTGGGTGGGGGAGGCCTCGACGGCGTCGACCACGGCGCCGTACTCCCGCACCAGATGGGCGGCGTACTTGCCCAGCCCGGAACCGAGGTCGAGGACCCGCTTGCCGGACAGGTCGCCCAGGACCTCGGCACCGGGGCCGCTCGGCCAGAAACCCCAGGCGATTCGGTCGACTTCGGCAACGTCGGTGGCCCGTTCAATGTGATGCCGGCCGTACGCGGTCCAGGCCGCCAGATTGGCGTGATCGCTGCTCAATGGGGTCCTCTCCGATCGAGGGTGGAATGTCACGGGCGCAGGGCGAAGCACGCCAGCAGGTCGAGGTCGGCGGCGGTCACGCCGGACCAGCGGGCGGTGAGGAGTTCGACGTCGGGCGCGGTGATGCCCAGGCTCTTGAGGGGATCGTCGTCGGAGCGCCGGTCGGCGAGCTCGGTGACCACCCAGAAGGTCCCGCTGGGGACGAGGAGTTGACGGACGCGTTCCAGGAAGCCTGCCTTGTCGGTGATGAACCGGAAGACGAGTCGGCAGGCGATGACCGCGTACGCCTTGTCGGGCAGCTCGCCCAGGTCGTCGGCGGCGAAGTCCATGACCCGGAACTGAGGGTGATCGCCGGTGCCCGCTGCGCCATCCTTGGCGAGGGCGATGGCGCTGGGTGCACAGTCGATGCCGGTGGACCGGTAGCCGAGCTGGTGGTGCAGATGGCGGACAAGGGAACCGTCGCCGCACCCCACATCGAGCGCTGGCCGCCCGTGGCCGGGGCCGAGGTGTTCGGCCATGAGCTGGGCCTCGGTGCCGGTGATCTGCCGGTAGCGGCGGCCGGCGGCCCACCGAGGCTCCCAGTAGTCGGCAGCAGAGGCGCTCACGCGTTGTTCCCTTCGGTGCGGTAGGCGGCTCGGTCCTGCTGCAGGAGCCACAGTTCCTGCATGAGTCCGGGCTGACTGATCAGTTCGTGGAAGGTGCCTTCCTGCACCACGCGGCCTTTGTCCATGACGACGATGCGGTCGGCGACGGAGGTATTTGCGAGGTTGTGGGTCACCAGGACGACGGCCCGGTCACCGGCCATGTCGCGCAGCCCGGTGAAAATCCGGTGCTCGGCCCGCGGGTCGAGGTCCGAGGTGGGCTCGTCCATGACGAGCAGTCCAGCGTCCCGGTGCGCGGGTCGGGCCACCGCGATGCGCTGCCACTGTCCGGGAGACAGCGCCACACCGCCCCACCACTCCCGGGCTAGCAACGTGCCCAACCCGGAGCGGAGGGTCTTGATCACGTCGTCGGCTCCGCTGGACCGCGCGGCGCGATGGACGGCCGCGTCGCCGTCGGCGTGCGGCTGGCCCAGGGTGATGTTCTCGCGCGCGGTCATGGGCCAGCGGGCGAAGTCCTGCGGGACCACGGACGTTTGCTGCCACATCGCGTGCGGGTCGAGGTCGCAGACACTGACGCCGTCCCAGGTGACGACGCCCCTGGTTGGCAGGTTCAGCCCGGACAGCAGTTTCATCAGGGTCGACTTGCCCGAACCGTTCTCCCCGACAACGGCCACGATCTCGCCCTGGCGGACGTCGAAGTCGACGTCATGGAGGGTGTCTTCGTCCGCCCCCGGATACCGGAAGGAGACGTTCCGCAGGGCGATGTGGCGCGGCCGTGCCGGTGTGCGGGTGCCGCGGTCCAGACGCTGGCCGGCGGCCTCCGTGACGAACCGCTCCCAGTCGTCGAGGTAGAGGCCGGTGCGCAGCAGGTCGCGGCCGTAGCCGACGAGTCCCTGCAGACCGGTGGCAGCGGTGCGCAATGCGAAAACGGCGGTGCCGGCCGATGCGGCCGAGATCCGGCCGGTTGCGAGCAGCCCGAACACCGCACCCCACACCGCCGAGGAGGCCAGCCCGGAGGCGGCGGCACCGATGGCGGCGATCTTGGCTCGGTCCCAGGCGGCGGCGTCGCTGGTGGCTTCCACTCGCTCGGCGCTGGCCCTGTACTTGGCGAGCAGGTAGGGGGCCAGCGTGTCGGTGCGGACCTGGTCGGACTGGTCTTTGGCGATCAGGTGCCAGCGCAGCATGGTCTTCACCCGCCGGTCCTTGTGGGTGGCGACCACCGCGAGGTAGGTGATCCGTTCCCCGCGGATGCCGGCGATCGCCTGCGGCACGGCCGCCAGGAGCAGGAGAGGCAACAACAGCGGGTAGAGGCTGGCGAGGACGACCCCGGCCGCGATCAGCGTGGTGAGCGAGGAGATGTAGTTCTGGGACTGGCCGATCATGTCGCGGCTGACGTCGACGCCCCGCTCGGCGGCGTCGTAGCGGTCGTTGAAGCCGGGGTGGTCGTAGGCGGCCTGTTCGGCGTTGGTGGCCGCCTCCAGCATCTTGTACTCCGCCTCCCGGGAGATGCGGGGCGAGAGCCGGTTGGACAGCGCCTGGATGGCGATGCCGAGCAGCGCGCGCAAGCCGGCCGTCCCGGCGAGGACGGCCACGGCCGGGATCGCGGCGGGCAGTCGGCTGGGATCGTCGGCCGTCTCGATGAGCACGGAGAGCGCCGCGGTGGTGGCGAACAGACCGAGCGCCCCCGAGATCCCGGAGATGACCTGGCAGACCAGCAGGGCGACGACGGTGGTGCGGTCGACCTCCCAGGCCAGGGCGAAGGTCCTGCGGATCAGTGAGGGAAGCCGGCGGGCCATGGTCCGTCCGGTGAGCAGGTCGGCCAGCTCCAGGCTGTCCCCGCCGGGGTGGTTGAACGCCAGCTCCTCCTCGGCGGCAGGCGGCGCATTTACGTCGTCGGCCTCGCCGCTCTCGCCGTGCAGGCGGTCAGCGGTCTCCGTCATCGCCGGTTTCCTTCCTGCTGGTGAAGGCGTGGGTCGGCAGCGGCCGGGACCTCCGCCGCTGAAGGGGCATCACCACCGGGATCGGCGGCCGTCATCGGCAGGGCACGCAGCGAGCGCAGCGGGGAGGAGGCCAAGACGACGAGGGGGACGAGCAGCAGAACGGTGCCGGCGACCAGGGCGCTGCGTACCCCGTGCAGGGTGCCGATGGCTCCGGCGAGGGGTGCGGCGAAGGGGCGTGAGCCGCCTGTGAGCCAGGTGCTGACCGCCTGCATGCGTCCCTGCAGGCGGGGCGTGGTGATCATCTGCCTGATGGAGCGCTGGGTGGTGCCGACCGCCGCCGCGCACATCAGCTGGACGGTGAGCGCGGCGCCGATCGCAATCTGCCAGGAGCGCCCCGGCGACGCGATCAGCAGGGGAAGCTGGGTGATCGGGGTCAGGATGAGCCCGGTGAGCATCATCGGACCGGGTCCGATCAACTGGGTCAGGCGCGGGGCGGACAGCGCTCCGGCGCAGCTGCCGAGGGCAGCAGCACCCATCACGAGGCCGAACGCCGTCGCGGTGAAGCGGAGTTCGCGCAGTAGGTACAGCGCCCACACGGTGTTGAGCACGCCCAGGGCGAAGCTCATGGTCGAGTTGGTGAGGGTGAGGGTGCGCAGGGTCGTGTCGGCGAAGACGTAGCGCACGCCCTCGGCGATCTCCGAACGCAGCCTTTCTCTCCCGGTCTGAGGCGGCGGCGGGGGCTCGGGAATGCGGATGCGGGTCGTGCACCAGGCGCTGACGGCGTACGAGAGAGCATCCGCGAGGAGGGCGCGGGCCGCCCCCAGGAGGGAGACCAGGGCCGCGCCGAGGCTGTTGCCGGCCGTCGCGGAGAGGGAGAACAGGCCACCGATCCGGCTGTTGCCGCGCTGCAGCAAGGAGCGGTCCAGCAGGGTGGGCAGGTAGGCGATGGCGGCGGCGTCGTGGACGACCGCCGCCGTGGCCTGGAGGAAGGCCACCGCCATCAGCTGCTCCAAGGTGAGCCGGCCGAACGCGGCAGCGAGCGGCAGGGTTAGCAGCAGGACCAGGCAGGCCAGGTCCCCGCCGATCATGAGGGGCCGTTTGGGATGCCGGTCGGCCAGGGCCCCGGCGTGCAGGGCGAACAGCAGGCTGGGCAGCTGGGTCAGGAACGCGAGCAGGGACACCTCGAGCGTGGACGCGTTCAGCTCGACCACGGCCAGGTAGGGCACGGCCACGCTGCTCACCGACGATCCGGCGACGCTGGTCGCCTCGCCCGCCACGTAGAGCACGTACGAGCGGTGACGCCACAGAACCTGAGGGCCCACCCGTGGCGGTGCGGAGCCGAGAGCCGGGCGCGGGGCGGGCTCAGGAGAGGCCGTCATGCCCCACCCCCGCTGGCTGGGACGGTGATGTTTCCATAGAGCCGCCCGGCCATGAAGTTCGCCAGGACCTGCCGTGTGTAGGGGTGGCAGTCGGCCGGCGGATTTCCGGGATCGATCCACAAGATCGACTTGTGCTTGAGCGGCTCGGCGTTGCGCGGTTCGCCCTGCCACCGCTGCGCGGTGAACACCACACCGATCACACGCAGCCCGTCGGGACCCCGATAGTGCACCGTCTGGCAGAACTCCAAGTCGTCATGGGCGACTCGGACACCGGTCTCCTCGTGCAGTTCGCGGAGCGCGCCCTCGTCGAGGAACTCGTCTCTCTCCAACTTCCCGCCGATCACAGTGACCTGGTTCGGAGAGGTCTCGGACGTGCTGCTGTGCCGTACCGCCAGAATCCGCCCGTCGCCACGCTGGACCAGCACCATGACGTTCGCCGGGCTCAAGTGCCCCTTCTTCATGCGGCCTGCACCTCCAGCCGGGCCAGGGTGGCCCGCCCGCGTTCGACGATCTCCAGGTCGTGGTTGGGCACACCCCAGGCGATGGCGCTCACCGCATCCAGCACGCACAGGCAGCGCAATGCCCATCGCTCCTCGGCGGTGAGCGCGCGGCCGAAGCCATCCAAGAACGCTCGCTGAAGGTCGGGACGGCCGACCCAGGATCCGCAGGCGAGGGGGACGAGGTCAGCGACCGCAGCGTGCGGACGGGCACGTTCCAGGTCCACCGCGCCGAACACGGAGGCCGCGGGGCCGCGGTCGAGCAGCCAGTTGCGCTCCTGGAAGTCGCCGTGGATGTAGCCGGCGGCCAGCGGCCCGAGCCGGCCAAGCGCGGCCGCGTACCAGCGGACGGTCCGCCGGTCTCGCGGGCTGATCAGGTCCCCGGCCCGGTCCAGATGCCTCTCGCACCCGTCAGCGGTACGGGCGACTTCGGCGGCGGCGTCCGCGTGGTCCTGGGCCGACAGGTCTCCAAGACCGCCGTGAAAGCGCCGCAGCCAGACGCCGGCCCACCGGTGCAGCATGCGCTGCTCGGCGGGGCGGAGGCGGAGCGACGTCACCATGCGGCCGGGTACTACCGACAGCAGCAGGGCCAGCTGCTGCGGGTCGGCAGCCAGCAGCAGGGGTGCGGTGCCCGGCTCCATGCCTGGCGCCACTTCCCGCAGGGCGCGGGTGTCGCGGCCGAAGGACGTCGGATTCGGTGCCAGCTTCACGAAAACGATCGAGGTGGCACAGGTCAGCATCCACACACGGGAGTTGGCGCGGTCGCGGGAGACATCGCGCACCAGGTGCACCGGGCCGACGACAGTCTGGGCCCACTGCAGGAGGGCGGGTGGAATCGGCTTTGTGACGCTCATGCCCCCCACCTCGGTTCCGGGCGTGACGGATCCGCGGCGAAGGCACGGCCGGCGGCCACGGCGGGCGCGAGGTGGACCCGCTGTTCGAAGGCAGGAGGGACGGGGGTGTGGGCGGGGACGGGATTCATGACTACCTCCTGGGAAGAGCGGGTGGCATGTGCGACACAACAACTCGGCTGCTGGGAAGGCCGTTACGGGCAAGCGGAGGCGAAGTGTCGGTCAAAAGTTCGAGCATGTTGGGCGACCTATGCGGGGACTGGGTGATGAGGCCGTGACGTGCTGTTCGACCACTCGCACAGGGGGTCGTCACCTGATTGAGCGATTGCGGCAGGCGACCAAGCTCGCCTCCGGCACGCGCGCCGGATGGATCACGGGTGCGCGGCGTCGGCCGTGCCTGAGCCGCTGGCCCGGTCTGTCGGGCGGGGAGCGGCGGCGCTCGGCACGCTCTGCAGGCGCAGTGGCGGCCGTCCGGAGCACGGGGAGACAGCGGACGCTGCTCCGCTCTGCTGGCTGTCAACGCGCTCCTCCGGATCTGCGGTGTCGTGGCAGCGCCGCCACAACCGTGGCAGGCGACATCGAGCCCTGGATGTGGAGTGCGGGAGGAACCCTCGGGCACGGCACTGACAATCAGCGGGGCCCCAGGCTGCGATCCGGACAATCCGAGCGACCGTTCGACGACGGGCCGACTGCCGCGGCCCGGCCCGATGACCTGCGCAAACGAACGAAGAAAGGATTCATGAACCAGGCCGCCGAACCGCGAAGTTGAGCGGCTGCCAAGATGGCTGGATCTGCCCGAACCGTGGCGCCGGCCGGCGTCCTGACCGGGATGGCCGACCCCTGACACGGCAGGTCGGCGGCTAGCATCAGCACCTCGCAATCCACCGCTGGAGCCCGTGCTCTAGACGCGGTGCGTGCTCACGGAGGCGACGCGCCGACAGGTTCGGCGCTGCGGTCCGAAGCGCCTTCGCACTCCGCGCTACCAGGGCCGCGAGCAGGCCGCGATTTCCAAGGAGTTGACGAGCAGCATGGGCATTCCCGCGGCGCACATTCACGACGTCGTGACCGGCTACCTGCGCCGGTACCCCGACGAGCAGGCGCTGCTGCAGCCGCTGCTCGACCGCGTCGCCGCCGGCAATGACGTCACCCGGCGCACCAACTACGCGGGGCACGTGACCACGTCGGGCGTCGTGGTCGACGAGGCGGACGAAGTCCTGCTGATCCACCACCGCGCCTCGGGTCGGCGAATCCAGCCCGGCGGACACTGTGAGCCGAGCGACCGCACGGTGCTGGACGCCGTGCGGCGTGAGATCGGCGAGGAGACAGGCGTCACCGCACTAGAGCCGTACAGCGGCGGCGAACCGATCCACATCGACGTCCACACGATTGACGCCCGCCCCGACAAAGGGGAACCCGCGCACACGCACTTCGACATCCGCTACCTCTTCCGGACCCGGGGAATGGCGGAGGTGACCTTGCAGGCCGAAGAGGTGGCGGGCGCTGAATGGTGCGGTCCCTCGCAGCTGGGCGACCCGGTGCTGCGGGCCCGCGTCCTCGCCTCCCTGGGCCGGCCGCAGCCAGACCGGCCCGCCGAGGAGGACCCGTACGGCACCCTCGTGGTCATCACGAACCAGGCCGGCAAGGTGCTCATGCATCTACGCGACGACATCGAAGGAATCTGGGCGCCCGGCACCTGGACACCCATGGGCGGCGGAGCCGAGCCGCAAGACACCAAACCGCACGCCACCGGCGTCCGCGAGCTGCACGAGGAAGTCGGCCTCCGCGGCGTCGAGTTGACTCCCATGTTCACCGTCGACTCCGACGGCTATCCCGTCCACGTCTTCCACGGCCGGTGGGACGGTGACCCGGACACGCTGGTGCTGACCGAAGGCACCGCGCTCGCCTTCATCGGGCCGGAGGACTTCGACAGGCTCCCGATGAACGCCTCCGTGAAGGCCGACACCCGGCGCGTGCTGGACCTCATCACTCCCAAGCCGGCTCCGTACGGCTACGGAACCCTCGCACTGATCAGCAACACGGCCGGACACCTGCTCATGCACCTGCGGGACAACAGACCACAGACCTGCTGGCCCCGCACCTGGTCACCCAACGGCGGCAAGCCGGAAGCCGAAGACGTCGGACCCTTCGGCACGATTCGCCGAGAAATCCGTGAAGAGATCGGTCTGGACGTGCCGCTCGAGCACCTCCTGACCCACACCGCCGCCGACGGGCACCTCACCTACGTCTTCCGTGGCCGGTGGGACGGTGACCCGGAGACGCTGGTGCTGACCGAGGGCACCGCGCTCGCCTTCATCGACCCCAAAGACATGCGCGGACTGCCGATGAGCCCACTTGCCCGGTACGCGGCCCTCAGCGGACTAACCACCGACCTTGAAGCCCAGGCCCGCGCGGACGGAATCCGCGACCTGGGCGCCGCAGGCGTCATCGTCCACGACGGGCGATTCCTCATCGTGGGGCGTAACCCGAGCAACGACCCCGGAGGCGTGTGGGAGATCCCCAGCGGGCTGCGCGAGAGGAACGAGTCCATCCTGGACTGCCTCATCCGTAAGGTCGCCGAGGACACCGGCCTGGCCGTCCAGACTGTCGACCGGTACCTGGGCTACTTCGACTACACCAACGGCCGCGGCCGCATCAGCCGGAAGTTCCTGTTCACGGTCACCGTCGACAAGCCCGGGCCGATCGCCCTGAGCGAGCACAAGCGCCATCAGTGGGTTGGTGACACCAGCGAGCTACCGTCCACCAACCCCGAGCTAAAAGCCTTCCTGGACTCGCACGATCCGCTGTCATGAGGCACACGGCACCACCCCGCACGCGCGAGGACCGAAACCCCCCTGCCGGCCGCCACGACCCGTGCGGCCCTGACCGCGGTCCAACGACAACACGAGCACGCTGGTCGGGCGATGTCTCTCGCCGAAGACTGGGACCACCGTGGCATGGCGGGGCGTGCTCAGCCACAGCCGTGCCAGGGGTTGTCGGGGCGCTGCAGGAGCCGTGCGCGGGCGTGCTGAGTTTCGAACTCCGGGGCCCGGGCGTGGCGTTGCTTCCACAGCACGGCCAGCCAGCGCAGAGCGCAGGTGCGCTGGGCGGCGAGGAAAAGGTGCCGGTTGGCGGGCGTGATGCCGAGGTCGGGCACGAGCGCCATCCAGGTGGCGTCGGGGATATCACGGGCGCTGATGTGCTCGATCAGGTCGGCGGCGTCGAAGAAGGCCGTGCTGTACCCGCTGTACTCGAAATCGACGCAGGGACTCGTGGCGCCGTCGCGTAGCCAGTTGAGGAGGTTGGAGTCGCCGCGGGAGAACACGGGCGGGGCCGTGCACTTGTTCAGGAGTTCGGCGTCGCCGGCGTCGTGCCAGGCCGTGAGCAGGGCGCGCATCGCGGCGGTCAGGGGGTCGTCTTCGTGACCTGCGAGGAGCTGCGGCCAGCTGCCCGTGAGCCGCTTCATGTAGTGGGCGCCGGAGTCGATGCGCTCGAGCTCGGCGAGCAGACCAGTCAGGGGCACCCTCTGCAGACGGTGCGTGGTGTGAGCCAGGCCCGTGAGCGCGGCTTCGCGGTCGGCACTCTCCAGAAGCGGTGTGCCCTTCAGCAGTGTCATGCCGATGGCGGGGACGCTGTCGTTGGTGTCGAGCCACAGTGGGCGGGGGACGTCGGTGACGTCGTGCTTGGCGAGCAGGGTCAGGGCTGCCCACTCGCGGTCAACGCGGCGGCGGTGGTTGCCCTTGGCGTAGAGCTTGAGGCAGATCTGCCCGTGACGCGGGTCGTCCCAGGCGTAGACGTGGTTTTGGAAGCCGCCAGTCAGTGGGCGCAGGCCGTGGTGCTCCAGTGCTTCCCTGAGGCGGTCTTCGCTGCCGGTGCGGGCGTCGCGCAGCTCGGCGAGTAGAGCGATGGGCGGGGCGGGGCACGTGGTGTGCATGCGGGGTACTCCGTGAACCTGATGGTCGGCGTAGCTGGCTGGGGGCGCGGCAGGCTCGGTGACTGCCGCGCAGTTCTCGAAGTCACAGGGCCTTGCGCAGCGCACGGTTGATCTTCGGGTTGCGGCCGGCTCGGTACGGAGAGATCGTCACGTATCCGTGCGCTTCATACAGTGCGAGGGCCGCCCGATTGAGAGCGCCCGTCTCGAGCTGCATGTGGTCAAGGCCGTGGGCGCGTGCGTCGTCCTCCAGGGAGCGGAGGATCTGTCGGCCGAGAGCGCGGCCGCGGGCCTCCGGCTGGACGTACATCCGCTTGATCTCGCCGACGCCTGGGCCTAGGAGATGCCATCCTCCGCAGCCCAGCGGTCGACCAGGGGGATCACAGGCCAGGAGAAACAGTCCGCGGGGCGGCACGAATTCGTCAGGCGGCGTATCGGACGGGTCGTCGGCGTACCCGTAGAGGGCGACCTGTGATGCCCGGAAGTCCCTGAGCATTCGCTGCACGGCCGGGGAGCCATAGGACGACGGAGTGATGGACCACGGGAAGGGCGGCCGGGGAGGAGCTGTGGGCGCTGTCATGCCGCGAGGACCTGGAACTCCGTCTCACCGAACCCGCGGCCGTTGACCTGGAGCTTGAGGGTATAGCTGCCAGGCATGAGCGGCACGGTGGCCGTGGAGCGCAGGGAGTGCTGTTTGCTGAGAGTGGTGGTCTGCCCGGTCTCGACGGCCGTCGTCTTCAGCACGTAGACCTTCTCCCTGCGCTTGTTCGTCTTAGTGGGTGAGGAGATCACGTAGTTCACCCGGAGCTTCGCCGACGCCACTGCCGTCAGGTCTGCGGAGAACACCAGGCTGTCACCGATGGCCACTTGGGTGCGCTCAAGACGGATGGGGGAGACCTCCACCGGTGGGTTGCTCGGGTAGCCGAGGAACTCGCAGGCGGCGTCATCACCCGCCTTCAACCGGGTACGCAGCGCCTCACGCGCAACGAAGTCGAACTCCCTGTCCTGGAGGCGGCCGGCCGTCTTCCAGCGGCCGAGTGTGTCGAGGACCAGGCCGAGGTCCTCCTCGGCGATGTCGTGAAGGTGATTGGCCACCGACTGCCGCACGAACCGGCTGGTGTCATCGCAGAGCCGGTCGAGCAGCGGGAGGCCGGCGTCGACGGCGAGAGGGACCTTGATGGACCACGGCAGCCGCGGACGGGTGCATTCGCTCGCCAGGCGGCGCACCCGGTGGTCGGGATCCTCCGTCCACGACTCGATGACCTTGAGCGTCGCGTCGGGGAAATCACGGAGGAAGTACCGCATGGCGTCTTCGGCCGAAAAGTACGCGGTCATGCGCCTCAGCGCGTCGAGCGCGGGCTCAAGGTCTTCGCGCGTCCGGCAGTGACGGGCGACGTAGTCGGAGTGCGGCGCGTAGATGTAGAGGCCGAAGTCTGAGTCCGCTCCGGCTTCCTCCGGGCTGGCGGGCAGCGACCGCAGCAGGATCTCGACCGCCTGCAGGCCGGTGGCGGGAAGGTGGGTTTCCAGAGCCTGGCTCGTGCGGGCGATCCGTTCCTTGAGCTTGAGGCGGGGCAGGTCGGCCAGGACCTCGCTGGCGAAGGCCTCGGCGTCGAAGCTGGGGCAGACCGCGCGTACCTCCCTGCCGATCCGTCGGATTCGGGTCTCGCTGAGCGCATGCTCCCTCTCGGCCATGTCCGCACCATAGCGAGCGAGGCGAGGCGGTCCGGCAACTCGCCGCTGGGACCTCGTCTCAGCCAGTCGTGCGAGGACGACACACCGGGCGCTGTCCCTGGAAGGGCGGCTGCCGTCATGCGATGGGCGGCTGGGGGCGCACGAAGGTATCCGGTGTGCGCCTTTGTGCTTCAAAATGGGGCCGGTCTCTGGTTTGTGAAGCGGAAATGCATTTAGCGATCAATTGCTGACTGAAAATGGCGGAACTTCACCGGCGACAAAGGTAATTCGTCTCGCTATTCTTAGGGTCATGACGCGCCCACAGATATCCGAAGAGGCGGCAAGTCACCCACTCCAGAGCCATGCACTGGACGTACCGAACGTGCGCAACTTCCGGGACGCTGCAATACTCCCGCTCCGAACCGGACAGCTCTACCGGTCAGGATCTCTGAACCGGCTCACCGAAGAGGGTGCAGAGCGCATCAACCAGCTCGGCATTCGTACAGTCATCGACCTGCGCGGTAATACGGAGACGGCCGTGTGGCCGGTCAAGGGGCATAACGCGGGCGTTGAATGGGTCTCCCTTCCTGCGCTCCCCGACCGGGCGGGTCTGGTGGAGCTTGGCTTCACGGACTTCTCTGGTTTCGACGGCAAGGCCTGGCCGGTCGATCCCGCACAGCTGTACCCCTTCATGGCGGTGTACGCCGGGCCGGCGATCGGGCACCTGGTGCACCGGCTGATCCGGCCGGGTACCCTGCCCGCGATCATCCAGTGCGCCGTCGGCAAGGACAGGACGGGCCTCGCGGTCGCCGTGATCCAGTCCCTCCTCGGGGCCCCGTGGCCAGACATCGTCGACCACTTCGTCCAGTCGAACATCGAGCTGATGCTGACGGCTGGTCCCACCTCCTTCGTCGACGAAGAAGGGGTCACGCGCTACTCGCACCCCGTGACCGAAGAACTCCTCGGGTCGGCCATGGAAGCGATCAACCGCACACACGGCAGCCTGACCTCCTACATGGAGGATCACGGAGTCACCGCGGCGGACCTGGCTGCGCTTCGCTCGCTCCTGGTGCCCTGACCTGGTTCCTGCTGGCGTGCCCTCGGCGTAATCGCCGGGGGCACCTGTGTTGCGCCAGTTAGGACGGGGGCGAATCTGAGCCATCCTCCGCCGAGGCGTGCCGACGGAGGCAATGCGGGCGACCAGGAGACTCCTGCTTCATTCGCCCTGGACAGGCCAAGCGACGGTTCGATCCGGCGTCGTCATCTGCGGTCCGGGGATAGTCTGATTCGATCTTGAATGCGGCGCAGTTTCATCACTCTGCACTCACTTCTGCGATCCTTTCGTCGCCGCGGGCTCCGGCTCCGCTAGCATCGCTCGGGTTGCTGGACGGGCTCTCGTGCTCCGACGTAAAGGAGTGCTGTGTGGTGCCCGCGTGGGCTTTGATGATCAATGTGCAGGAGTGGCAGCCATGAGTGATGCGTTGGCCGGTGCCGTTGCCCTCGAAGGCGGTCGAATGGCGGCGGGCGTGGTACGAGTCGACGACACCGTGCGAAAGCCTGCTACGGAGTCATCAGACTTTATGGCTCGCCTCCTGAAATTGTTCGAGCAGCAGAGTTTCGATAATGCTCCGAGGTATCTCGGGCAGGTTGACGGGAATGACCTTCTCGGCTTTATCGAGGGGGAAGTTCCCGCACGCTTCCAGCCGTGGTCCGACGCCCAGGTGCGAGCCGCCGCGGTTTTGCTGCGGCAGGCGCATGACGCCACGCGCGGAAGTGAGCTCGCTGGCCGGTTCGATGTCGTGTGTCATCACGACCCCGGCCCGAACAACTTCGTTTTCCAGGACGAGGTGCCTGCGGCAATCATCGACTGGTCCGAAGCCGCGCCGGGCAGTCGGCTGGAGGACCTCGGCTACCTTTCCTGGACATGGTCCATTTCGTCGAAGCAGCGCATGCCGCTGGAGCGCCAGGCGGAACAGGTCCGGCTCATCGCCGACGCCTATGGCCTGAGTGAGGCCGAGCGGCATGCGCTGGTCGACTGCATCCTCGAGCGCCAGGTGCGCAACGTCCGGTTCTGGTCCGAGTTCCTGGCTCAGCCGGAGACGGCCCCTGCCGCTCCCGACGTGCTGAGCGACCGGATCGAGTGGAGTCGGCGGGAGCACGCCTTCACCTACGCCCACCGGGACGTGTTCGACGCGGCGCTCGTGTGAGGGCGAGCAGCCTGGTCAGTGGGGCGAGGCGGCCGCAGCGGGATTGCTGGGTGCCGTCGGCAGCCCGAACATGGCTCCCTTGGTGCGGGCGAGTTCGCTGATGTCCCTGGGAGTGTTCTCCCGGGCTACGTAGGGCGCCACGGGCTGATCCAGGGGCGGGTTCGCCAGGAACAGCACGGTCATGCGCTGGGGGAGCTGGTGGTTGCGGACCCGGTGGTAGAGCGGGGGAATGTCGTCCCCGGTCATGGCCGTGAGCAGACTGCCCGGCATCACGAGCAGCCGGTTGTCGTAGACCGGTACGGGCTCCATGGCGCCGCCGACCTCGATCTCCAGGCCGGGCCCGTCGGCGATCGCGAGGGTGAGCAGGTGGCCGTCCTCGTGCCGGTCCTGGAGCAGATCGCGGTCACTGGGGTGGTACCAGTTGACCTCCAGGTAGGAGTAGTCGCCGAACGGCAGGGCGTGCTGCGGGTGCCCGTAGTGGCCGGCCAGGTCGGCGAGGACGGTGGACGTGATTTCGGCAGCGACGGCCCAGTAGTCCCGCAGCGCGTTCAGGAACGGTGCGATGGTCTCGGCGTCGTGGTGCGGGATGGTGGCGGGGTTGTCCGCCCAGTAGGTGAAGCTCTCGTTCATGTCGGGCCGGTCGGGGCTGACGGAGTACTGGCGGCCGTAGGGGCGGAAGCCGTAGTTGAAGTCGGCGCTGCCGTGGGCGCGCTTGGCAGCCTCGTCCAGGGTGAAGAAGCGTGCGGCCTCGGCGCGCAGCGCGGTGAGCGCGGCGGCCGCGTCCGGGGCGAGGTCGACTGTCGCGCGGGCGTCGGCGAGGAGACTGGCAGCGAGGGTGGTGTGAGGCACGGTGCGCTCCTGTCGGATCAGGTGGGTCAGAGGAAGTAGAGGCGGCTGAGCGGGGTGGCATCGGCGGGCGGCGAGCTCAGCGGGGTGCCGTCGAGGCTGACGCGGCCGGTGGACGCCTCGACCCGGACGTCTGCGGTGCGGTCGTTGCGGAGCATGGTGGGCAGGCCGATGCTGCGTGTGTTCCGGACGGCCACGCGGCGCCGGCGGGTGGGCAGCTGATCGGTGGCGCTGTCGTGTGCTGCCTGGCTGACGAACGCGACGGAGAGGTCGGCGGCGGTCTCGCCGAAGGACCCGAACTGCGGTCCAAGGACGAGAGGCTGGCAACTCTCGGTGGAGGCGTTGGGGTCGCCGGTCACGCCGTACGCGGGGTAGCCGGCCTTGAGGACGAGGTGGGGCTTGGCGCCGAAGTAGGCGGGGTCCCACAGGACGATGTCGGCGAGGCGGCCGGTGGTCAGGGCGCCGATCTCGTGGGCCATGCCGTGGGCGAGGGCGGGGTTGATCGTGAGTTTGGCGAGGTAGCGCAGGATGCGCTCGTTGTCGTCCGGGGCCGGTTCGGGATCGAGCGCTTTCATCTTGGCGGCCACGGCGAAGGTGCGGCGTACGGTCTCGCCGATGCGGCCCATGGCCTGGGAGTCGGAGGAAGTGATGGGGATGACGCCGAGATCGTGCAGGACGTCTTCGGCGCCCAGGGTGCCGGGGCGGATGCGGTCGGCGGCCAGGCGAAGTGCCTCGGGGTTTGCGGGGTCGAGCCGGTGGACGGTGGCGATCATGTGGAGGTGCTCGTCGGCGGTGTCGCGGGTGTAGGGGAGGCCGGGGTTGGTGGAGGAGCCGATGATGTTGGCGACGCCGGCCAGCTGGAGCACGTTGGGGGCGTGGCCGCCGCCGCAGCCTTCGACGTGGAAGGCGTGCAGGGTGCGGCCCGCGATGACGGCGAGGGTGTCGTCGACGTAGAGGGCTTCGTTGAGGGTGTCGCTGTGGAGGGCGACCTGGACGTCGTGGTCGTCGGCGACGGTGAGGGCGGTGTCCAGTGCGCGGGCGTGGGCGCCCATGTCCTCGTGGACCTTGAAGCCGGAGGCTCCGCCTTCGGTGAGGGCCTGGAGGAGGGGGCCGGGGTGGGAGCTGGAGCCGCGGGCGAGCAGGGCGATGTTGACGGGCCAGGCGTCGAAGGCGCGCAGCGCGTGGTGGAGTTCGGTACGCGTGGTGACGCCACAGCCCCAGGTCGGGCCGAAGTTCTGGGAGACGACCGTGGTCACGCCGGCGGCCAGGGCGGCGTTGAGGACGCGCGGGGAGACGAGGTGGACGTGGGTGTCGACGATGCCGGGGGTGGCGATCAGTCCTTCGGCGGCGATGACGGTGGTGCCGGTGCCCACGACGACGTCGACCGCGTCGAGGGTGTCGGGGTTGCCAGCGCGCCCGATGGCGTGGATGCGGCCGTCCTTGATGCCGATCGAGGCCTTGCGCACGCCGAGGACGGGGTCGACCAGGACTGCATTGGAGACGACGAGGTCGCAGGTGGCGTCGGTGGGTTCGGCCTTCATGTGCATGCCGTCGCGGGCGGTGTTGGCGTAGCCGGTGATGAACTCGTCGCCGGGGCGCTGGGAGTCGGCCTCGATGCGCAGGAGCAGGCCGGTGTCGGCCAGCTGGAGGCGGTCGCCGGTGGTGGGGCCGTGCAGGCGGCTGCTCATGGGGTGCCTTCCTGGGCGGTCGTGGATCCGGTGTCGAGGTAGCCGGCGACGGTGAGGGCGGTGTCCAGTGCGCGGGCGTGGGCGCCCATGTCCTCGTGGACCTTGAAGCCGGAGGCTCCGCCTTCGGTGAGGGCCTGGAGGAGGGGGCCGGGGTGGGAGCTGGAGCCGCGGGCGAGCAGGGCGATGTTGACGGGCCAGGCGTCGAAGGCGCGCAGCGCGTGGTGGAGTTCGGTACGCGTGGTGACGCCACAGCCCCAGGTCGGGCCGAAGTTCTGGGAGACGACCGTGGTCACGCCGGCGGCCAGGGCGGCGTTGAGGACGCGCGGGGAGACGAGGTGGACGTGGGTGTCGACGATGCCGGGGGTGGCGATCAGTCCTTCGGCGGCGATGACGGTGGTGCCGGTGCCCACGACGACGTCGACCGCGTCGAGGGTGTCGGGGTTGCCAGCGCGCCCGATGGCGTGGATGCGGCCGTCCTTGATGCCGATCGAGGCCTTGCGCACGCCGAGGACGGGGTCGACCAGGACTGCATTGGAGACGACGAGGTCGCAGGTGGCGTCGGTGGGTTCGGCCTTCATGTGCATGCCGTCGCGGGCGGTGTTGGCGTAGCCGGTGATGAACTCGTCGCCGGGGCGCTGGGAGTCGGCCTCGATGCGCAGGAGCAGGCCGGTGTCGGCCAGCTGGAGGCGGTCGCCGGTGGTGGGGCCGTGCAGGCGGCTGCTCATGGGGTGCCTTCCTGGGCGGTCGTGGATCCGGTGTCGAGGTAGCCGGCGACGTGCGCGCGCTGGAGCGCGGCTTGGAGCTGGCCGGGGGCGTCCAGTGGGCCGTCGACCAGGCCGGCGAAGCCGATGACGATGCGGTCGCCGCCGATCGGGGTCAGGGTCACGGTGCGGGCGGACTGCGGGGGGAAGACAGCGACCTCACCGACCGCCAGGGCGAGGCGGCGTCCGTAGGCAGCGCTGCGGTCGAAGGCGAGAGCCCGGTTGGCCTCGAAGAAGTGGAAGTGGCTGGTGACGGTGATCGCCACCGGGCCGGTGTTGGTGACCTCGACCTGGATGAGATCGGGAAGGGTGACTGCTGCCGACTCGCCGGGCAAGACCGCTCCTGGGATGGCCTGTACGGCCGCCGCCGGGTCGGGGTCGGGGATTGGGTCGGTGATGACGATGAGCTTGGTGCCGTCGTCGAAGACGGCCTCGACCTGGATCTCCGTCAGGATCTGGGGTACGCCGGGCAGGACGTCGTCGGCAGTGAGGACCCGGCGGGCCGCTGCCACGGCGTCGGCGAGGCGGGCGCCGTCCCGTGCTGCCTCGCAGGCGGCATGGGCGATGAGCGCGGTCGCCTCCGGGACGTTGAGGCGCACGCCGCGGGCCCGGCGCTCCCGGGCGAGGAGGGTCGCCAGATACAGCTGCAGCCGGTCGTGTTCTGCCGGGGTCAGACGCATACCTGCTCCTTGAGGACAGCCGGGGTTATTCGCCGATGACGACGCCGCACGCCTTGGCGTGCTGGCGGATGGCCGTGCGGGCCTGGGCAAGTTCGTCGAAGTCCAGGTCGGGCATGAGGGCGCGGGCGTAGTCGCGCATGGCGTCCTCGGGCGGCACGATCGCCTGTCCGCTCCAGCGCTGGGCGACCTCATGGAGGACCGGGTCGTCGGCGATGGGCAGGCCCAGGTGTGCGGCTGCGGCTCGGGCTGCTTGGGGAGTGGTGAGGTAGGTGAAGTCGCGAGCGCCCGGCTGGGGGGAGAGGACCTCGACGTCGACGGCGGAGAAGACGCCGGTCGTGGCGCCCTCGCTGATCAGAGCCAGGATGCGTTCCACGTTCTCGTCGAGGAGTCGGCGGGTCATGCCGATGTGACCGACGACGAAGCCGGCACGGATGAGCAGCCCGTGCTCGCTGGCGACCGTGATGGCGGTGGAGTTGAGCTGGTATAGGGTCTCGGCTTCGGCGAGGACGTCGCGGCGGCGGCCGCCCAGGGGCTTGTTCATGGCGGCGAGCGACAGGGGCGCGCCCGCGTCCATGCCGATCATGATCTGGCGGACGCCGAGGCCGGTGAGCAGCGCGGTGCGGCGCGGGTCAGCGATCCCGTCGGCCCGTCCGTATCCGACGAGCACGGGCCGTTCCTCCTCTGCGAGGGCGGACCACCAGCCGGGCCGGGCGCCGTCCATCGCAGTGAGCAGCTTGGCGAACGTCATGGGCAGTTCGTCCGCGGTCAGGTACAGATAGTCGTAGCCGGCGGCGAACGCCGCCTCGAGGACGGCCCAGGCCTCGTGGGGGCCGACCTGGTTGCGCCACAGCTGTCCGGCGTGGATGGAGCAGAACGTGCACGCGTCGTCGCCGGCGAATTTCACACAGCCGCGGCCGATTTCCACGGGGACGCCGGCGGTCACCTTCCGGCCCAGGAGCTCGTGCACGCGCGGCGCGATCCGGCCCTGGAAGTTCCCGGTGTACAGGGCCGTGTGCTGGAAGGCGCCGTCGACGTGGCCGTAGTCGAAGCCGGTGAACACGGGCTCCCTCAACGGCGGGGTCAGCCGCGGGCCCTCGCTGGTGCGATACACCAGCCCGGGCAGCTTCTCGGGCTCGACGGTCTTCCCGGCGCGCAGGGCGGCGATCAGGCGGGTGAAGGGGCCAACGACTTCGTTGCCGACGAATCCAAAGTCCAGACAGGACGCGGCGGTCATGCACTCGGACCACAGGGAGCTGAAGTGGTCGTTGCCCGCGACGGTGGCGATACGCGGATCGGTGATCTTGGCGTGCTGAGCGATGAGGACCCCCGCCTCGAAGTTGGCGGTGAGCACGCCCACGCAGACCGCGAGGATGTGCTCAGCGTGGTCGGTGATGTAAGCGAGGACCTCGTCCAGGGAGATGACCGTGCCGTCGATGTAGACGGGCGCGATCTGTGGGTTCTGCGCTAACGCGCTCACCAGGGACAGCGCTCCCAGGCACAGGAAGTCCGACCAGTCGCTGTGTTCCTCGGGGCGGGTCACGGTAAGCAGCCGGCCGTCGATGACGGTGTTCGAGTTGGGCGGGACGATGACCAGAACTTCAGAGCGGGACATGCGAGTTCACCTTCCGCAGTCGGTCGAACGGGGTCGGGCGGGGTGGTACGTCGGGATCAGGGCCGGTTCATCTGCGACCACAGTTGCTGGAGTTCGGTGACGGGGCGCATCAGGGCGGTGTGCGTACGGGCAGGGTCGGCGGGCAGACGGCCGGCGCGCTGCCACCGGAAGCGGCGTAGCGACACGAGGACGGCTGCATACCGGGCGCAGTCCATGACGAGGCGCGGATCGAGGGCGTGGCCGCTGCCTGCTGTGTAGCCGCGCAGCAGACGTTGGGCGCGCGGCAGCGAGAATCCGTCGGGGCAGCACAGCCCCAGCAGCGCCATACCTACGTCGATCGCGGGGAAGTCCCGGGAGCCGTCCTCCCAGTCGATGAAGATCACACCCTGGCCGGGCTGCTCGGCCAGGACGATGACGTTGTCCGGGAACAGGTCGGCGTGGACCGCGACCATGGAAGCCGTCTGCCGGGTGACGTAGTCGGTCTCGCGCAGCGTCGTACGGGCCCACCGGGCGAAGATGTCGTCGGGCAATTCGGCCAGAAGAGCGGCCTCGTCGGCGTGCAGACGCAGGTGTTGGGGCAGCGCGCAGTCCACGTGGGCGGAGAGGCGGTGCACGCGGCCCAGGGCGGCTCCGGCCTCCTCGACCAGATGCGGCGGCATGACGGTGTAGTGGCGGCCGTCGATGAAGTCGGCGACGATCACGGGATGCCCGGCGTGCAGGTTTACCCAGCCGCCCGCAGTGAGCGGCCGCAGGCGCGGCACTGGGGCGCCCGCAGTGCGCAGGTCGTCGAGGAGCCGCGCGTAGTGCTCGGCCTCGTGCCGGGTCTTCTTGCACAGGATGGTCATCACGACCGGCCCGCCGGGGGTCTCGGCGCGGTAGTGGAGGTTCTCCATGCCGCCTGCGAGTGGGCGGACGGTCGATGCGGACAGACCGTAGCGCTCAAGGAGCGTGACCACGTCGACGGCGGCGGGTGCCGCGTCGCTGGCGGGCGCGGTCATGGGCGCACCTCCGGCCGCGGATCGGGCTGGAAGGAGGCGGTGATCTCGGCGAGGGTGCGGTGGGACACCGCGACGCCGCGCAGGGCCCGGTCGAGGTTGTCCAGACAGATGCGGACCCGGGGCGGGCCGAAGGCTGCACTCTGACAGGTGAGCGTGCCGACCAGGCCACGGTCTTGTTCCTCGAGGACCCAGCGCTGGTCGATGGTGGTGGGGGCGTCGCGGGGACCAGACTGGTCCAGGTCGAGATCGCGGCAGTCCGCGCCGTCCAGCGTGAGGGAGTTGGTGCGCATCGTGTTGAGCGCGACGGTGACCTGATAGAGGGGTGTGCCGTCGGCGGCTGCGTGGCGGCTCAGGGCGGCCGCGACGTCCTGGATGGGCAGGGCCTGGTGTTCGAGGGCCTCGCTCACGGCGGCGTTCGCGGCGCCCACCAGCTCCGCGGCCGTCTGGCCGGGGTGAAGACGGAGCCGGATCACGGCGGTGTTCACGAAGTACCCGATCAGATGCTCGGCCTCTGGCCGGGCCCGGTTGGAGATCATCATGCCGATGCGGATGTCGGTGGCCGCGCTCTGGTGGTGCAGGACCAAGGCGAGCGCGGCCAGGAAGGGACCGGCCACTGGACCGCGCTGATGGCCGGTGCGAGCGCTGGCACGCAGAGCGTCGACCACGGCGGGAGGGACACGGACGGGCGTGACGTCGACTCGACGCAGCCCGGTGTACGGGGCAGGGTGCTCGTCGGTGAAGGCGAGCCGCGGCCGGGGCAAGGACAGACGTCGGCGCCAGTAGGCCAGGCCTGCCTCCGCAAGGGGGCTGCGGCGTTCGCGGTGCATATCCCTGCTCAGGGCGGCGAAGCTGCGGGGCAAGGGCGGCAGTTGGGCGGGCCGACCGGCGCGGGCGGCGTTGTAGAGCGCGGACAGGTCGCGGTAGAGCACGCCGATGGACCAGCCGTCACTGACGAAGTGGTGGATCTGCAGCAGCAGGGCGTGCCGCTCGGCGCCGAGCCGGACCAGGTGGGCACGGAACAGCGGGTCGGTGCGCGGGTCGACGTGCGGAGCCGGGGACTGGGCCGTGAGGACGTCCGGTGTCACCACCGTGCCGGCGGGCAGGGAACTGCTGGTGACCGTGTCGGGCATGTGGGCGGCGACGAGTTGGACCGCAGTGCCGTCGGGTAGCCGGTGCAGGCGGGTGCGCAGGGCGTGCTGTCGTTGGATCAGCGCCGAGACAGCGCGCTGGAGGGCACCGTGGTCCAGCGGGCCGTCGATGCGGATGGCGGCGGTGTCGATCGGCCGGAGCCGGGTCTCCTCGCCGAGGGCGGGCCAGCCGCCGTCGGGACGGAGGAATTCGGCGTCGATGAGGCGTTCCTGGCCGGGGGAGAGCGGAGCCGTCTCCACGATCACGAACGCCGGACCAGACAGCTGTGGCGCAGGCGAGGACGCGGGATGGGTCATTCCTGCTCCTGGGACCGAGTGGCGGGGATGCCGCCGAGGAGGGTGTGCAGGAGGACGAGCCGGTCACCGTCGGGCAGTAGCCAGCGCACCGTGTCGAAGTCGATTCCGTGGACCGGGCAGAGGCCAAGTCCCGCGCCACGGGCTCGCTCGTACAGCAGCTGTCCCATGTAGCCGGCGTTCAGCAGCGCGAGGGGTTCGGCGTCGGCGCCGTACAGGGGCGCGGAGTCGGCGGGATCGGTGACCAGCCACAGGGTGAAGGCCGCGGTCTCAGCCAGGGGCCGGTTGACGGGGCCGAGATGGAGGGCGGCGGGATCGAGGTCGATGCCCGGTGCGTAGGGGACCAGGTCGTGTGCCTCGGGATGATAGGCGTACACCCCGCCTTCCAGGTCCTCCAGGCGCCCGGGCCGGATGTGGATGTAGAGGTGGACGCTGTACAGGCCGCCGGCGGAGGGGTACAGGAACCCGGCACGTCCGGGCGCTTCGACGCGGCGGAGGCTGTCCAGCAGGTGGCCCAGCGACTGAGCGTTGACCGGCTGGCCGGTGAACTCGCGTGGCGTGAAACGCTGTTCGCGCAGGTCTTGGGCGTGCGGGGGTGCGGCGGGAAGGATCCGTCGCGTGGGGGCGGCCGGGTAGGCGGGACGGGCGGCGCGGAAGGCTGCCCGCTCGTCGAGGCCGGTGAGCTGCGTGTACCCGCGCCACGGCGAGGCCGCGGGCGCGTTGGCCGCTGGTGCCGGGGCGTCGGTGTCCTGGAGGAGCGTGCGCAGTGTGGGTGTGCGGTAGAACGCCGCGAGGTCTGGGCGAGGCAGGCCTTGTTGTTCCACGGTGTTGGCCAGGCGGATGACGTCGATACTGGTCAGGCCCATGCTCAGCAGGTCCTCGTCGAGGCCTGCGGGCGCGGGGAGCAGAGCGGTGAGCGCCCCGTGCAGCAGACGCGTTCGGTCCGCGTCTCCGGCTTCGCGGGGGCCAGGAGTGCTCTGGGGAGGGACGAGGGGGAGGGCTTCGCTGGCCAGGGTGGCCCGGTCGGTCTTGCCGGTGGCGGTCATGGGCAGCTCTGCCCTCGGGGTGAGGGTGGCCGGGAGCATGTGGGCGGGCAGGCGCTCGGCGAGCTCGGTCCGCAGTGCGGCCGGGGGTCGGCTGGAGACGACGAAGGCATGCAGGCGCCGGTCGGCGCGTTCCCCGGTGACCACCACGGCGGCCTGCTCGACGCCGTCGAGCGCGCGCACCGCGGCCTCGACCTCGCGCACCTCGACGCGGAAGCCGCGGATTTTCACCTGGTCGTCGCGGCGGCCGAGGAACTCGATGGTGCCGTCGGGCCGCAGTCGTCCCCAGTCGCCCGTCCGGTACAAGCGCCGGCCGGTGCGGCCGTCGAAAACGAAGGCGGCGTCGGTCAGTTCGGGGGCGTTCCAGTAGCCGAGGGCGGTGCCGTGGCCGCTGATGTGGATCTGACCGGGTGTCCAGGCGGGGCAGGGCAGCAGGTCCTCGTCGAGGATTTCGACCCGCTGGCCGGTCATGGACTGGCCGTAGGGGATGCTGGCCCACTCGGGGTCGACGTCGCTGATCTCGTACAGGATGGACCAGATCGAGCCCTCGGTGGCGCCGCCGAGGCTGACCACCTGGCAGCCGCCGCTGTGGTCGCGGAGCCGGTCGGGCAGGTCGAGCGGGATCCAGTCGCCGCTGAGCAGCCACAGCCGCACCGAGTGCAGGGTCTCGTCGCGTGCGGGCACGCTCTCCAGCAGAACGCTGGCGAGGGTGGGGACGGAGTTCCACACGGTGACCTGCTCGCGGCGGACCAGATCGGCCCAGGCGGCCGGGTCGGAGCGCTGCTCGCGGGTGGGCACGACGAGCGTGCCGCCGGCGGCGAGTGCGCCGAACAGGTCGTAGACGGCCAGGTCGAAGGTGAACGGTGAAACGGCCAGCAGGACATCGTCACTGGTCACGGTGAAGCGGGAGTTGATGTCGAGGACGGTGTTCAGGGCACCGCGGTGGGAGATCATCACCCCCTTGGGGCGGCCGGTCGAGCCAGAGGTGTAGATCACGTAGGCCAGATCGTCGGCCCGCCGCACCCGCGAGACGGCGTCATCCGGCGGTGTGTCCTCGGTGTGGGCGGGCGGGGAGTCGATGACGAGCACATTCGCGTGGTCGGGCCAGGGGTGGCGCTCGGCCGCGGTGCGGTGGGTGAGCAGGAGACTGGCGCCGGTCGCGGTGAGCAGCTCCGCGATCCGCTGTTCGGGCCAGGAGGCGTCCAGCGGGACGTACGCGTAGCCGGCCAGGAGCACGCCGAGGGCCGCGACGGCCTGCTGCCAGCCCGGGTCGCAGACCAGCGCGATCAGTTCGCCTTGCGGCCGGGCGGCCGTGATCCGGTCGGCGACGGCGCGGGCCCGGGAGTGGAGGTCGGCGTAGGTGTAGTGCTGGCCCTCGCAGATGAGGGCGGTCTGCCCGGGCTGGGTACGGACGCGGTCCAGGAACGGCTCGTGCAGCAGCTGATCGCCGCCCAGGGCGATGGGCTCCGGGGCCGGAGCCTCGGGGAGGAGGAGGCGGGGGCGCTGCGGCGCGGTGGGGTCCTCCAGCAGGCAGCGCAGCACGGCGGCGTGGTCGTCGAGCATGTCGCGGACGAAGCCGTCCGGCAGGGCTCCCTGGACGGAGTCGAGGTTGATGACCAGGCGGCCGGCGGCCTCGTAGGTCTGGTAGTCGAGCAGGACCTGCGGGGTCTGGCCGATGCCGTAGATGATCTGGCCGGGCAGCGGCGCCGGAGGCGTGCCGGGCAGGTGGAGGTCGAGGGTGCTGGTGAACACGACCGGGGCGCCCGTCGCCGTCCCCGTCATGTCGCGCAGATCGCGCAGGACCTCCACTCCGCTGTAGGTGGCGTGGTCGAGGTCGCTCCACAGTTGCCGTTGCAGGGCGCGCAGCCGGTCGGCGAACGTTGCGCCGGACAGGTCCACGCTGGCCAGGACGGTGGAGGTGAAGTCCCCGACGATGTGGTTGATCTGCGGATGGATGGGGGGCCGGTTGTAGACGGTGACGTTGATCAGGAACTGGCGGCTGTTGGTGAAGCGGCGGAGCGTCTCGTTGAAGGCGGCCAGTAGCAGCGCGGACAGCGTGATGCCGTGGGCGGCGGCGACCGCGCGCAGCTGGACGAGCTCGGAGGGGGAGTAGGTGATCTGTTCGCGCGTGAACCGGGCCGGGGCCTGGGCGTTCCGGGTGAGGACGGGCAGCGGGGGCGGGGCGGGCAGTGCGGCGAGTCGGCCGCGCCAGTAGTCCCGGTCACGGATGTAGCGGCTGCTGGTGGTGATGGCCTGCTGGTGGGCTACGTAGGCGGCGAACGTCGTGTGCAGTTCGGGCAGTTCGGCGGTGGGCTGCTCGTAGAGGGTGCGGGCTTCGCGGTAGAGGATCTGCCAGCTCAGGGCGTCGCCGATGAGCAGGTCGAAGCTGAGGAACAGGCGGGTGGTCCGCTGGTCGGGCAGCAGGGCGGCCTCGATGGTGAACAGCGGCCACACGGTGGTGTCCCGGCGTGGGTGGGACAGCCGCTCACGCATGCGCTGCAGCTCACCGTCGGCGTTGGGTGACTGCCGTAGGTCCCGGGTGCGGATGGCGTACGGCGGAACCTCGGCCAGGGTGCGTTGCCGCCCGTCGGAGGTGATCACGGCACGCAGCATGGGATGCCGCGCGATCAGTAGCCGCCAGACGTCGGTCAGCCGCTCTACGTCCAGGTCGGGGACGTCGGCTTCGGTGTAGAGGTGGGAGTCGACGCCGCCGAGGTCGAAGTCGTCGCGGCGCCCGGCCCAGTACGCCTGCTGGATCCTGGTCAGGGCGAACGGCTGGTCGTCTTCCGCACTGAGGGCGGGCAGGGCGGGCAGCGGCTGCGGTGGTCCGTCCGGGTCCTGCGCGATGAGCTGGAGGACGTGCCGGGCCAGGGTGGCCGGGGTGGGGGCCTCGAACAGGGCGGTGAGGGTGAGGTCGACGGCGAGGGCGCTGCGCAGGCTGGTGACCAGGCGCAGGGCGAGCAGGGAGTGGCCGCCGGCCTGGAGGAAGTCGGTGTCGGGGCCTACCGGTTGGCCCAGCAGCTCGGTGAAGTGCCCGGTGATGACGTCCACGAGGGGTTCACGTGCGCGTTCGTCGTCGCCGTGGCCGCGACCGGCGGCAATCTGTGGCGGGCGCTCGGTGAAGACGACGAGCGTGGTCAGCGTGTCGGTGAGGGTGGCGACGGTGGCGTCGCTGTCCGGCGCGAGGTGGGCCAGCAGCGAACACAGGGCCTCGAGCGCGGCGTCCGCCTGGTCGTCGGGCACCTGGGTGCGGTCGTTGACCAGGCGCAGCCGCAGCCCGTCGGTCGGTTCGACGACCAGGGTCAGGGCTTGGCGGGTGCGGCCGCCCTGCGCGCGGATTGCGGCCGTCTCCAGGGTGAGTCGGCCTTCCTCGGCGCCGTTCGGCACGTCGGCGGACGGCTCGTAGGGGTAGTTGGCGATGGCGATGACGCTGTCGTACAGCGCCTGCCCCTCGGGCACCTTGGCCCAGGTATACAGCTCGGCCGTGGAGCAGGCGCTGTGCTGATCGGCGTGGGCCAGGTCGGCGTGCACGCGGCTCATCCACGCGCCGACCTGCTCGTTCCGGTCGGGCAGCGAGCGCAAGGGGACGGTCGTCGCCAGCGGGCCCGCGACACGTTCGGCGTCGGGGTAGGGGTGGGTGCGTCCGGACACGGTCACGCCGACGGCGATGTCGTCCCGGTCGCGGTGGCGGGCGGCGATCAGGCTCCAGCACGCGATCAGGGCGGCAGCCTCGGTGATGCCGTGTGCCTGCGTGAACAAGGTGAGGGCCGCGGCGCTTGGCCGGGTCAGGACGCGCGTGTGCTGGCCGAAGCGGTCCTGCTCCCTCCCGGCCGCCGGTAACTGGGGGACTAGGGGCGCGAGTGGCGCGTAGCCGTCCAGCTCCTTGGTCCAGTGGGTCTGGGCGCTCTCGCGAGGTTGTTCCGCGAGCCACTCGGCGTACGCGCCGAAGGGCCGCAGACCGGGGGAGGGCGCCGCGCCGGTGTTGTAGCGGTGGAGGAGTTCGGTGACGAGCAGCAGGTGCGCCCAGCCGTCCAGGACAGCGTGGTGGTGGGTCCACACCAGCTGGTGTCGGGTGGGGTCGAGCGTGTGGACGGCCAGCCGGAGCAGCGGAGGCCGGTTGAAGTCAAAGGGCGTGACGAGATGGGCGCGGGCCAGCGCGGTCAGGGCTTCCCGTTGCTGGGGTGCGGTCCTGGTGCTGCTGTCGAGGACCTCCACGGTCACCGACGCGTCCTCCAGCACCACTTGGCAGGGGTCGGTGGCAAGGTCCCAGGCGAAGCCGGTGCGGAGGATCTCGTGGTCGGTGACCAGCGCGTCCACCGCGTCCTGCAGCCGGGCGGGATCGAGTCGGCCCGTCAGCTCGAAGACCGTCTGTTCGGTGAAGACGGCGGTGCCCGGGCTGGTCAAGGTGCCCAGGACGAAGCCCTGTTGCGCGGGAGTGGCGGGGTAGAGCGCGGCGATGGGAGCCCTCATGATCCCTCATTTCCGAAGGCAGCGGTGATCCGGTCGAGGTCGCTTTGCGGGAGAGTGCTGGGGCCAGGCGGCCCGGGGGCGATCGCGGCATGGCGGGCGAAGGCATCGGTGAGGCGGGCGAGGGTGGCATCCGGCATCCAGCCGGGACACGCCCGCCACCGAACCTCGAACGCATCAGCACGGATGAAGCAGACGACCTCCAGCCCGAACAGCGACACGCCAGCCTCGGTGGGCCGCAGGTCCACCTCACTGCCCGGCGCCAGGTCGCCGAGGTAGTTCAAGGCGACCGGCGGCAGCGGTCCGGCCGGCGGGGCGGACGAATGCAGCTGGCCGTGCAGGGTGGCCGTCAGCGCAGGCGGGTTGGCAAGGAGCGTCCGCTGCGCGTGAAGGGGACGGAAGGCGGTGAGCCAGCCCACGGTCGAGGCCAGGTCATGTCCGGGCAGGTCGCGGCCGTGCAGTTCCACGCACACGCTGGCTGGCAGGTCGGGGCGGACCTCGGCCAGCGCGCCGAGCAGAGCACCCGCCAGGAGGGCGACCGGCCACCGGGGCCCCCTCTGCCGGGCCTCGACGAGTGCCTCCAACGCGGGCGGGCCGAGACGGCTGGCTGTCGTGCGCCGCGGCTCGGATGCCCAGGCCCCCGAGGCGAAGACGGGACCAGAGCGTGCACCCGCCGCAGCCAGCCAGGCCAGGTAGCCGTCGTCGCGCAGGAGCCTGGGCGGTCCGGGATGGGCGTAGGCGTGCCACAGCTCCTCGGTGAGGATCTGCAGAGACACCAGATCGGCGACGAGGTGATGGACGACCCACGCGATGCGCGCGCGGTGCACTCCGTCCTGGATCAGGAGCAGACTGACGAGCGCTCCCGCCAGGTGGAGGTGCTGTTCTTCCTGGTCGAGGCGGGCGCGTAGCAACCTCTCCCGCTCAGCCGGCGTGCGGACGTCGTCGAGCCGAAGCACGCCGAGCGGGACGGGCGAGGGCGCCCGCAGGCTCGCGGACCAGCCTGACTCGGTGCGGGTGAAGGCGGAACGCAGCGCCGGGTGTGCCCGTACGACGACAGCGAGCGCGGCCTCCAGCCGGACGGGATCGACCACGGTGTCCGGCGCGTCGTCCAGGTAGCGCAGCGTCCAGTGATCGGCGCCTGCGCGGGCAGTGAGGACGGCGGCCTGGACGCCGGAGAGCGGAATCGGACCGGGAGCGGCGGCTGCGCTGGCATCCGTCGAGCCGGTCGCGGACGCGGCGTGGCAGGCGGCCGTGATGCGAGCGAGGGTCCGCTGCTGCAGGACGTCGTGCACGGTGAGCGGCAGGCCTTCGCGCTGGGCCCGGCGCGCGAAGAGCACCGCCTTGAGGGAGTTGCCGCCGTCCGCGAAGAAGTTCGCCGACGCGCTCGCGGGCGGACGGCCCAGGACGTCCTTCCATAGCCGGGCCAGCAGATCCGCCACCGGGTCGCCGCGGTCAATGAGCTGGCCGTCCTCTGCGGCGGGGGACAAGGCCGCAAGGGCCCGGCGGTCGATCTTCCCGCCGGGCTGCATCGGAAGCTCGGGCAGGACCAGGTAGCGGTCGGGGCGCCCGTAGAACGGCAGCTCGTCGGCCGCCAAGGCCTGCGCCCGCTCGACGACGGACGCGGCCTCCGCGGACGGTGCGGCGACGAGAAAGGCGGCAAGGAGCGGCGAGGCGTCGTCCTGCGGGCGGGTGGCGAGGACGACGGCCTGCGAGATGTGCGGGTCGCGGGTGAGGACGGCCTCGATCTCACCGGGCTCAACGCGGTACCCGTGAATCTTCACCTGCTGGTCGATCCGTCCGAGCATCTCCAGCTCACCGTCCGAACGTCGGCGCGCCAGATCACCCGTGCGGTAGGCGCGGGCGCCGCCGGCCGTGATGAAACGGGCGGCCGTCTCTTCCGGCCGCTGGTGATAGCCGTCGCTCACCTGAGGGCCGAGCACCACCAGCTCCCCCACGCAACCGGGCAGCACCAGGTCATCGCCGTGCGGCGTGCGCAGCTCGATCGCGGTGTTCCACACGGGGTGTCCGATCGGCACGGGATCGGACACCGCCTCGCCGAGGCGGACGGTGTAGGCGGTGCAGCCGACGGTTGCCTCGGTCGGCCCGTACTCGTTGGTCACCAGGAGGCCCGGGACGTCCAACTCCTTCAACACCGGACCGGTCAACTGCTCGCCGCCGACGACGAGATGCCGCACGGAGCGTGCCAGCTGCTCGCCGGTCAGCAGCTGCGGCAGCAGACGTAGCAGACCAGGGGTCACCTTCAGCGGACTGACGTCCCGTAGGCCGGCGAGGACCTGGGCCAGGGCGTGCAGATCGTTGGACGGTACGAGCGTGACGCACTGCCCGGTCAGCAGCGGCAGGAACAGGCTGGTCACGGTCATGTCGGCGGCGATGGATGAGTGGACCACCGTGCCGGTGCCGCCCGGTGTGTCGTAGCGCTCGCGGGACCAGCACAGGTAGTTCATCAGTGCGGCGTGTGTGATGGGCACGCCCTTCGGGCGGCCGGTCGACCCCGAGGTGTAGATCAAGTAGGCGGTCCCCGCGGTGCGGGAGCCGGAAAGAGCCGTGGCGGACCTCAACGGGGCGGACGAATCCCGCAGGGTGCTGTCGACGTTCAGCACGGTCAGCCCCTCGACGTTCGCGGGGGCGCCCAGAGCGGCGGTGTCTGCGTCCGTCAGCAGCAGCCGGGGCGCGGCATCGCGCAGCAAGGCGCGGATACGACTTGGAGGCAGTGCCGGGTCGAGCGGGACGTAGTGGGCCCCGCACCGCCACACCGCCAGCAGCGCGGTCAGCAGCCCCACCCGACGGCTCATCAGGACACCAACCAGGTCGCCGCTGCCGACGCCGGCCGCCGCCAACTGGCCGGCCAGGGTGGTACTGGTGACCTGCAGTTGCCGGTAGCTCGCGGTGGTGCGGTCGTCGCAGGCCGCCCGCGCCTCGGGAGTGCGGGCGGCCTGAGCGTCGAACGCGTCCAGCGCCGTCACAGCAGGCACCGGGCGTTCGGGCCCGGTGAGGCGGCTGTCGGACACCGGCAGGCAGGTGAGATCGGAGGTGACCGGGGTCGAGGCCGAGGGCTGGGCCATCCGGGCGAGGAACTGGCCGAGCCAGTCCGCGAGCCGAACGGCGACGTCTGGGTCTGCCACCGCGGTGTCCACGTTTACGCACAGATCGAGATCGCGTCCGCGCTGCAGGGACTGCACTTCGACGGCGATACGGTCGATCGGGGCGTCCACGGCCTCGATCACCGCGTATCCGTCCGGACCGAGGGCCAGGACTTCCGGGGTGGTGAGGTTGCGGAAGCCGACCGTGAACGGCTCGTCCGCTCCCGAAGCGGCGAAGAAGTCCCCGAAGTCCGTGGCTTGGGCCACCAGTTCGGCGGTCTCACGTACCAGGTCGGGAAGTAACTGGGTCGGCGTCTCAGGTACGGCGCGGACCGGCACATAGCGGCCCAGCACCCCGATCGTGTGCGGGAGTTGGCTGGTTGGGCCGGCGACGAACAGGGCGAGTGCCCCGTTTTCCTCGGGGGCTACGCGGGCGAGCAGCAGGCGCCATGCGGTCAGCACGACCCCCTCCAGACTGCCGCCTGCAGCGTCGGCCAGGGCCCGCAAGTCGTTGAGGGTCGTCCCGTCCAGACGAAGCGGCACGCTCGCCCGGTGCTGCCCTGGCGACGTCGGGCGCAGTGCCAGGGCCCGGGCGATGTCGCCGGCGACGAGCGGGTGGTGCTCCTGCCAGTAGATGCGGCCGGGCTGTCCCCCGGGGGCGGTGAGCAGGTCGGCGAAGAAGGCCTCGACCGTCTCTGGGGCCGGATGCGACGGGATCGCTTCGCCCGGGCTGCGGTACGCGGCGGCGATGGCCTGCGCGGTGCGCAGCAGCCCCGTGCCATCCACCACGCCCGCAGCCGGCCGAAGTTCAAGGAACAGGCCGTCGGAACTGGCCGACAGGCGGGCGAGCGGCACGGCATCGGGCCGGCCGGCCGTGGCGGTGGTGTGCTGGGCGGTGTACACCTCCGGGCCGGGCCGGGAGGACTGAAGGCGTTGACGCAGTGAGGTGTGCGCGCCCAGGACCTGTTCGGTGGCCGAGCGCAGGCGTGTGGTGTCGACGTCACCGCAGATGCGTAGACGCAGTAGCGCGGTGTCAGCCGCGGCGGCGCGCAGATGCTGGGGAGCGGTGGCCGGGCGGCGCATGCCCTGAATCGACGGATGGATCTCCCATGCGGGCGCCGTGGCCCTGGGGGTATCAGACATCGGAAGCGGCCTCTCGTCCGGTCAGCGCTCGCAAGCGTGCTTGAACGAGCTGCTGGACATCCGGGTCCGGCGGTCGCAGCACGGCGCGCAGGTGTTCCAGGTGCAGGCCCGGCAAGGTGCACAGCGCGGTGACGACCAGGGGGTACGCCTCCGCGATCCATGCGGCGCTCGCCGGCATCACCGCGTGGGCGTCGCTGCGGAGCAGGCCGCTTGCGCCGCCGGGATGTTCCTGGAGGTCGAGCATCAGAGGGAACGGCAGCGGCCACAGGTCAGGTTCGACCCGGGTGCTCGTGCAGCCTGGCAGGTCAAGAGTGTGTTCCGGGGGCGGTTGGAGGGTGAAGAGGTTGTCGAAGAGCCCTCCCACAGACGGCTGGCCTTGAGTGAGCAGCCCGTAGGGCACCTCGGCGCGGTGCAGTGCCTCGCCGCTGGCCGCCAGGGCGGCGTCGAGGTGGCTGCCGATGGTGGCGGACCAGTCGACCCGCAGCGGCACCGGCACCAGGTTGGCGAAAAATCCGACGGTTTCCGCGTACGCCGGATCGGTGCGGTTGGCCACCGGGACACCGCTGACCACCGTTTCGCTGCCGGCCGCGGCAGCCAGCAGTAGCTGGAAGGCGGCGAGATAGAGGTGGAAGGGGGACGTGGAGCGTGCCTGTGCCGTCGCACGGACCTGCCGCACCACGTCCAGCCCCAGAGTGAACCGAAGGTGGCGCGGGCAGACGCCCTGGCCGCTCGCGGTGGACCACGGCCGGGCATGGACAGCGCCCACCGTGGCCAGGACGTGGGCGATCCTGCGGTCGAACTCGCCCCGTTGGTGGCAGTCGGCCACCGTGCGGCTGTAGTCGGCAACCGGTGCCGACGGCAGGCCGACGAGCGTGGACGGATCAGCGTAGGCGGCGCTCAGGTCGCGGTAGATCAGATCCATCGACCAGCCGTCGCAGGCACTGTGGTGCACCACAACGAGCAGCAGGTGATCATCCGCGTCCAGACGGACCGCGGTCGCCCGGATCAGGGTGTCCTGCTCCAGGTCGAAGGGAGCGGCGAAGAACTGCCGTGCCATCCGGCCGGCTTCCTCCTCGCGGCGCCCCTGCGACAGCCCGGCCAGGTCGACGAGGGCGAGGTCGAAGCCGGCGGGCTGCAGAAGGCGCTGACGGAGAAGTCCGTCGTCTTCGGTCAACGCCGTGCGTAGTGCCTCGTGGCGCTGGACGACGATCGTGAAGGCCTCGTGCAGCCGAGCCGTGTCCAGGGCACCGGTGATGCGGTGCGCGGACGGGATGACCTGGGCATTGCCGCCATGACCAATCGCTTCGGCGGTCCAGATCCGCAGCTGTCCCGGAGACGCCGGGGCCGGAGAGCCGTCGTCGGCCGCTCGGTGGAGGTCTTCGGCGGCGGACCCGGTTGGTGAGACCGGGTGCGCCAGACGGGAAGCCTCCCGAACAGTGGGCTGACGCAGCAGGTCCGGGAGCGCCACATCAAGTCCGTCGTTGCGGAGGCGGGCACAGATGACCGCCGCGGTGAGTGAGTCGCAACCCAGCGCGAACAGATCGTCTACCACGCCGATCGGTCGTACGCCCAGAACGTCCTCCCACACGGCGGCGATGTGCTGTTCGATCGCCGTCTCTGGGGCGATGTAGACCGTGGACAGCTCACGTTGCGTGGACGGGAGATGGGTCGTAGCAGCGGCCTGCCGCGGCGCGGCCGAGACGGGCCAGCGCACCGGCGAAGCCCACGACTGCACGGGTGCCGGCCCGTCGGCCCGAGGCTGCGTCGTGGCCTGCGGAGTGTCGATCAGCTGCCAGTCGAGTTGCGCGAGGCCGCCCGCGTCCAGCGGCGCTTCCTCATTCGGCGTATTCCCTGCGAAATGCTCGCTGGCAGCATGGACGAAGGCACGCGCGGGCACGTTTCGCGCTCCGGTGACCGCCTCCAGCCGGACGCCGGCAAGTCCGGCAGCGACGGCCCGCTGTCCCAGCGCGCGCAGCAGGCACCACTCGACGTTGCGGCCCATGGCGCGGCAGCTGAGGAAGAAGTCACCGACCAGCAGCACACCGTCCACGGCGGCGGCCGACGCGAAGCCGACCAGGCCGTAGTCCCCGAACCGGTCCCGGACCCGGACGGTCAAGGTCACCGCGGGTCCGGTGATGAGGTCACGCATGCTGGCGTGAGTGTGGCGGCGCAGGCCCACGTTGAACTGGGTCGTTCGGGCAGCTAGTTGCGTGATCCGGTCAGTGTCGCTGGCTGTGGCATCGGCGACGTCGATCACGAGGCCGAGCTCGCGCAGATACCCGCTGCGGCTGGTGGACCGGGCCGCCACCGCTTTACGCTCGGCCTCCTGGGCGAACCCGCGGACACGGGCGCTGTCCTCCGCAGTGGTGGGAGTGTCCAGCGCCAGTTGCCAGGTGGCCCGTAAGGCCTCCACAAAACTCTGCGGGTCGTCCGGTAACTCCACGACCGTTAGACCGGGGTGGTGATGGGCCACCTCCGCCCGCTCGGCCGGGCTGTCGTCGATGAACACCAGGCTCTCCACGGCAAAGCCGAGTTCGTCGGCGATCGTCGCGACCGCGTCGGATTTCGCTCCCCACGAGGCGTGGACGTACGCGAAGTCGTCCAGCGTCAACGGCATGTCCGGGTGTGCTGCAAACACGGCCTCCACGTCGGCGCGGTTGTTACGCGAGCACAGCGCGAGCATCCGCCCTGCCCGGGCCTGCTCGGACACGAACTCCTGCATCAGACGGAACGGGCCGGCGACGTCGACGTGCTCCGGTCCGATCTCGCCGCACACCCCGCCCCACAGCGTGTTGTCCGCGTCCACGACCACGGCCTTGGCCACCGGGCGGTCCGCGGCCGTCATCCGCCGGAGCACCGCCTCCGCCCACACCAGAACCGAGCCGTCGGCCGGCGGCGCCGCCCATGCCAGACCGCGCGCCTCCGCTTCCCGCCGCACCTGCTCGACGTCCGCCTCCGGCAGGCCCGGTGCCACCGTGACAACCACGGGAAGCGAGGACAGCTCCGCCCACCGCTCCGCCGCCCCGACCTGTCGGACGGCCCATGGTGCAGACCCGTGGAACCCTCGCCGCGGTCGCCACGCGTAAAGCATCACGATCTCCGAGTCGAGGAACAGCTCGTCCTGCTCGACGAGCGTGTCGAAGCCGTGCCCGGCAAGCAGGGCGCGCAGCCTCCCCAACCGCCCGGTGATGTCATGGACCTCGACGACGACCTGGTCGATCAGCGGCCAGTGCTCCAGGTCAATGCCCGCAAGGACATCCTCTTCGGCTCGCTCCGCATCTACTTTCAGCAGATGGATCCGTTCGATCGCCCGGTCGCGGATCCAGTCCGACAGGCGCAGCACCGGAACGGTCATCCGCTGCCGATCCGAGAGCCGGCCATGCAGCTCCGGCGCCAGGGCATCCGCGACATCCTGGGACGGCAGCGACGTCGCGGGAAGGCCGTCCGCCCGGTGGCGGGCATACCTGCGGACGATCGCCTCGTCGACTACCGGATCCGGGTAGAGCCCGGACTGGAGAGACGACTGCGGGTAGAAGGTGAACGAGCTCTCACCCGCGGTGCGCCCGAGCGCCGCCCGCTCAACGTCCGCTCGAATGCCGTAGGCGCGCACGTTGGTCTCCAGCGCCTCGGCCGCGGCGGGAACAGGTTCGAACGCATGGATGCGAACATCCGCAGCTTGCGCAGCGGCGTACAGGGTGAACAGGCCGAAGTTCGCACCGACATCCACCACCAGGTCCCCATCACGGATCTCGATGCCACCCCGCAGGTAGCGGGAGCGCACGACGATCTCGTCGAACAGTTCCCGGGTCTCGTTCGGATGGAGATCGGCGATCGGGGTCCCGTCGGGGAGCTGTCCGGTCAGGCTGGTGCCGTCGGCAGTATCCCCCGCACCCACCATGAGTTCCAGGCCCGTCAGGTCGCGCGCGACGACCATGAGGTTGGCGCCCCACGGCTGCAGCAGGCTCGTCGACGGTCCACGGACCTGGATGTCCTCCCGTTCTGCGCGCCGCACGGCGAGAGGCAGGCCGATCCCGCTGGCCCAGACACGTAACGAGTTCTCGAGCTCTGCAAACCGGGCCGGGGCGACCACCTGGATCTCGAACGTCGCCTGTCGAATGCCCGACACCAGGTCCCCGAGCGTCGCGTCCGGGTTCTCGCACGCCGCGTGTATCAGCCTGCTCGCTTGGCCGGCGAGGGTCTCCAGGAGCGCCTCGTCGGCAATGTCCCGACGCGCGTCAAGCCACCACATCACTCCCTCGTCTGTGATCCGAGCCACACAGCGCAGTGGGAGGTCGACTAGGAACTCTGACGCGGTCGCAGCTTCGGGGGCGGCCAGAACGAAACCTGGAGCGACACTGGTCTCGATCAAATGGCGCAGTTCATCGAGCGCGCCGCCAGCCGTCTCTGCGGTGGCCCGTCCTTCCCAGCGTCGTAGCAGATGGCTGAGAGTGTCTTGGGGGGTTATCCGGATTCTGGCGAGTTGCAGTGACCTTTGTCCGGAGGCAGCGAAGGCCACGGACAGGGGCTGCAGCGAGTTGAAGTTGAGGGACAGTACGGTTGCGAACACGGTCCTCAGGAGCAGGGCCACGTCCGTGGGCGGTGGTGTGCGGTTGCCCGCGCCAGTGCGGAACGGCCGCGTCTCTGTGACGTTCGCGTGCTCGAGAATGCGCCGTACCGAATCCGGCGAGCCGACTACGTGCGGTCCGGACCGGGCTCGCGCGGGTGGCCTGCCCTGATGAAGTACTTCTGCCGAGTTGGCCGGAACCGGCATAGCGGGCGGCGCGGCGGTGGCGACATGGGGGTGATGCGTCAAACCGGTCACGAGGATTTCTCCCGTCGAGACGAGGGATGGCGAACCGTTGCGGGACCTGGTGCTGACAGAGCCGTGCTAGCGGAAGGTTGTCGTTCCTTTGCCGGGCGCTGTTTCGGCTGAGGTCCTGACCGCCGTCGGGCACTCACTAGATCGCTGGGGTGATCGAGTGTCGGTCAACTGTGCGTGCTGGGAAAGAAGTTGGCGGTAGTCCCGCGGTAGTCCCGGCTGGTTCGTGGCTACGCTCACCGCAGGCACGGTTGATTGGATGGCGACGTGGCCGAGAAGACGCACCCGCTGACGCAGGCTCGGATCGCGCGCGGGATGACAGGAGTTGATTTCGCCCGGGAGATCCGCAGCGCTGCCGGTCGCCGCGGTCTGAGATCGGGTGTCGACAAACAGCGCGTCCACAAGTGGGAGACGCAAGGTGTCACACCCGACGCCGACTCCCAGAGCTACATCGCTGAGGTACTCGAGGTCCCTGCCGGAGCGGTGGATCCTCGAGCGTGGCCGAACTGGCTGCCAGGAGTCGGCGGCATGGTGATCCCCCTCGGTCAAAACAGCCCGGTTCCGGCCCTCCGAGAGGCATTGCGAACGACCATGGAACGCTCTTCCCGCCGTACCTTCCTGACCGCCATCTCCGGTAGTGCCCTGGTCACGCTGGCCAGCACCTGGGCGTTGGCCGACACCTGGGCCCTGACGGCTGAGTCGGCGCAGGACTCCAAAGCGGTCGGGGAGGAACTGGTCGTCCTGCTCGAGGAGACCAGCGCGCGCCTGACCGTCCAGGCAACCGAACAGCGTCAGCACACCGCACCCCTGGTTGACGCGCTCCTGACCACGGTCACGGACATCATTGAAGGCAGCCGGTACAACCGGCGGGTCAAACTGCGCCTTCACGCACTCGCCGCGAGCTTGAGCCAGACGGTGGGGTGGCATCGGTTCGACTACGGGTTGCACGCAGAGGCGAGCCAGTACTGGATCGCCGGACTGCACAGCGCCCACACAGGAGGTGACCGCGACATGGGCGCGGCTCTGCTCGGCGACCTCGCCTACCAGGCCTCCTGGCGGGACGATCCGCGCACGGCCGCTGGCATTCTCGAACGGGCCCTCTCCGGGACCCGGCACCCGGCTGCCCAGTCCCTGCTCCAGCTCCGGCTCGCACGGGCCCTCGCGGCCCAAGGCGAGCGGCGAGCTACCCTGCGCGCCCTCACGGCAGCCGAGCGCCTTCTCGACGCCTCGTCCGGGGAGCCCGTGCCGACATGGTGCGCGTGGATGTCCGACGCCGATCTGGCCGTCGACTCGGGGCAAGCCCTGCTCGACCTGGGCGACACCCGCCGGGCCCACCAGCTCATCCGCGAGGGCCGAAAGTTGCTGCCGCCCAGCCGGGACAAGACCCGTGGCGTCTTCCGCGCCTATGAGGCCCGCAGCCACCTGGACCTGGGAGAGCCCGAACGCGCGGCCGCGGCTGCCCTGGAAGCACTGCAGGTTGCCCAACGCATCGGCGCACCCCGGTGCGTCGAGCTGGTGCAAGGACTCCTTCCTCGGTTCGAGACCCACTCCAACGTCGAAGGAGTGCCTGAGCTGCTGGCATTCGCCGCTGCGTGACACACCAATTGTCCTCGCGATGGGCGCCGGCTGGACCTCGCGCCTGGCCAAGTCGGGCCCGATGACGGCATGGGTCCTGTGCGCGCGGCGTGCGGCGCGGGTGTGCTTGGCCTGGGGTCCCCAGCTGATCACGAGAGCTCCTGGAGGTGCCGGCGGACGCGGTCCTCGTCCCGGCGACTTACGGCCGCGTAGATGCCGATGGCTTCGTGGTAGAGATTGCGCGCCTCGACGGCGCGGCCCGCGTCACGAAGGGTGTGGCCGAGCAGCTCCCGGCTGTGGGCACGCCAGCGCGCCGAACCGGCAGCCTCGCATTCGGCGATGGCCCGCCGGCCTTCCTCCTCGCCCGTGTCCGGGTTGCCGCCGATGGCGTGTGCACGGGCCAGCCACGCGAGTGCCCGGGCGGCATCGAAGTGGTCCTGAATGTCGAGCAGTGTCGTACGGGCGTTGCGCAGGGTCTCGATCGCCTCGGCAGGGCGGCGGAGTTCGAGTTGGGCCTGGCCGAGGCAGACGTTGGTGATGGCCACTGCCCGGGTGTACGTGAGACGGTCGGATTCGGACTCGCTCGTGCAGCCCAACTCGACGCGCTGCTGACGCGCTTGGAGCAGGAAGTCCGCCGCCTCCGCCGGGTGGCCCCCATGCAGCCTCACGGATCCGAGTTCGTGCAGGGCCTGGGCCTCGGCACGACGGTCCTCTTCCTCGCGGGCGAGCCGCAGCACGGCCGCGAACGTCTCGGTGGCGGCCTCGAAGTTCCCGGCGCCGCGCAGCCCGACCCCCCACGTGCTGAGCATCTCGACTTCGGCCTCACGGTCCCCGCAGCGGCGTGCGGCCTGGAGGCCGAGTTCGTGGCTCTCGGACCACAGTGCGTAGTCGTGGGACGAGCGGAGCAGCGGCCAGATGGCGTGGGCCAACTGCCAGGCGGACCGGTCCATGCCGGCGGCGACCGCGGCGCGCACCGCGTACAGCAGGTTGTCCCGTTGGCTATAGAGCCAGTCCAGGGCGGCGGCATCCCCCGCAAACACGATCAGTTCAGCGGGCGGGTAGACGTAGTCCCGGCGCAAGGGGCGGTGTGTGGGCGTCAGAATCTTCTCGGCCGCGCTCGCGGTCGTCAGATAGAAGTCCAGGGCCCGCCGCAGGATCTCCTCCGGTTCCCCGAAGGTGGCCTCCCGCCTGGCCCGGTCCCGGGCGTGGGCGCGGGCGGTGTCGTGGAAGCGGTAGACGCGGCCGCGGGCAGCGGACTCCTGGTGGAGTTCGATGAGGTTCCGTTCGTGCAGCAGTTCCAGGACGGCTTCGGCTTCCGCGCCCGTCAGATTGCAGACGGCGGCCGTGAGGGGCAAGTCGAAGTCGCTCGTGAACACGCTCGCCATGCGCCGGTAGACGGCCGGGGCGGGGGTGCTGCGCGGAAGTGACCAGTACGACTGGTCGAGGGCCTGGTTCACGGCCGCCTCCTGAAGGGCGATCTGGGGATGCGATGGATCTGGTGGGGCACTGCTAGGAGCGCCGGAGATCAGCTCGGCGAAGGGCCGGTCCGGGGCCGTGGCGAGGTGCGTCACGGTCAGGGCGAGAGCCATGGGTGAACCGGCGGCGCGGCGAGTGATCTGCGCGGTGGCACCGGCTTCACGGGCTACACGGTGCTCGCCGAGACAGCGGGTGAGGTATTGCCGCGCGGCCGCCTCGTCGAAGGGGTTCAGCCGGTGCAGTACGGCGCCGTCGGGGGCCAGTTCGGCCATGCGGTCTCGGCTGGTCACGACGACCAGGTGTCCCCTCCCACCCGGCAGGAGGGCCCGGACCTGTGCAGCGCTGCGGGCGTTGTCGAGCAAGACGATCGCGGGCCGGTCGGGCTGCGAGGCGGTCACCGACCGCCACCAGGCAGCCAGCTCTTCCACGGACGCTGGCTGGGCGCCGGGGCGCAGGGAACGCAGAAACCGGGCGAGGACCTCGCTGGTACGGGCCGGGCCCTCGGGAGCGTAGCCGTGCAGATCCGCGTAAAGCTGACCACCGCCGTACTCGGTGGACACCTGGTGGAGCAGCCGGTTCGCCAACGTCGTCTTGCCGACGCCGCCGGGGCCGGTGATCACCACCATGCGCACGCTGTAGTCGGGCAGCTCCCCGATCTGGTTGATCAGAGCGGCGAGGTCGGACTCCCGGTCAGTGAACGTTGCGGGCACTGGCAGCAGTTGCCGGGGGACCGGCGGGGCGAGCGGTGTTGCCTCGTGGAAATGGACTCCACCGTTGATCCGGCCGGCCTGGACGCTGGGTCCGTAGAGCGTGCTGTCCGACAGTCTGTTGTCGGTGCCCGGGCCCGAGGCGGGAAACAGATGGGACGGTGGAATGCCATCGCTTCCTGCGGGGTGTGCTGCGCTCACCGGCCACCCGCCAGGTCTCGCACCCGCTCGGCGTCAGCCGGGCTCATGCCGGGGTACAGATCGGCGACCTGTTCGAGGCGCACCGTCAGCTGTGCCGCTCCACCAATCTGATTGTTCACGCTCATGAGGGGCTCTCCGTCGCCTCACTCGGGGTGACGGGGTGTTGGTAGCCGCGTTTCCTGAACGTCACTTCGGCACGGCGGAGGATGCGGTAGATCGCTCCGTACGAGCGGCCGGTCTCCTCGCAGATCGCGCGAATCGAGAGCGTCGCGTACGCAGCGACGACCTGCTGGCCGAACTCGGCGGCTCGGGTGCCCTTGAGGCGAGTTCCGGGCTTGATCTTCGGCAGGCTCGTCCGCTGGTCGACGGACGGCGGCGTTTGGGAGGTCATCACAGCTCCGGGGAGGTCCATCAGATGCGGAATTCGTCGTGAGCGAGGTGCAGGAAGCCGCCAGCGCCGCGAAGCCGGTGCAGCTCCTGTTCGTACGGGCCGTCGTCGGACGAGATGTCGACGCGGGAGGCGGCGACTAGACCATGGATCCGCCCCTGGTGCAGGGCCGCGTGCGCCCTGGCCAGGCGTGGGCGAAGGGCGGGGTCGGTCCGCCATGTGTCGTCCACGAGGACGTCGGCGACCGTGTAGTCGCAGCGGGCTGCGGTAGCTCGCGCCACGTCCAGCCGCGCGGCCGGATCCTGTCCCGGCCGTACAAGAACGTAGAGCGCTGTCACTACAGGTCCGGCGATTCGTTCGATGACCGACCGCCGGTGAGCCTCCCGCAGACTGCACAGCTGCCGGGCGCCCTCGCTGCAGGCCGGCGACTGCGGGACGTGGCTGGCGTGGATGGGCCGGTCGATGGTCTTAGTCATGCCGCGTCCCTCGATTCGCCATCCTCGCGTTGTGCCAGCGCCGAGGGCTTCGGCACCGCGGTGTTCACGTCGGCTCGGAAGAGGGTTGCCGGCAGGGTGTAGGACGCCAGTGCAGACGGGACACCGCGAAGCCAGATCAGCAGAAGGCAGCCGGATTCCAAGACGTGAGTCTTCACCGCAGGGCTCCCTCGGGCTGCGCGCGTTCAAGCTGGTGTGTTCGAGCGACGGCGTCGCGGCCTGCGGGGTCTCGCCGCACAGGCTTCTGCGGATACAAGCTCAGGGTCAGGGCCGCATCGGACAGACCGATGTGGGAGAGAGCCTGCGGGAAGTTGCCGACCTGACGTCGGAGGCCGGAGTCCCATTCCTCGGCCAGGAGACCGACGTCGTTGCGCAGTGCGAGGAGCTTCTCGAACAACTTGAACGCCTCGTCGACGCGGCCGATCTTCGCCAGCGCGTCGGCGAGCCAGAAGGAGCAGGCAAGGAATTCGCCTTCGTCCCCAGGCAGGCCGTCCACGCCGGTACGTGCTCCGGAGGTGGGGTACCGCAGAAGGAAGCCGTCCTCGGTCGACAGCTCGCGCTGGATCGCCTCAACCGTCCCGATGACGCGCTTGTCGTCCGGTGGCAGAAACCCGGTCTGCAAGATCATCAGGAGTGCGGCGTCCAGCTCGGCCGAGCCATAGGACTGGGTGAACGTGTTGCGTGTGTGGTCGAATCCCTTCGCGCACACGTCCTCGTGGATCGCGGTGCGCAGTCTCCTCCACCGGTCGACGGGGCCGTGTGCGTGTCCGGCCTCGATGAGGCGGACGGCGCGGTCGACGGCGGCCCAGGCCATCACTTTGGAATGCACGAAGTGCCGTCGCGGTCCGCGGATCTCCCAAATGCCCTCGTCGGGTTCACTCCAGTGTGTCTCGACGTGGTGCATGAGGTGACCGAGGAGCCGACTGCTGTCCTTGTCGGGTGCCATGCCGTACTGGGCGGACAGAAAGAGGACTTCGGCTACCTCGCCGTAGACGTCGAGCTGGAGCTGCTGGGCCGCGCCGTTTCCGATACGCACGGGCAGGGATGTCTCATAGCCGGGCAGCCAGTAGAGTTCGGCTTCCTTCAAGTCGCGCTCGCCCGCGACGCCGTACATGATCTGTAGGTTCTCCGGGTCTCCGGCGATGGCGCGCAGGAGCCACTCACGCCAGGCGCGGGCCTCCTCGTGGAAGCCCGTGCGCAGAAGCGAGGACATGCCGAGCGCGGCATCGCGCAGCCACACGTACCGGTAGTCCCAGTTGCGTACGCCGCCGATGTCCTCCGGCAGGGAGGTTGTCGGCGCCGCCACGATGCCGCCGGTCGGGGCATACGTCAGGGCCTTGAGGGTGATCAGCGACCGTACGACAGCGTCGCGGAACGGGCCCCGGTACGTGCACTGCGCTACCCAGTCGGTCCAGAAACGCGCGGTGGCTTCCAGGGACTCGTCGGCCGCCACGGTGTGCGGAGCCGGGGCGTGACTAGGCTGCCACGTGAGTGTGAAGAAGACCTGCTCGCCGGCGGCGAGGGTGAACTCGCTGTGTGCCTCCTCTGTGCCGTGAGCGGGTAGCGGGGAGTCCAGCCAGAGCGCTTCGGGGCCGGCGATGCAGACGGTGCGATGGTTCGTGTGGCGGGTCCACGGCACGGTCTGGCCGTAGTTGAACCGTGGTCGGAGGGTCGAGGTCACGGGCACTGTGCCGTGAACGGCCTCAACGATGCGCACCAGGCGCGGGGGGCCGTCCGTGCGAGGGGGCATGTGGTCGGTGATCCGCAAGGTTCCGGTCGGGGTGTCCCACTCGGTCTCGAGGATGAGCGACTCGCCCCGGTAGCGGCGCCTGTTCGCGGCCGGCGGGGAGGCCGTCGTGGTGGCCGGGCCGATGTGCCAGAAGCCGTGGTCTTCGGTGCCGAGGAGCTCGGCGAAGGGTGCGCCCGAGTCGAACCGGGGCAGACACATCCAGGCCACCGTCCCGTCCCGCGAGACGAGCGCAGCGGTCTGTAAATCGCCGATGAGTGCGTAGTCCTCGATTCGGCCAGCCATGTGAGTCCGTTCTGTGGAGGTGCCATGCCCGTCTGCGGAGGGATTGGCACCGTGATGGGTGTCGTCGTAGCGACCCGCACCCGCCCTTTTGGGCCGGGCCAGGGCGGTGTCAACTGGTAGGCGGAGCTGGGCAAGTGCGCGCCTGCACGGAGGCGGCGAGCGAGTCGGCGAGGTGCTGCGCGTGGTCGGCGTACAGCGAGCCGAGCGTGATCCGGTGTGGGCGGGCCGCGATGCAGGTGGCGCAGGCGGGCTTGGCCCGTGCGGTGACGTCGGCGTCGGCTGCGGCGGAGACGGTCTTCTGCAGAAGTTCGGTGAGAAGGTCGAGCGTGCGCCAGTCGTCCAGATCGAGGTCCTTGATCGGATCCTCTTCGCCGCCAAGTGCCTTGTAGAGCAGGAGGGCGTCCTCGGCGCTGACGTCACCGAGCCGCACCACGCCGGCTTCAGCACGGATCTCGTTCTTGCTGATCTCTGCGGCGGCGAAGGTGTACCTCAGCCGTAACGCCGCCCGATGCTCTGGCGAGAGGTTGTCCATGACGAGCTGGGACAGCAGATGCGCGTCGTGAGGCGACGCCACGGCCACCTTCAGGGCAATGCCGGGCCCCCACTCGACCACCTTCACCAGGGCGTCGATGCCGCTGTCGTTCATCAACCGCTGCAGACGGGCTGCCGCGTCAGGGACGAGCGCTGCGTCACCGCCGCTCTGCTGAAGGAGACTGTTGTGGTCGGGGATGGTGAGCGTTACGGCCGGCCTCTCGGGCGCGGTGCCGACGTTGTCGACGACGTCCACGCCGCTGTTGCGGAAGGCTGTGACGAGCTCCCGGCCCGCGGCGCGCCGTTCCTCCAGGACTTCGGCGTCAAGGGGGATGTCCACCTCGTTCATGTCGCGGGTCCTTCTCCAGAGCAGTGGTCAGAGCGGGGTACGGAGTGAGGCGGCGGTGATCACTACAGCCATGGCGGTGGCGAAGGTGATCAGTCGCCACATGTTCTTGCGCGACATGAGTGCCTCCCGTCAGCCGGCAAATACGAGCTCGCGCCCGTCGGACCGAGCGGAGGAAAGCAGCCATTGAGCGGCGTCGGTGACGGTGGCGACGGTGTGCGTGGGTATCGGGTCTCTGGGACGGCGCCTGCGGCTCGAGGACACCCAGATGGTGTTCAGGCCTGCCTGCTGGCCACCGGCGATGTCGGTGGCAAGGCAGTCACCGACCATCGCTGACCAGGTGCGCGGCCCGGCAGTAAGCTCGTCCAAGGCGAGCTCGAACAGGGCCCTGTCCGGCTTGCGGACGCCGAACTCGCCGGAGATGATCACCGACGTGAAGTGGCCGGCGAGACCGCTGACTTCGAGCTTCAGTCTCTGGGAGTCGGGCGCACCATTGGTGACCACGCCCAAGGCCCAGCCGTCCTCGGCCAGGGCCTGGACGGCGGTGCACACATCGGGACGGTACGGAACCAGCTCGGCGGAGCGGCGCCGGTAGTCGGCGTGCATACGCGCGATGGACTGGGGGATGTCCCACGTGGTTTTGACGTCGGCGAAGAAGGCGTGGCGCACGCCCGCGTGACGTACCTCGGCCTCCACCAGCCACGGCACCGGAATCCCGGTCACCGCGGAGAACTCCTCAGCCCAGAACCGAAAAGCGGCTGCATGGTCGGTGAGGGTGGAGTCCAGATCGAACAGGGCGACCTTCCGAACGGCCATCACTGCCACCCCCACACCGGAGCAGGCACGGCCACAGGCGCACGTCCGCTGTGGCTTGGCATCGAAAGGGTGTCCTCGTCGAGCACCGCGTCCCGCAACGCCACCATCAGCTGTCGTGCCAACACACGGTGGATCGCGTCGTCGTCGAAACGAACGAACCGGTCGGGCTGCGGAGCCGAGGTGCGGGAATAGAGGATTCCGCGCACGCCGACGAGCTCGGTCTCGCGGACCCGGAGCGCGACGAATCCGGCCTGAAGGACCTGGCAGGCAGCCAGGGCGCGGTTGGCGTCCCGGCGGCAGATGGCTGGCGTCGCGGTGAGGATGTCGCGTGGGAACGTCAGCCTCGCCTGGGTCTGTTCGTCTGCGTTCAGCAGCCACAACACCCCGCGCTCGTCGCGGTCGGCTTCCCCCGCGCACCCCCCGCAGCGATGGGGGCGCTCCATCACGGCTCGCTGGCGGGCCGGGTAGTGCTCGGACCACTGGAGCGGTCCTGCCTGCTGCCCGCACCAGCGCTGCCACAGGATGCCCTCGACGTCCCGGTCCTCTGGGCGCTCGTCGGCATACCGGATACGGCCGTCCTCGTCGAAGACGACAGCCGCCTCGGCGGGGGCCTCGCTCTCGTACGGGGCGATGTAAAGCCTGCTGGCGGCCTCCCTCGTCTCGACAAGGAGTGGATCCGGCACGCCGGTATCCCGGCGGTCATGGCGTTGCACGTCTATCTCCTCGGGGAAACTTCGAGAGTCCGGGCGCTGAGCGCGTCCAGAGCGAGTTGAAGGAGCAGGGGGGCGGTGAAGAGCTGTCCGTCGGGCCGCCACCGGATCCAGGTGGACTGGTCGCTGACGACGTAGACGTCCGGGCCCGGGGGACGCGGGGGGAGGACGACCTGGCCTCCGGCGCGGATGTACTCGGCGTCGGCCGGCCAACCGGGATTACCCGGCTCAGACCCCTCGGGGAGCAGGAAGACCCACCAGCCGTCGATGGCTGCCACGGCCCCGACCGCGTCGCCGAACATTCCGTCGAGGACTTTGACGGCATCTTGGGCAAGGCGTTCCGGCAACCGCACGGCCTCGTAGCCGGGTCCCACCGGACACGGCCCCGCCGCCCACCTCTGGCAAAGACGAGCGGACAACTGGCCCTCAAGGCCAGCAGATGCTGATCCTGGGCCCTTCATTCCAGCCCTCCGGTGCTCGACGCCGACGGCGCCGCCCTCGCCCACGGGGACAGCTCCACCGTGACGGGCACATACCTGTGGCCGCGCAGCAGGTTGTTGAGGACGCGCTCCGGCTCACCGGACAATGCGAGGTGGGCGCAGCGCTCGGCGAGCGCGCCCAGGAGCGCGCGGGCCTGCATCACCGCCAGATGAGACCCCGCGCAGCCGTGGAGTCCCGCTCCGAACGCCAAGTGGCGATAGGAAAGTTGGCGGCGCAACCTATAGGCGTCAGCCGTGGGCCCCCACTTGCGCTCGTCTCGGCCTGTCGAGCCGTATAGCAGCCACAGCTGCTCCCCGGCCTCGATCTTGAGCCCTCCCAGATCGGTGTCCTTCGTAACGATGCGCCCGAAGCCCTGTATCGGCGCTTCCAGCCGAAGCGCCTCGTGGAAGGCGTTCACGGCGCGCTCCGGCTTCTTGCGCAACACCTCCCACTGCGCGGGGTGGCGGGCCAACTGCACGATGGTTTCGGCGAGGCCCAGGATCGTGGTGTCCATGCCGGCCACGGTGTACGCGGACGCAAGCGGGACCGCCTCCTCCTCCTGGAGCTCGCCGGCGTCGACGGCCCGGAAGATGTCCCCCATCCAGGACTCCTGCTTGACTGCATTCCGGGTGACGGCCTCGCGCAGGAAGGCGACCATGGCCGATGCCGTCGGGAGGGCATGCTGGTAGCGGTCGTTGTCGGGGCCGAAGGCCTCGAACGTCGCGCTTGCCCCCATCAGAAGGGCATCGCGCGTGGATTCCGGCAGCCCCATCAAACTCATCACGGTGTCGGCCACCATCTGCCGGGCCAGGGCGACGCCGTCGAACGCGCCGTGCTGGACGTGCTGCCCAACGAGACTTCGTGCACGGTCGGTGATCTGGTCCTGCAGCTTGTCGATCGCCCGAGGCGCGAGTTGCCGTGACAAGACGCGGCGCAGCCGGCGGTGCTGAGCGCCGTCGGAGGAGAGCACGGTTCCGGCGAAGATCTGCGCATTGGCCAGCTCGGTCAGGCCCACGCCGCCCTCGGAGCGGAATGCCGATCCGTCCCGCAGGATTGCGTGCACCTCCGCGTACCCGGGCACGGCCCAGACCCCGTGCCGTTCCAGGCGGACGGCCGGGCCGATGGCGCGCAGAGCGGCGTACGTCGGATAGGGGTCGCTGAGGTGGGCGTCATCGAACAGGTCGACGGCCGACGAAGCGGCGGCGGACATGGGTCTCCTTCAGCAGTGATCAGGTAAGGGCGCGCAGACGGTGGGCGATGACGCGGTCCAGGAGGGTGAAGGTCCGACGACTGGCGGGCGGATTGGAAGTCATCGATCCTCATGCGTTGGGCAGAGCCGAGCGGATGGGCTGGACCGGCTGCCGAGCACGATCCCTGGAGGCACGGCAGCCGGGAGGAGACGGCACGGGGACCGTCGCTTCTCACTCGTCATCCAGAGCCTGCCGGTGGCTCCCAGGGCAGGAAGACGAGCCCAGGTCGGGCACCGTGAGCGACGCTCGGGGGAGGGCGGCGCACGCACGGAGCCCGGGTCTACTGAGGCGGGGGCGGAAGCCAGGCGAGCAACCGAGTGCCGGGCCTCGGCAAGAACGGTGGAGTGGATAGCACGGCTTCTCCGGAATCCTGAGGATGGATACGTGGCACGGCAGGGCCACGAGCTCCGCATCGCCGGCTGCCGGTGTTTTCGCAGCGGATGCAACGGAGTTGAGGAATATCGCTACGCTGAGCGAACCGCGGATGACCGCCTGTCGGTATCCCCGTCGGCTGGCGGACTCCGCTAACGCTGCTAACACGGACACAGATCGTTTGCGGGAACGAGGCGCAACATGGCGCGCAGGCTGCGCAGGCGCAACACCCAGCTGGAAGCCGTTCTCCGCGAGGCCGGCTGGTCTCAGGAGAAGCTGGCCACGCACTTTCGCATCGTCGCCGCCGAGATCGGCGCCCTCGAGTGCCGGACGGTGACGCGCTCGCACGTCTCCCAATGGATCGCTGGGTCGCGTCCCAAAGACCCTGCGCCCCGTATCTTGTGCGAGACGCTTTCCCGACGCCTCCGGCGCATCGTCACGCTGGACGAGGTCGGTCTGCTCACCGATGGAGCGGAGCAGACGGCACCAGCTTGGGAAGCCGACACGCTCACAGCACTCGCGCGACTCGGGGACGGGGACATGGACATGAACCGCCGGCAGGCTCTCTACTCGATGGCCGGCGCAGCTCTTCCGTCCGCCACCTGGTGGGCAGAGAAGCTCGATCGGGCCCAGCAGCGCCCGGCCCTCTCCAAGCGCCTCGTGACAGCCGACGACGTGGAGAGCGTGCGCGAGATGATGACCTTCTTCTCGCGGCGTGACCAGCGCTACGGCGGAAGGGCAGGCCGCCCCACGCTGGTGACCTACCTGCGTACCGACGTCGCCGATCTGCTTCTGCGACGGTTTCCAGCGGAGGACGTCCGGCGCAGCCTCTTCGCGGCGGCCTCCGAACTGGTCTACCTGGCTGGATGGATGGCGTTCGACGCCTCCCAACACGCCACCGCACAATCGAATTTCTCGCTGGCCGTCACGCTGGCCGCAGAGGCAGGTGACGCCCCTCTGGCTGGCCACATCCTGCGGGCCATGGCCCACCAGGCGCTCGACCTGGGACACGGCGACCTGGCCCTTTCGTACGCCTCCGCATCCTTGAGCGACCGCCGGTACGGGCAGGCCTCGCCACGAGAGAAGGCCCTGCTCGGCGTCATTCACGCGCGCAGCCTCGCCACGACAGGCCAGAAAGCTGACGCACGCACCGCGCTGATGCGCGCCGAGAACGACCTGCGCCGAGCGGAGCCCGGTGACGATGAACCGGGAAGGGTCTGGTTCTTCACCGAAGCTGCCCTGGCCCACGAGACAGCACGGACCCTGACCGTTCTCGGAGACCTCAAAGCGGCGGAAGCCGAATTCCAGCGCAGCGTTCGGACCCGCAAGGCGCAGCCCTTCGCCCGCACCCACTCGGTGACCTTGGGCTACCTCGGGAACGTACAGATCCGCCAGGGACAAGTCGACGCCGCGTGCGCATCCTGGACGGATGCTTTGGACGCGATGCAGGGAGTCCAATCCGGCCGGGCGCGCGACACAGTCATCCAGATGCGCAGGGCTCTGTCCCCAGTGATCCGCCGCGGCGGCCGCACTGCGGCAGAGCTTGACCAGCAAGCCCGAGCCGTCCTGAGCCGCGTAGGGTAACTGCGCCAAACCGTAGGGAGCACGGAGGGCGGCCGCGTCCCCCGCGCTTCCTCCCAAGGACCGGAAGGGGCACCTGTGCTCGAGTCCATTGAGGTACCCGTCGTGGCCGACGTCGTCGGCGGTCACACCGGACGCCTCGACGACTACAAGGGGGGCGTGGAGTCGATCATCCGTCTTCGCCCGGCCTACTACAGCGCCGAAGCTCTGAACGGGATCGAGGAGTTCTCGCACCTGCAGGTGACCTGGTACTTCCATGAGGGATCCCCCCAGGACGTCGCCCTTCACGCTCGTAGTCCCCGCGACAATCCGTCCTGGCCAAAAACCGGAACCTACGTCCACCACAACCACCGGCGCCCTGCACGCATCGCAACGTCGTTCCCGCGTCTGCTCCGCGTTGACGGCCCTGATCTCTACGTTGCCGAGCTGGACGCTGACGCCGGCACACCGGTCATCGACTTGGTCGCCGTGTTCAAGGAGATGCTTCCGCAGGGCAAGCTCACGCAGCCGTCCTGGCCGGGCGAGATGCTTGCCAAGTACTGGCTCGACGCCAGCGCGCGTCCCCGTCACAGCTGACCGCCACAGCGGATCGTGCGCCCTGGGCACAACCCACGGACCTCAAGTTCCGGGTGCACGAGCGCGACAAAGCCCCGTCCTTCGGCCACCTCGATCAGCTCACGCTCGTACGCTTCGTCCTGCCTGCTGATCAACGACCTCGTGAGGACAACGACCCCATCAGCGAACCCTGATCGGATGCGGCTCTTCACCAAGGTCCAAGTAGGACGATCCGAGGGTCCCGCTAGCTCAGCCTCGTCCACGTAGGTCCGCGAACCGCTCAGAAGCCATCCCATGCCCGCGGCGTACGCTTCTGCCGCGGCGAGCGACCGATGTGGGATCTGCCCGTTGACAGCCAGCCCGTAGACACAGACCCGCGGCATCCGGCCCACACTCATCAGGCACGCCAGCGCCTGCCGCAGGTGCTCCTGACGTATCCGCATCAAGCGCGCGTTGGGGTCCGTCCCCACCCAGACTCCGGGCCGAAGGGATTGCTCCAGCGCGTTGTCACGGTCCATCCAGTCGGGGGCAACTCGTGAGGTCCTGATGGTGCTCTGGCTCGCCTTCATGACTGGCCTCGGCTCTGGTCTCTCTGTCAGTGAGGGGGAGACGGTCTTCGCCCCAGCGGGGGATAAGGGGCGAAGACCGCCGGCCCGGAGGGGCCGCTCCGAAAGACGGCAGGCATAACACAGCGTCACGACTGATGCCGATGTGACTCACGGTCAGCTGCCGCCGGGCTCTAAGGGTGCGCCTTTTGCTGTCGAGTTCGCAACATGGTCGCTCGAATTCGCAAAAGGCGCATGACTGGAGTCGGCCGCATCGTCAGGTGCGCCTCCGGCGTGCCAAACTGCGTCCATGACGCAGAAGCGACCGACACCGCCGGTGTGGAGACGTCGAGTTGGCGCCCAGCTGGTCCGCTACCGCGGAGACATGCCCGCCGGGGACGCGGCTCGGATGATGAACTGGCCTGGCCCGCGACTCAGCCGCATCGAGAGGGGCGTCTATCGCGTCACGGCCGACGAGGTCCGCACACTCTGCGCAAAGTACGGAATCGACGACCCCGACGGTGTTGACGAGGTCGCACGAGTGGCGGAAGAGCGCGCAGGCGACGGCTGGTGGGCTGCCTACGCCGACCGCATCGGCAAGGAGTACTACGACTTCATCCAGCTGGAAGCCAAGGCCAAGACGATGCGTATCCAGCATCCCGTTGTGATCCCGGGTCCGCTCCAATCACCCGGCTTCGTCCGGGAGATGATCACACGCGCGCCTACCACGGTCAGCGCCGAACGCGCCGAGATGCTGGTGCACGTCCGTCTGGCCCGGCAGGAGATCTTGACCCGGGACGAGGAGCCGGTCGCCGTGCACGCCCTCGTACCCGAGTCCGCGTTCCATGCTCGCTTCGAGTCAGGACCGAGCATCATGCGCGACCAGCTGCAGCGACTACTCGACTTGTCCGAGCGGCCGCATGTGACGCTCCAGATCGTTCCCCTGACGGCGCACCCCACGTTCGGCGCCAACGGCGCCATGACCATCCTGACCTTCCGGCACCCCTGGACACCCGTGGCAAGTGTCGACAACCCGATGGGCGGATCACACACAGAAGATCCCGACAAGGTCGCAGTCCTGACCGCCGAGTTCGACGCCATCGCGGCCATTGCGCTTCCCGTGCAGGAGTCACGGGATCTGCTAACCACGTACCTGGAAGGACTGCATCAGAAGTGACGATAGAGAAGAGGCGTCCGCAGAGGGCGACCGATCTCGGGGGGGTCAACTGGTTCAAATCGTCGTACAGCGGCGGAAGCGAGTCGCAGTGTGTTGAGACCGCCGACCTGACCGGAACCCCGTTCAACGCCGTGGCCATCCGTGACAGCAAAATGCGAAACGGCTCAGTACTGATGGTCACTCCGAAGGCGTTCGCCGCGTTCGCCGCGTTCGTCTCTGAAGCGAGCCACCGGCCGTTCAACAGCTGAGAGCCCAACAGAGAGCCCGGCTCCCCCAGGCCCATTCCGGGGGAGTCGGGCTTTCGTGTACGGCCGTACCTGTCGTGCCAGAAGGATATCCTCCGCCATCCTCGAGTGGGCGATGAAGCAGCGACGCTCGACGCAGTGGCGTTTGCGATCGCTGAATGGCTGCCATCCGCGGGCGCCAGGGAGGCGGTCACCTCTCGGCCCGTAGATCCGTGCGGTGCCCGTGGGCTCGGAGACCGGGCGGCGGCAGAACGCTGGAGGGTTACGCCCGGACCGCGGGCGGTTGCCTGCGCCTGCGTTCAGCGGCCCCCGCCGAAGACGGGGGCCGCTGAACGCACTCACCGAAGCGGCGCCCCGGTACCGTTCTGTTGTCGACGCAGAAACGGAGCTTCAGTATGCCCGACCAAATGGACACCCACATCGGTGCTCGCGTAAAGGTCGCCCGCAACGCGAAAGGCCTCACCCAAGAGGAGCTGGCCGGACTCCTCGGACGCTCGGAATCCTGGCTGGGTAACGTCGAGAGCGGCCGAGTTCCCCTCGACCGGTACTCGCTGATCACGGCCATCGCGGACCACTGCGATGTCGACGTGGTCTGGCTGCTCGGCCAGCCCTACCGGCTGCAGCACAACGGTGGCGGGAACCTGGCCCACTCCTACATCTACGCCCTGCGCACCGGCATGCGCCGATCCGGCCTCATCCTCTCCGGCCACCCAGGACTGAGCCCGCAGGGGACCCCGGTTCCTCTGGAGCAACTGAAGACGAGGTCCCGCAAAGCGAACGCTGCTCGTCAGAACGCGGACCTGCCCAAGGTTGCGATGCTCCTGCCCAGCATGGTCGAGGATCTCAACACCGCCCTGCTCGTCAGCGAAGGTCAGGACAAGGAGGAAGCGCTGCGGCTTTTGGTGGACGCTGCCCGCACGTCCAGGATGCTGCTGAACCAACTGGGATACCCGGACTTCGCCTGGTTCAGCGCCGAGGTCGCCGCCAACGCCGCGACCCAGCTCGACGACCCGATGGTGAAGGCCGAAGTCGCCTGGGACCGTTGCGGCGCTCTGCTGCACCAGGCAAGCCTCCCCGAGACCGTCGCCGTGGCTGAGGCGGCGCTACGCGACCTGGAACCGCTCGCCACGGCTCCCCGGCCGGCGAGCGAGGTCTTGTCGCTGCGGGGCGCGCTCCACCTGCGCTGCGCGATTGCTCATGCCCGCGGGTCCAGGGGAGCGGACGCCTGGAGCCGTGTCGAAGCGGCTCTTGAGGACGCTGACCGCCTCGGCCCGGAGTGGTACGACCTGGACGCCCACACCGTTTTCGGAAGGGGAACCGTCGCCGTTCACGCCGCAGAAGTCGGCGTCGAGATCAACGAACCCGACGCAGGCCTGTCCAAGGTGCCTGACGTGTCCGTGGACGAAGTCCCCAGCAAGGAACGGCAGGTCCACTACCAGATCGACAAGGCGCGAGCCCTGCGCCGCATGAACCGGCTGCCGTCGGCAGTGACAACGCTGAAGCAGGCGGCTACCCAGGCCCCCTATTACACGCACTCCGACCCGATGGCCCGCGCCCTGGTCACAGACCTGGCCCAAGTCGGTGTTCCCTCGCAGCAGGGGGCACTGTCCTCCCTCGTACGCAGCATGGAACTGGTGCGCTAACGCCAAACTCCCGCTCTGTGGCAGGAGTTGAAAAACGACCCCTCAAATTTTGAGGGGTCGCAGGCGCTCTCGTGGCCCATCGTGATGTGCGTCGCTGACGACTCATCACAGCGAGGGACTGCCATGCAGCGCATCGACACACGAAACCCGGCCGCCTGCGGTGCCGCGTACACCAGGATTCTCGGGTGGCCGATCGCCCCTGGGCACAGGCACAGGCCCAAGGGCGGCTGCACGTGCGGCAACCCCGACACCTGCCCTGGATCCGGAGCACACCCGCTGCCCGGACCGCTGACCCCCAGCCCCGCGGACGGTGTGGCCGCCGAGCTGGATGCGTCGCCGGGGGCCGCGCTGATCGCCCCCACGATCCCCTTCGATGCCCTCGTGCTGCCCAAGTGGACCGGTCTTTCCGTAGTGATGTGGATCGGCCGCCGTACGACCGTGCCGTGCCTTCTGCAGGGCGAGGACCACGCTGTGCTGCTCGTCTTGCCGGCCACCGGCCGGTACGCGGTACCCGAGGGGACAAGCCCGTCGAAGGTTCAGGTCCGGTCCGGCCCTGAGCAGTGGATCGCGCTGCCGCCCTCCCACGGTGCCCGATGGGACACCCCACCGTGGCACGAGCAGACGCACGACCCGCTGCCGCTGATCCCGGGCGGCGATCTACTGGAGGCCCTGGCGACCGCTCTGCGCGCCACGGCCGAGCCGAGCGGCGCACAGCTGTGACCCGTCACGGGCACGGGGTCCTGCGCGCAACTCCCCTTGCTACTCGGGGACTTCCGCAGGGCTCACCTGAAACGACTCACCTACGAGGAGACACCACCGTGGTCCGGCTGTTGACGCCGCCGCCCTGCGTCCGCGCCGTCCGGCCGCCCCTGTAGCCGGGTCGCTGGGGCTGAGGTCCGTCGTTCCCCCGTGGCGGATCATCGAGCCCCGGCGGCCCTTCCACGCTCCTGCCGGACCCCATCCCCCCGCGCATCCTCGCCGATCCCCGAGGTTCTTGATGTCTTTAACTGTCATGCCTTCGCCACCGGCTGGCCACCGCCGCAGCCGAAGACGACGCCGCTCGCCGGGCGCAGAGGCACTGTGCACGCAGGCGGGCCTCAGGGTGCGACTGCGGTTACTGCCCTTGGCCTCCGGGGCGTCCACGGCCCTCGTCGCGGCAGCGGCGTCGGCGGCCTACGCCACCGGCGTGATGCCCGGCTGGTGGGCCGTGCCGGCCGCTGGAGCGGCGTGCGCGGCAGTCGCTGCCGTCGTGGACCGCTGGGCGAAGCAGACGGCGCAGGCCCTGGAGCAGCAGCGCGCCGAGGTTGAGGAGCGGACTCAGCAATGGCTCACGTACTACACGGCGATGGCCGCGGAGAGCGGCAAGAACCTCAGCCTTGCCCTTGAGCAGCTGGCCCGAGGGGAAACCCCGGTCATGCCCGCGGTGCCGACAGACGACGAGGCGGTCAAGCACGATCCGTGGCGGGAGCTGGAAGCCACGCTCCACCGCTCCTACGCCATCGCCTGGCACTCCGTGGTCGGCCGTCGGCAGGCCAATTCCGACCTGTCTGAGATCTTCCTCAACCTCGCAGGCGGCCTTTTCGGGCTGGTCGTACGGGCGTTGGGGATCGTGACGCAGCGCGAGGCCACGGTCGAGGACCCCGAGACCATGTACGACCTGCTGGACGTCGACAGCCTGCTGCGTCGCATCCGGCGGCATGCAGCCCGCTTCGCTGTCCTGGGCGGCCAACTGGCCCGGGTGGTTGATGAGCCGATCCGGCTGCTCGACCTGATACGCGGCGCGGTCGCCGAGGTCGAGCGGTACGACCAGGCGAAGATCCCCACACCCAAGTTCGATGTGCAGATCGCAGCGGGAGGTGTCGGACCGGACCTGATACATCTGCTCGCCGAGCTGATCGAGAACGCGACGAAGTACTCGCCACCCCAGAACAAGGTGACCGTCACAGCCAGTGAGGTTCAGGCTGGTCTGCTCGTCGAGATCGAGGACCGCGGGCTGGGCCTGGACAGCACACAACTCCGCTACTTCAACCGGCTCCTGACCTCTCCTCGGGAGGGCGATCTGGCCGAGCGGCTGGCCGAGCATCAGACCGGCCTGCTGGTGGTCTCCCGGCTCGCCGCCCGCTACCAGGTGAAGGTCGAGCTCAAGCGGAACATGTTCGACGGCACCACCGCGTACGTCGTGATCCCCAAGGCCCTGCTGCAAAAGCCCGGCCCACGGCAGCCGTCCCGCGCGGCGAACACACCTGCGGCCCCCCGGCCCAGCTCGCCGGGCCCGCGTCCGTCCGGCGGCCCGCGCCCTAATCCGGTGGCGGCCGCCGGCACGGGATCCCTTCCTCGCCGCAGCCCGCAGCGCAGGCCACCGGCCGAGGGTGGGCAACCGCAGCACGGCGTGAACAGGCCAGATCTACCCCGGCGGCCACAGCAAGCCGTCGACCAGCAGCAGCCCGCACCCGCAGCGCGCACCGGACCCGAGCCGGCCCCCGAGGTCGCAGCCGATTTCATGGCGAACTTCACCGCCGGCTTCGAGCGGGAAGTAGCCCCCGCCCCGCAACCGCCTGCAGGACCCCGGCCGTCCGGCACTGACCACTGACCCCCCACCGGTGCCCGGCCCCGCGCCGTGGCACGACCCGTACGAAGAGACGGAGCTTGTGATGACGCAGAACACGACCACACCCCAGCAGGGTGGGGTCCAGAGCCTGGAATGGCTGCTGAACGACCTGCTCGGCGTGCCGGGAGTGATCGGAGCGCTGCTCGCCGCCCAGGACGGTCTCAAGCTGGCCTACACCCGCCAGGAGAGCCAGTACGCGGAGCAGGGTTTCGACCTGGACACCGCTGACCGCGTCGCGTCGGTGATCAGCGGCATGTACGCCCTGACCAACGGCATGGCCGATATGAGGGGAGGCACGGCGCGGGATCTCCAGCTGGGCGTGCTCAAGCACAAGGACTGGACGCTGTACGTGGTGAGCGCCGGCAGGGGCGTGCCCGAGGGAACACCGCTGGGCCCGGGCCGCCGTCCAGTCGACATCGAATGCACCCTGGGCGTCCTGACCAGCCCGGGAGCGGACGAAGGAGCCATCGGGTTCGAGATGCGGAAGCTGGTCAAGAGCATGGACCGTCACCTGCGGACGCCAGCTCGACGACCCGAATCCGGCCTCACCGACGGCCAGTGACATGGCAGGCTTCGCCGGTCGGTCATGGACGCGGCAGGCCTCCGAGGGCCCGGCTCACTTCATCCTGACCGGCGGCCAGACCCGGCCGAGCCGGGATCTGAGGGTCGAGACCCTGCTGACGGCTCATGACCCGGCGCCGCCGACGGGATCGCAGATCCCCGAGGCGGAACAGGCCATCCGCCTGTGCCGGGGACAGCCGTCGTCGGTGGCCGAGATCGCCGCCCTGGTGGACCTTCCCGTCCAGATCACCAAGGTTCTGCTGTCCCGCCTCATGGATGCCGGCGCGCTGGCCGTCGCCGACAAACCCACCACCCATACCCCCGATGATTTCGTCACTCTCCTGGAGGCTGTCCGTGACGGGCTTCAAAGGACCCTCTGATACGGACGCCGGTCTCGTCGCGATGAAGATCGTCGTAGCGGGGGGCTTCGGCGTCGGCAAGACCACCTTCGTCGGCTCCGTCTCGGAGATCACCCCCCTGCGCACAGATGCTCTGATGACCTCCGCGTCCGAAGGCATCGACGACCTCAGCCTGCTGCCCGAGAAGTCCCACACCACGGCCGCTATGGACTTCGGCAGGCGGACCTTCCCTCAAGCCGTGCTGATGATCTTCGGTACTCCCGGGCAGGACCGCTTCTGGTTCATGTGGGACGAGCTGGCCGAAGGGGCCATCGCCGCGGTGGTCCTCGCCGACACCCGCCGCCTGGACGACAGCTTCCCCGCCATCGACTACTTCGAGCGGCGCGGCACACCGTTCCTGGTCGCGGTCAACCAGTTCCCCGACGCCTACGACTACAGCCCCGACGAGGTCCATGTGGCCCTGGGCCTCTCCGACCGCGTGCCGGTCATGATCTGCGACGCCCGTACGGGCAGTTCGGCGACCGCTGTCCTCGTCCGGGCCATGGACCTCGCCATCGAGCACGCACGCACTCTCCGCTCGACACTCCAAGGAGCCTCGACATGATTCACGGAACCGGCAACGAACCTCTGCTGGAGCAGCCCAAGCCAGGTGACTGGGAATCCCTCCTGCCTGACGTCATCGACCTCGCCAACCCGCCCGTGGGAGCGTTCGACGCCTTCGCGGCCTTACTCGGCGCCGAGTCGGGCCTGCCCTACGCGATGGTCAACTGGTTCGGCGTCGTGCCGGGTCAGCAGCTCTTCGTCGGCCTGTACAACCCCGTCGGAACGGACCTGCCGCAGGCGGACCGCACCATGCCGGAGCTCACCCACGGCTGGTGCCCCGACGTCGTCAAGAACCGCAGGACGCTGATCCTCAACGACACCTTGGCCTACGCCCAGTTCGCGACCAACCCGGTCATCGACGAGTTCGGCATCCGCACCTACCAGGGCTCACCACTCATCGACCCGCGCACCGGCAAGGTGTGGGGGACCATCTGCGGCATCGGGCCCATTCCCCGTCCTCGCAGCGTGGGACGGCCCTCGCGCGCCTTCATGGAGCACCACCGCGACCTGCTCGTCAACGCCGTCGAAGAACGCACCCGGACCCCCTAACCGCCCGCTCCTCGGCGGCACTTCACCAACATCGCGCGGCACGAGAAGCACGCCGCTGGAAGACAGATTGTCTTCCCGGATCGACGACATCCCGGACCGCCCTGCCCCGCCGATTCAGCCCAGCACCGGAGCGGACGCACCTCCGCCCCCTGCCCAGAAAGAGGGGATCCGACCATGCCCGCCCTCCTCTCCACCCCGTTCCTGACCGAGGACCATCTCCGTCTCCAGCAGCAGGTCACCACCTTCACGGACACCCGGATCGCTCCTCTCGCTGCGGAGGTGGAGACGCGCGGCCCGCACACGGACGACGAGATGCGCCGGGTCCTGGCCGAGACGGGTTGGCTCGGCGTGCTGATCGGCACCGAATGGGGCGGCCTCGGCCTGGGCCACGTCGCCAAGACGCTGATCCTGCAGGCGATATCCCGCGTCAGCCCCGCGTCCGGAGCGATACTGCAGGCGTCCATCCTGGGCGCCTCCCCCATCGCCGAGTACGGCAGCGCGGAGATGCGGCGCACCTGGCTGCCGGAGATCGCCGCAGGCCGCTGCTGGCCGACGATCGCCGTGACCGACCCCGAACAGGGCAGCCACGTCCTCGGGATGAAGGCCACCGCCCGCCGGCGCGGCAAGCACTACGTCCTCACCGGCGAGAAGGTCCTCGTCGGGAACGCGGGCATTGGAGACGTCCACTGCGTCATCGCCCGCACCGGCAGGCCCGGCAAGCGCCGCAGCCTGACCGCCTTCCTCGTCGAGAAGAACACCCCGGGACTCGACATCATCCCGGCCCCCGTCAACGGGCTGCACGGCTTCAGCGTCGACACGCTGCGGCTGGGCAAGGTCCGCGTTCCCAGGTCCCACGTCATCGGCAGGATCGGTGACGGGCTCGCCGTCGCCCAGAAGGCATCCGTCGTCTACGGCCGCCTCAACCTGGCCGCCGTCGCCCTCGGTGTCCATCAGCGGATGCTGGAGGAGACGGCCCTGCGGGTCTCCACCCGCAAGCGCTACAAGGGCCATCTGTCCGACCTGGACACCGTCGGCCACCGCATCGCCGAGATGAAGACCGGCCTGATGAGCGCCGAGCTGGCCGCCTACTTCTCTGCCTATCTCCTCGACCAGGGCACGTCGTGCGACCCGTGGCTGCACTACGCCAAGCTCACCGCCCACCGGGCAGGAGCGGCCTCCTCCGAGCAGGCCAAGCAGCTGCACGGCGGGCACGCCGCCCACACCGGCAGCCTCATCGAACAGCTCCGCCGCGACATCGACCTCATCCACGCCCCCGCCGGACCCGACGACCTTCAGCTCAAGCGGCTCGCGGAATCCGTCCTCGGTCCGCACCGCTCGCAGTGGTCCGCACAGCACGCGGCCCGCCCGCAAACCGCCTGACCCTTACGTCTCTCATCCCACCTCAGCCGGAAGACCCGTCATGATCAACGTGTACGTCCAGCACGAAACGGCCCGCAGCGAGGAACTGGCCGAGCAAGTCCAAGACATCCTCACGCAGGCGATACCGGCGGTGGAGAAGGTGACCGGCCTGCCCGCGCCGGACACCGTCACCGTCGAGCTCGTGGACGTCGAAGGCCTCGCCACAGCGTGGAGCGCCTTCATACGCCGCCAGGTCGAACGCGACACTGCCGGACTCGACCTCACCGAGTGGCAGCGGAAGAGCGTCATCGCGCTACCGAGGGCCGAGCGGTGGACGGCGCTCAAATTCGGGATGGGCACGGAACACACCCTCATCGCGAACAGCGTCGGGCGGCCGTCGACACTCCTCATACCGGAGGCCCTGGAGCAGCAGGGCCTGACCGACCCCGACCAGCTGTGTGAACTGCTGGTCCGGGCGCTCGCCGAACAGGCGCAGGTCGCGGCCTGCGACGGGACCCTCGTCCCGAGCCCGGTCTGGCCGAAGACCCGGGCCGCCCGGAACGTCAACACGCTCTTCAGCCACGGCCACGCACAGTGGACGAGCAACCAGGCGACCCCGCTCATACTCGGTCACCCTGTCGACCGCGACGACCGTCGCAGCCAACAGAACTTCTTCCAGAAGGTGCTCTACCTCCCCGAGTTCGGAGTGGCCGGACAGGAGGCCCGCGCCACCGCTCTCGTCGACCAGGCCATCGCCGCCGTCGGCACGGATCGCTTCAACCACGTGTGGACCGTGGACGGCTTACTCCCGACCCTCGACGAACTCCGCCAACCCGTCAGCTGGATCCGACGCCTGCCCGCTTGACCGGCTCCTGTACTGAACGGCGCTTCCGTGACTGCCCTCTTCCGCACCCTCGTACGGCCGCCCGCCGCCTCCAGCCCGGAACCGGCCTGGGAGATCCCCACCCTGCCCGGCGGAGAGCCGGGCCGAGAGGCGTACGCACTGCTGGGCCCGGCCTGGCGTAGCTCGTCAGCCCGGCTCGTTGACACCGGGCACGGCTTCGACGTCGTACGGGCACCCCAGCTGTACGCCTCTGCGGCCTTGGACCAGCTGCGCGAGCTCGGCGCCCGGCGCGGTGCTGTGGCCGCCGAAGGCGACTGCTGGACCTTCTTCGTCCCGCCGGGCTCCTACCTTCGCCCCTGGCCGTCGTACGCCGCTTACCTGAGCGGCCCCGCCGTGTGGGTGCCGCCTCGCAGCGCACGCAGCAACGACCTCCACATGCGGTGGATCACCCGAGAGCCGACCGGACATCTGCTGACCGATCCGCTCTCGCTGTCGGCCCTGCTCTCCGAGGAGTCGTGACCGTGGACGACGCTGCTGAACTCCTGGACGAGGAGACCCACTTCCTCAGCCCGAAGCGAGCCGGGCAAGCCAACCGCGTATACCGAGGCCTGCGAGAAGCGATCACCAGTGGCACCATCCCGCTCGGAACGATCCTCGACTCCTCCAGAGACCTGGAGGGCGGCTACAGGGTGGACCGGCACGTCGTGGCCGCCGCCCTGCGCGGTCTCGCCCGGGAAGGCCTGGTCCACCTTCACCACCTGGGCGCACGTGTCGTCGACATTCCGATACAGGCGGCCATCAAGCAGACGCCCGAATTCGTCGAACGCGCGATGCGCCAGCGCCTCGCGGACGGCCTCTACCAGCCCGGGACGTTCCTTCCCCGCACCTCGACGATCGCGAGAGAGTTCGGCCTTGCCGCACCCGCGTTTCGCAGCGCCATCCAGCCGCTGGTCTACGGGGGATACCTCGTCGGCTCAGTGAATCCGAGGGGCACGCTGGTCACCTTCGACGTCGCCGAGGTCCAGCCAGAGGAACTGCTCACGCCGGCGGCCAGCAGGCCGCGCCAGATCCCGCACACCCAGCAGTACGCCGCGTTCGGGGAGAGCAAGACCCTCAGCGACTGGACCGGGGACCACCGCTGCGCCGTCGCCTACAGCGTGCTGTACAGAAGGCTCGTCGCGAGTGGATGGGATTTCCAGAGAGCTCTCACAAGGCCCTTGCTGCTGTGAGGCGGAGGGCGCGGTCGGGAGGCCGCAGAAACTGCCGCGGAGCACCCCACGAGCCGACCGGATGGCTCCTCTTGAGGCAGTGGCTTTGTTCACGTCCTTCGACAGCGTTTGCGAACATCCGGCGCGGGAGGTGCCTCCCGAACTGCTGTCGAATCGCTGCCCTGCGACGTGAACAGAGCCGAGGGAGTCCAGACGGAACCGCAGAACTGGGCAGGCGGCACCTCTCAGGCCTCCCTGCGTGGCCGTTGGCCACCAGATGGGCTTGGCGTCCATCGGGTAAGGGAGGCAGATGCGCAGAATCCAGGGCCGACACCGAAGAGGATTCCCAGGCTGCCGACTGAGGGAGGGTCGTCGTGCACACGCTCCAGGATCCGAAGGACGGTGGGGCCGCCCGTGTTCCCGTCCACCTCGAGCACGGTGCGCGAGTGCCGGATCGCCTTCTCTGAGCACACGTCTGCTTGGACGACGAGGTCGAGGATTTTGGAGCTGCCTGGGTGGATCAAGGCGTGTTCGGGCGCCCAGTCCTCGTGGTGGATCCAGGGGATCTCGGGTGCGACCTGGGCGACGGCGTTGACCGCGGCGGGTGTGGAGTCGAAGTGGTAGCCGGTGCAGTCCGCTCGGAGTTTGTAGTAGTGCGTGCTGTCGCCGGCCTGGTCGCGGTGCAGGTAGGTCCAGGTGTCCTCGATGTACAGGCCCGGTTCCTTGAGAGGTTCGGCTGAGACGACAGCGGCGGCCCCGCCATCACCGAAGAGGAGCTTGTAGATCATGTCGGCGAGTTCAGCGTCGGAGTGTTGGTACACCGTGCTGAGTGCCTCAGCCCCGGCGACCAGGACGGGCTGGCCCGGGCGGGCGAGCTGGGCTGCAAGGCCGAGGGCCTGTGCTCCGCCGGCGCAGGCCAGTTGGGTCATAGGGACGCGCCGGACGGTCTGCGGCATTTCGAGGGCGTTGACCAGGTGGACGTCGAGGCCGGGGATGGCAAGTCCGGTCGCGTGGAAGGTGATGATGGTGGAGATGTCGGCCGGCGTGAGGCCGGCTGCAGTGAGCGCGCGGCGGGCGGCGGTCTCGGCCAGGCGGCAGACGTCGGCGTAGGCGCGTGCGTTACGCGGCCCGAAGCTCTCGGTCCGGGTGACTTCCTCTAACGGACGGGTGAAGCGGCGGCTCTCGACGCCGATGTTGTTGGCGATGCGCTGGATGGCCGCCATCCGAGGATGCCCGGGATACGCCTTTCGTATGGCTTCGACTATTTCGTGTGTCGTCACTTTGTAGTCGGCATCGGCGATCCCGGGCCTGTTCACGAAAGCCACAGATACTCTCCCCCGAACGTTCACGTGTCATATGCGAAATGCGCATACTGAGGGGAGATTACCTTCCCTTTTCCTGAGGAGCAGTGGCGCGCGACACTCGCTATTCGGCCTGTGTATGCAGCTGCGCTCCTCGAGGCCGCGGCAGGCTGACGGTGTCGCGGCGCGTGAATGCCCACTCCGCGGCGCCCCGGGCCAGCCTGACGAGGTCGGGACTGCTGGTGTCGCCGGAGAGGTGGCGGTACTCCACCGCGGCGAGAATGACGATGCGCTCGGACAGGCCGAGGTGCGTGTGGAAGCCGCTGTCGAGGATGTCGGCTGCGGCTTCGGGGGCGGTCAGGCCGCGGGCGTGCCGCTCGTGGATGAGGCCTTCGAGCTCGCGCAGGTAGTCCAGGTGGGTGCGGAGACCCGTCCGGTCCATGACCGGGCCGTGGCCGGGGACGATGGTGGGGCAGTCCAGGCTGAGGATCTTCTCGCACGCCTTGGCCACGTGGTCGAGGGGCCCGTTCCAGTGGACCGGGTGGTCTTCGCTGAAGACGATGTCACCGGCGCATACGACGCCGTCCTCGGGCAGGTGGACGATGAGGTCGCCGGCGGTGTGCGCCGGCCCCACTTCGATGAGCTCGACCTTGGTGTCCCCGGCTTCCAGTTGAAGCGTGCCGGTGAAGGTCTTGGTCGGCGGCGTGGTCTCGGTGTCGGCGTACTGGAAGCGGGAGAAGTGCAGCGCCATGTACCAGCCGAGCGGGTCGTCAGCGGGGAGGTTCTGGCTGAGGTGGTGCATCTGCTGGGGGGTGGGTTCGGCGCACAGGTGCTCGAGGCTTGCGTGGGTGCTGATGATCTCCGAGCCCTGGAAGAAGGCGTTTCCGTATGAATGGTCCCCGTTCGTGTGGGTGTTCACCACGGTGTCGATGCGGGAGCCGTGAGGGAGAACCTGTTCGGCGGCGGCGCGGAGGGCCCGGCTCATGGGGCGGTCGTACGGCGTGTCCACGAGGATGGCGCTGGGCCCGGAGATGAGCAGGCAGTTGGCCAGGCCCCAAGTGTCACAGAGCGGCGGGGACCAGAGGAAGAGGTTGTCGGAGAGCCGCGCGAGTGCGGTGGGCAGGTGAGTAGGCACGGGCGGCATTCTCACGGACGTTGTGCCCTTGGCGCTCGGTGGCGAACGCCACAGAGCGCCAAGGGTTTGCGTCGGGGCCGGTTCGCGCGGCACCGCCGGCTTGTCATGCAGCGATCGGGTCGGCCGGGTCGAAGAGGACGGTCATGTATCTGCCGCCGGGAAGCGTGACCGGCTGCGCCACGATCATGGTGGCGAATCCGAGGCCCCGCTTGGCGTGGTGAAGGGGCCGGCGGTCGCCGTCCGGGTGGATGTAGGTGCGCTCGGGCTGTTCGAACAGGCGTCGGGCCCGCTCGTCCTCAAGCACCCGCGCCTGGATGGACTGCAGGTCGGCGTCTTCCGGATACGCCGCGAGCGCTGCCCGGAATTGGGGCACGACGAGCGGTCCCCAGGCGGTGTCCCAGTCGACGAGGCAGAAGTCCCGCGCTTCCTCGCTGAGGAGCATCCACTCCATGGTGTTCCGGGGCGGGGTGCCGCTCGGGAACATGCTGGCGAACTCCTGGTTGAAGGCGATCAGGCGGTAGCAGCCGTCATTGACGTAGGCCATGCTCTGCTGGCCGTCGAGCACGCGCTGCCATGCGGGCGGCAGGCTGCCCGGGCCCGGATTCCGCGGGAGCGGAGGTTCGTGGAACCACTCCAAGTGCAAGTGGATGTAGGTGGCCTCGTCCAGGCGCAGCACTTTCGCGAGGTCGGCCACGTACTCCCGCGAAGGAGTCAGGCGGCCGGATTCGACCCGGCTGTAAGTGCCGGCTCCTCGCCGCATCAGTACGTCGATGTCGAACTGGGTGAGTCCCTTCACTTGCGGCCCGCGGCGCTTCTTCGGACGTGGCTCCAGGCCGACGTCCTCCGGGTTCAAGCGTGCCCTGCGGGCCTTGAGTATTCGGCGTATGTCTTCTTGCCCCATGCTGTCTCCGGCAACGGTGCTCATCGAGAGAAATATGGGGAGTGGAATCACCTGTATTTCCACTCCCGTTGATAACCCGCAAGCCGTCGGTCAGGATGAGCGCCGGAACTCGAAGGCGATCATCCGAATGACGGGTGCAAACGCGGTAGGGGGTGCGAGGCGTGCGGAGCCGGCGCCGAGGTGTCGCGAGCACGTCGGCTTGCGGGCGTGGGAGAGAGTCCCGAAGGCTCTGCCGCATCGCCACTCCTTGTCGTGTACATTCATCGCTCGCGTTGGGCGATGGTGCGCAACCTGTCAATTCGCTGTGAATGCCGCAGACCTGACCAGCGGTATCACTGTGTTACGCCTCGGACACACTACAGCGGGTTCGCTTTTGTACATGGACGCATGTGCAGGGGGTCATATGACCGAGGTCGTTCGGCGCCCGGCGCATGCCACAACGAACTAGAGCAAACGGGGAGCAAGTGGCCAGCATGCAGGGACGTTCCGTACTGGTGACCGGGGCCAGCAGGGGCATCGGTCTCGAGATCGCCAGGAAGTTCCAGACCGAGGGCGACCGGGTCGTCGGCACGTACCGCACGAAGGCTCCGGACGAGAAGTTCCTCGCGGTGCCGTGCGACGTGACCAGTACGGAAGACGTGGACCGGGTCTTCGCTGAGGCAGAGGAAGCCCACGGCCAGGTCGAGGTCCTGGTCGCCAACGCCGGCATCACCGACGACCAACTCCTGCTGCGCATGACGCGCGAGAGCTTCACGACCGTCCTGGAGACCAATCTCACAGGCTCGTTCAACGTGGCGAAGCGGGCCATCAAGGGCATGATGCGGGCCCGCTCCGGGCGCATCATCTTCATCTCCAGCGCGGTCGCGCTGCGGGGGGAGAGCGGGCAGGCGAACTACGCCGCATCCAAGGCCGGTCTCATCGGCTTCGCCCGGTCCCTCGCGCGCGAGGTCGGGCCGCGGGGCATCACCGTCAACGTCGTCGCGCCGGGCCTCACGGAGACGGACATGAGCGGGGCGCTGACGGACGAGCAGCGTGAGCGCCTCCTGCAGCAGATTCCCGTTGGCCGGCTTGCGCAGCCGCAGGAGATCGCTGACGTCGTCCACTTCGTGGCCGGCCAGGGCTACATCAACGGTGAGGTCATCCATGTCGACGGCGGTGCCGCCATGGGCCACTGACCCGGCCCTGGTCTCGGGCGCCGCAGACCGGCGGGGCCCTCGCGGGTGAGTGAACATCGGGGCGCCACACGCTCATCGAACGTTTGTTTGATATGAATTTCTAAGCCGAGCGAAACAAGCCGTGATCCCAGCAGCGCCGGAGCCCCGTCGCTCAGGGGCCGGCTGCGTGCAGCGCTCGGCCGGAGCCGCCCTCACGGGAGCGGGCGAACCCGGCCGAGCCTGGGGGCACGCGGGGAAGGGGGAGGTAGCAGTGTTCTGGCACCGAGGTCCCGAGGCCAGGCTGCGGAAGTACTGCGAGGAGCAGCTCGCTGATCTTCCACTGCCGGCTCCGTTCACCGTGGAGGGACTCGCCAAGAACATGGAAGACGCGCGCGGCCGCTCGATCGTTCTCGTGCCGGTCGAGGAAGAGGGCGCCGACCTGAGCACCGCCTGCGGCCTGAGGGTGAAAGGCGACGGGTTCACCCTGATTCTGTACCGGCCCCGCCCGACCCCGCACCAGACCGACCACAACAAGCTCCACGAGCTCATGCACGAGTGGTTCGATCACGGCACCACGCTGAACGCGGACGAGATGGAGCGCTACGTACCTCCGGTCCTGCGTCGAAACCTGGTCGAGCGCTTTGGAACCGATGTCCTCATCCAGGCCCGCGCCCGCTACGCCACTCCCGAAGAACGAGAAGCCGAGCTGTCCGCCTCGCTGCTCAAGCGCATCGTCCGCAACCAGCTGGTGACCGGCGACGACATGGTCAGCCTCATCGAAGCCTCCCTGTCACACCCGGTCGCGCCGAAACTCGGCCGCCGCAACAAGTAGACGTCCAGGAGTCCGCCTGTGATCGTGTCCTTCCTCTCCTACGCCATCGCCGTCGTGATGACCGGGGTTGCCCTGTGGCGCCTGCCCGCCGTCATCTACGGCGACGCCCACAGACGCAGCCTGTGGGCCTGCTACGCCGGGTTCGCGGCGGCCCTCTGGCTCAAGAGCCCGGCCGTGAAGACGTGGCTGAACAACTCCGCCGTCACCGATCTGTCGATCCTGGCGAAGCACTACGTCAGCATTCTCGCCATCCTGGCCATCTGCACGTTCGTCATGACGAACTACGGAAAGGCGGAGGGAGACGAGGTGCCTCGGCACGTCGTCGTCTCCCGCTGGGTCACCCGCGTAGGCCTCCAGACCGCCGCTGGCGCCCTGGTGGTGATGACCGTCTTGTTCTTCACCGCCGTGCACCGCGACCACCCCAGCATCGACTTCATGGTCGACCACCGCGGCCAGTGGGGCGCCTCCGCCTACATGTCCGTTTTCTACATCTACCTCGGTGCCTCCTCCGCCATCTGCGGCTACCAGTGGGCCAGCGCCTACCGCCGCGCCGACACGCGGCTGCTGCGGGCCGGGCTGCTGATGATGACGATCGCCATGGGCATCGGCGTCGCCTACGTCATCAGCCGGGAGTTCTTCATCTGGTCGGCCTTCTTCGTGGACTACGACTACGAGTTCGCCTCGAAGTACGCCGAGACCACGGACCTGATGCAGATCGTCCTGTTCTTCCTGTTCGCGATCGGCGCGAGCGTGCCCACCACCAACACCGCGGCCTCCCGCTGGAGCGCGCGGCGTGCCCTTTACCAGCTGTACCCGCTGTGGCGGGACCTGATGGTCGCGCTGCCCGGCAAGACCTTCAACCCGCCCGCCGCGCGGTGGCGTGAGGTCACCCGCCTGTCCACCCCCGGTGACGTCCGCGTCGACCGCTGGGTGGCCGACATCGGTGACGCCGTCGAGTCGCTGCGGCACTACGCTCCGCCGATGCTGCTGCCCGTCGCCGAGCAGGTGGCGGCCGAGTCGGAGGACCCGCAGCCGATGACGGAGGCCCTGTGGATCAAGGCCTCGCTGCAGGCGGTGACGGCTGGAGAGCGCAGCCCCCAGGCGTCGGCCGGCCTCCCGAGCAAGCCGATCGCCGATACTGACGCTGAGTCCTCCTGGCTGCTGCGCGTGCAGAACGCGTACGCCCAGATCTCCGACGAGCAGGCCCGCCGCCTGTTCGACACCGCGAAGGAACTGACCCCCGCATGACCGCCCCTGTGTCCGTCGAACCGCAGCCGTCCCGCACGAAGACCGCCAAGACCGTCACCGACATCCTGCAGCCGCGCAACATGCTGCTCGCCGGCCTGACCGGATTCGGCGCCGTCACCCAGGCCAGCCTTGCCGGCGCCGCCTGGGGCCTGTTCGCCTCTCTGTGCGCGGGCGTTGTGCCCGCCGAGTACATCCAGTGGGAACGGCGGCGGGGCACGTGGGGCGATCGGCACGTTGTGGACCGGCGCCAGCGGCCGCGGATCTTCGCTGTCATCCTGGCGTCCATCGGCATCGGCATCACGGTGATGGAGATAGCCAACGGGCCTGGCGACATCGAGCACGCCATGATCGCCCTGTGGGGCATGACTGTCGTGCTCCTGGCGGTCAACACCGTCTGGAAGATCAGCGTCGACGCGGCGGTCGCTTCGTCGGTGGTGGCGCTCCTGGCCGTCTTCCACTCGCCGTGGTGGTTGCTCGGCTACGTCATCGTCGTCGCGGTGTGCTGGACCCGCGTCGCTCTCACGTACCACACGGTCGCCCAGACGGTGGCGGGCGCCTCGCTCGGTGCGGCGGCCGCCGGCGTCTGGCTGCTGGGGTGAGCCGCTCCAGCGTCAGCGGCCCTCGCCCCCGGACGGCCTGGACGCTCATGGACAAGACGACGGTTCGGACACGCCGTGCCGAACGATCGGAGAGAAGAGAGCCGTGATCCGCTGGACCGCGGCCCTCACCGAAGCCGGAATCACCGATCCGGGTCTGCGCCGGACCTACGATGCCCAACGCAAGATCGTGCGAAGGTTTGCGCGGCCCGAGTACGTTGCGGTCCGGCTGCTGCTGCCGGCCCGCCTCCAGCCGCCCGTCATCGCTGCGGTGGCCTACATGCACGCCACCGACGAGCTGATCGACACAGGTGCCGTGGACGCACGCCATGCGGCCCTCCGTTCCTGGGATGCCGAGACCACAGCAGCCCTGAAGGGCGGCGAACCGCCTGCCCACGGCACCCTTCAGGTCCTCTGGGACACAACACGCCGTCACCCGCACATGGCCGCCCGTGTGCGCACCTTCCTCGACGGCTGCCCGCTCGAGGCCAGTTGGACTGGCTTCGACACCGAGGGCGACTTCCAGGCGTACGTGGACCGTTACTCGCTGCCTGGTCTGATGCTTTTCCTGTCATACATGGCCCCTGATCCCGACGCCGGAGCGGACGATCCGTTCGTCAGGGCGTGCCGTGCCCTGCATACGGGGTGGCAGCGCTGCGATGCTCTGGCCGATCTGGCCGAGGATGTCGACAACGGCCGCATCGGCATTCCGCAGGAGGAGCTGGCCCGGCACGACCTGACGTTCGAGGACCTGCGGAGCAAGTCAGAGGCGTGCGTGCCCGCGTTGGAGCGGCTGGTGCGGGCGCGGACGGACCGCGCCGAGGCCGAGCTCGCGAAATGCCGGGTGCTTCCCTCTCTCGTCGCGGCCGAACAACGGCCGTTCCTCGATGCCCTGATCGCTGTCCAGGAACTTCGGCTCGCCGCAGTGAGGCGCGCGGGAGGAGGACTCCTGCACCGAGAAGCGGGACCGGCCGGTTTAGCCACAGTGCGTGTCCTGGCCCGTCAGTACCGTCGCGCACGCATTCAGCGGCAGGCGCGGTAGCTCACTGGCGGGGAGGCAGCTGAGTCGCGCCGTCTCGAGCGTCTCGAGACCGCAGTTCAGCTGCAGGCCTGTATCCGCTATGCCCTCCGGGAGCACGGAGGAGCCGTTCAGGAGTCCGCCTGTGGTTGTGTCCTTCCTCTCCTACGCCATCGCCGTGGTGATGACCGGGGTTGCCGTATGGCGCCTGCCCGCCGTCATCTACGGTGACGCCCACAGACGCAGCCTGTGGGCCTGCTACGCAGGATTCGCGACGGCGCTCTGGCTGAAGACTCCGGCGGTGAAGTCGTACCTGAACAACTCTGAGATCACCGATCTGTCGATCCTGGCAAAGCACTACGTGGCCGCTCTTGCCCTCCTCGCCGTTTGCAGATTCGTGGTGACGAACTACGGAGACACGGACGGGGACCAGGCGCCGCGGCACGTCATCGTCTCCCGCTGGGTGACCCGCGTGAGTGTGCAGACCGCCGGTGGCGCGCTGGTGTTGATCACGGTCCTGTTCTTCACCGTCGTCGACCGCGAACACCCCAGCATCGACTTCATGGTTGACCACCGCGGCCAGTGGGGCGCCTCGGTCTACATGGCCGTCGTCTACGTCTACCTCGCCGCCGGCATGGCCATCTGCGGCTATCAGTGGGCCAGCGCCTACCGGCGTGCCGACACCCGGTTGCTGAGGGCCGGCCTGCTGATGATGACGATCGCCATGGGAATGGCCGTCGTCTATGCCTTCACCCGGGAGTTCTTCATCTGGTCGGCCTTCTTCGTGGACTACGACTACGAGTTCGCCACGAAGTATGCCGAAAGCACCGACCTGCTGCAGATCGTTCTGTTCTTCCTGTTCGCGATCGGTGCGAGCGTGCCCACAACCACGGCCGCGGCGTCGCGTTGGGCCTTGCGGCGCGCCTTGTATCGGTTGTACCCGCTGTGGCGTGATCTGATGGCCGCCTTTCCGGACACGAACTTCAGCCCGCCGGGGTCGAGGTGGCGCGAGGCGACCCGGCTGTCCACGCCGGGCTACGTCCGCCTTGACCGCTGGGTGGCAGACGTGGGCGACGCCGTCGAGTCGCTGCGGCACTACGCTCCGCCGATGCTGCTGCCCGTCGCCGAGCAGGTGGCCGCCGAGTCGGAGGACCCGCAGCCGATGGCGGAGGCGCTGTGGATCAAGGCTGCGTTGTGCGGGGTGGCGGACGGCGACCGCAGCCCCCAGGCGTCCGCGGGCCTTCCGAGCAAGCCGATCGCCGATACGGACGCCGAGTCCTCCTGGCTGCTGCGCGTGCAGGACGCGTACGCCCGGATCTCCGTCGAGCAGGCCCGACGCGTGTTCGACACTGCGAGAGACCTGGCCCGCGCATGACCGCGTTTGGGCGCACCGAAAACAGCCGTCCGCGCAATGGCCGGCCGACGCCATCCGCCAGATCCGCGTCGACCGACGTGGCGCTCATCGCCGTCTTCCCGTCGCCCTGGCGGGTGCCCGGCTGCGCACTGCGGAGGGCGCTTACAGGGGGAGGCTGCCCTGATCGCAGCTCTCAGGTCAACGGCCTTCGCCGCCGGCGCGGGAGCCCTTCCCCAGGCCGAGCTCGGCGATCAGATCGTTGATCTTCGCGAGCGCTGCCCCGGACAGGCCGCTGTCGTTGCCTCGGGCGGCGAGTCCGAGGATGTCACCGCGCTCTCTGGCCGCCAGGAAGCTGATGCCCTCGACCACCTGGAGGGCGACCTCGTCGTTGTCCTGGAAGAACATCGGGGAGACGCCGTAGGCCTCGCCCAGTCCCTCACGGATGACCGGCGTCGTCTCCGTGACCTTCCCGGCACGCAGCGCAGCGATGTCGGCCGGCGCAACGACGGGGGCGCCGGCCCGCCGGTTGATGACCGCCGCGAGGTCTGCGTCCGTCGGAGCGGACTGGCCGGAGAACGTCTCCTTGTCCAGGTAGGACAGCTTCTCCGCCAGCGTCTCGGGCCGCGGCCTGGTCGTCTCCTGCCCGCGCGCGCCGGCCGCGGGGACGAACACTCCGAAAGAGCGGTCCTGCGCGTCGAGCAGCTGCTGCTCGGTCACCCCGTACGCCTCGGCCAGCCGAGGAACGTACTCGTCATCGAGGCGCTTCATGCCGCGTTCGGCGTTGCTGACCGGAATGTGACTGGTGACCCCGATGAGCTGGCCTGTCTTGTTCTGGGGGTAGCCGGCGTCCTCTCGCAGGTCTCTGAGGGTGGGCGCACCGTCCCGCGGGAACAGCTCGTCGAGATCTTTGCCCAGCGCCTCGGCGATCCCGGGCAGTTTCTCACCATCGGGGAAGGACTTGCCGGACTCCCAGGAGGCAACCGGTGCGTGGGTCTTCAGGCCGATGGCCTGGGCCAGCTGCTTCTGTGTCAGGTTTTTCGCCCGCCGCTCCGCGCGAACACGCTGTCCGTCGAAGTGGCGTGCTGGCATGGCGAACTCCTGGGCTCCGGGGCGGGGTGTCGAGCAAAACCTTAACTACCAACTTGATAGCAGAAACAACACCGCGTAGATTGCGCTATCGGGATCTTGCTCGGTGGCTCACACATTGTGCGTCATCGGCGCGGGTTCCCCATACCCATCCGCACCATGCGGCTTTCTGCTGGTCAGAAGCACTTGGTGGGCCGGGCCCGTCACTCATGGCCTCGCAAACCTGCTGACTGGGCCCGGCATATCCCCTACCGGAGACGTGCATGAGTGTTGCATCTTCCCCACCGCCATCGCACCCCGTTGGCCGGTTTCGGTATCCGATCGTGCTTGCTACGGCGGCTGCGCTGGGTGCGGGCATCCTGCTGGCGCCGCATGCGGCGGCTGCGGACCGGTGGGGGCCGGGATACCTGATCCCGGACAGCACCGGAACGGCGGACGCCTCCCACATCGGCGCCTACAACGTTCCCGCCGCTGACGCCCTCGCCTACTGCGCGGACCCGGAACTCGCCGGCCCCGATGCGGCCGGCGGCTACAGCTCCGCGCAGACCTTCGCGACCTGGACGTCGAAGGCGACCGGCAAGACCGCCTCCGCCCAGGACGTCGCCCGCGCCGCCTACGTGCTGTCCAAGTACGGGCAGACCACGTACGACGAGCAGGCTGCCGCGGTCGACGCGGTCGTCTACACCTACCTCGAGGCCGGCTCGACCTACGCCTTGCCGAACGGCAAGCGCGCGCTCGAGCGCCTGAGCTACCCCAATGTCGATCCGTCGGCGAAGAAGTGGGCAAGCGGCTACATCAACGAGGCGGCCATGTTCGCCGGCCCCTACACGATCAACATCACACCGGCGGACGGTCCTCTCAAGGCCGGCGAGAAGACGTCCGTCACGCTGGACGTCACCGCCGCCTCCGGCCACAAGGTCCCCGGCGTCAAGCTCGACCTCGACGTCTCCGGCGCTGCCGCGGGCGCGGCGAGCGTCACCACCAACGCCGACGGCGTGGCCACCGCGACCATCACCCCCGCCAAGGACGGCACCGTCGACTTCAAGGCCCTGGCCAAGTCGCTGCCCGCCACCAAGCTGCGCGCGATGACCCCGAACAACGCCAAGGCACAGCGTCTGGTCCTGGCCGGCGGCTCCTCCTCCGCCGAGGCCGAGGTGCACCTCCAGACCAAGCGCGACAAGGGCGCCCTGACGGTGACCAAGACCGCGGCCGGCACCGGCACGCCGCTCAGCGGCGTGGCGTTCGAGATCAAGGACGCCTCCGGCACGACGGTCGCCACGGGCAAGACCGACAGCAAGGGCGTCTGGCAGGCCGCCGACCTCGAGGCCGGCACCTACACCGTGCACGAGGTGAAGGCCGTCGAGGGCTACCAGCTCGCCGCGGACCAGAAGGTGACCGTCACCGACGGCAAGACGACCAGCGTCACCGTCAAGGACGTCAAGGTCCCCGAGCAGCCGACGCCGAAGCCCAGGCGCGTCACCCTCAAGGTCCTGCCGCAGACCGGCGTCTGACCCCCACCGCTTCCGATCGCGGTCTTCGAAGAGCTGACACGGCGCGGTGGTGACCAGCCACCAGCACGGCACCACCGCGCCGCCCGGCCCCGGCCGCTCTTACCCGCAGGACTCAACTCATGCACCGCACGACACGTACCTCCGAGAACGACGCCCCCTCCTTCTCTCGTGAGTCCCCCTCGCGCCGCCGGCGGCACCTCGCCGTCGCGGCCACCGTGGCCGCCACCCTCGGCCTGACCGCCGTGCTGTGGACGCAGACCAGCCACAACCAGGGCGGCCGCGCCTCCGCGTCCGCTCAGCCCTCGGCACCCGCTTCCGATCCGCTCACCTCGTCCTCGTCCATGACGCCCGGCGCCACGAAGGCCGAGGATTCCACGGGCAAGGCGCGCGATGCCGCCACCCGGACCCTCGCCGACTGGCGCGCCACCAACCCGGCCGCGTCCGGCGACCACGCCGTAGGCGGCACCGACGCCCGCGGCCCCGGCGGCAGCATCAGCGAGGTCCTGCGCATCCCCGCCCTGGGCAGGAACTGGGCCCAGCCGGTGTACGAGGGCGTCGGCGCCCAGCAGCTGCGCGCGGGCATTGGTCACTTCCCGGGAACCGAACAGCCGGGCCAGGTCGGCAACTTCGCGCTCGCCGGGCACCGCTCCGGCGTCACCGCCCCGGCATTCCGGGACATCGACCGCGTCGCGACCGGCTCCGCGATCCAGGTGACCACCGCCCACCGCATCACCTACACCTACACCGTCACCCGCGTACGCACCGTCGCGCCGACCGACGTGAACGTGATCGCCCAAGTCCCCGGCCGGCCGAACACCCTTCCCACCAAGGCGAAGCTGACCCTCGTGACCTGCTGGCCCGCCGACGGCCACACCAAGCGGGTCGTCGTCGAGGCGGACCTCGTCTCCTCCAAGGGAGGTGCCTAGTGGCCGAACCCGAAGAGCTGGTTGCCGAGTTCGCCGAGGAGCCGCCCGCCGAGCTGGCCGGCGAGCTGGAGAAGGAATTCGGCGACGACCTTGACAGCGAGGACGAGGCGCAGGAGACGCGCAGGGCCACGGTGAGGCCCGCGGACCCGTGGCCCCAGTTCAACGTCAGCCGCGCGCACGCCGAGCTCCTCGCGATGGAGATGCTCACCCGCGGGGCCTCCTACCTGCGGGTCCGCCACGCCACCGGCCTGTCCCCGAAGAACGTGCGGCGTCTGGCCAAGATCGTCGCCGAAGAGGCCGTGCGCCCCGCCGCCCCGCGCATCGTCTGCCGAACACCCGCACGCGCTCAGGCCGCCCGCATCCGGGTGCGCCAGCCGTCCGACCCCGAATCGTCCCAGACCACCGCACCGGCCGAGCCCGAACCCGAGCCCGTCCAGATGGCGCTCGCGCTCGACTGCTGACACCGGCGGCGGCCCTCAACCCGCCGCACCCTCCGCAAGGCCCGCCCTCGCCGCGGGTCTGCTTCGCGCACCCCGAAACCAGGACCTTCCTTGCTCACGACCGTTGCACCACCGGCTCCGCGGCCCCCGACGACCGCCGCGGCCGCCGACGATGCCCGCTTCCGTGTCCCGGACGGCGGCCAGTGGATGACCACCACCGACAGCCGGATCGCGCCGAACGCCGAGGCGTGGTTCGAGGCCGTCTACTGGTTCTACAAGTACGGCGGCTCCTACGCCCCGAGCCGCTCCCACGGCCCGAAGAAGGTCGGACGCACCACGCTGCGCCTGGCCCAGGTCCTCGCACGCCTCGCCGAGTGCCGCCCCAGCGTCGACGTGCTGGTGAGCTGGCTGAAGGTGAGCGAGCGGACCGTGCAGTACCACCTCGGCATCCTGCGGGAGACCGGGCTGCTCGCCTACCTGTCCAAGGGCACCCGCATCAGCGGAGTGGGCGGACGGGCCACGGAGTTCCAGCGCACCATCCCCCCGGTGTTCGACACGGCCGTAGGCCTGCGCACCGGCCCCTCGGACACCCTCATCCGTGCCGTCCGCGGCTACTGCAAGGACCGGATCCCGCTGCTGAAGGAGCTCCACACCGAAGCCCGGCGCCTCCTGAACCCGAAGCGGACAAAAAGCACCAATCGCCGCTCGGGGAAGGGCACTTCGAGGACCCGGCCTTGCACCCCAAGGGTGGTTAGTACTTCTAGCTCTTCTCCTGCAGGTGACACTTACTCTCCCTCTGAGAGCAAGCTCGAAAACGGGCAGAGCACGTCACCCACCCCGAAGAAGTCCACCCCCACCCGCCGCGGCGGCAACCGCGTCGCCCGCCGCTACCGGCTTGCCGCCGAGCTCTGCCAGCAGGTCGCCTGGCTCAACCGCGCCGCCGTCCCCCGGATCGCCTGGATCGTCCGCCATCTGGCCGACGCCGGCTGGAGCGCCACCGAGGTCATCGCCGTACTCGGCCAGGAACCCCCGGCCCGGCACGTCCGCCGCCCCTCCGGCTTCCTCGCCGGCCGTCTGGCCGGCGCCCACCTCAGCCCCCTGTACGACACCCCCGCCAAGCGCGCCGTGGTCGTGGACTGGTGGCGCGACTCCCGCCGCGCCGAACAGGACCGGCACGCCGAGTGGGAGGGCGACTGGCAGCGTCCCACCAGCCACGCCGTCACCCGGCAGGTCGAATCCGTCTTCGCCCAGCTGCAGCAGCCCGCTCCCGAAGCGGACGACGATCACCGTGAACTCGCCGTCGGCGACGACGGCCTGGTCGACCTCGAGCAGCTGTCCCGCGAGGAGGTCATCGAGCTGCGCGCCGCCGCGCTGAAGGACCCCGCCCTCGTCCGGGCCACCATCGCCACCTGCGGCGAAGCGTTCACCCGGCGGCTGTTCACAAACCACCTCGTCGACCAGGTCCACCGACTGGCCGGACTCGGCCGTACGGTCGTCCACCCGTGGAGGCCCGCGTGAGCAACGACCAGCCCTCCGGCGTGGATCTCGCCCGCCAGGCCCTCGCCGCCGCCAGGATGGCAGCCAAGAACCGCGGAGAGCAGGACAATCGGCGCGCGCCCAAGCGCGCCACCACCGCCCGCCGCACCGGCGGCCGCGACCCGCTCGATCTCGGCGGCGCGCTCAAGCAGCTCGTCGTCGAGCGCGGCTGGGAGACCCCCGCGGCCGGCGGCAGCGTCCTCAACCAGTGGCCGGCCATCGCCACCCCCGAAGTCGCCCAGCACCTGCGCGCCGTGCACTTCGACGAGAACACCGGCCGGCTCGACATCGTCCCCGACTCCACCAACTGGGCCTTCCAGGCCCGCCTGACGACCCCGCAGCTCATCCAGCGTGCGAACGCCGTGATCGGATCACAGACGGTCCGCCAGATCCGCGTTCTGCCCTTCGGATCCCGCATACCCTCCGCCCCCGCGCCGGCTGAACTCGAGCCCGAACCCACGCCCGTGGTACGGGGCGAGATCCGCACACCCGAGATCGCATCCGCCGGATACCACCGAGCGCGCCGCGCCCTCGCCCAGACGCCCGACCCGCCCGACCCCGTTCCGGTCCGTACCCGTGAGGACGCCAGCCCCGGCTACCACCACGTCCTCGCCCTGGTCCGCACCGCGAAGGACCAGACCCCCCAAGCCTCGGCGCCCGCACGGACCCGCCAGGACGCGAGCCCCGGCTACCACGAGGCCCTCGCCCAGATCCGCGCCGACCCTCCGCCGGCTCGGCCACAGCCGCCCATCCGCAGCCGCGACACCGCCTCGACCGGATACCAGCTCACGCGACAAGCCCTGCTGCAGAACAGGCACCGCCCCCGGCCAGGCCCCGCGACAGAGCCCGACACCTCGCCCATCCCCGACACACCGGAACAGGAAGCCCAACCGTGAACCCGACCGGCACCACCAACCCCCACACGCCGGACACCGACGGCCCCGAGCAGCGCAGGCGGGCCACCGCCTCCACCATCACCGACCCCGATCTCGACGCCCTGTACGACGAACGCGACGGGCTGCTGCGCCTCGTGCTCCTCCTGGCGATCGCCGGAGCGGCCGCATGACGCACCACTCCCACCTGGAGGCCGGCTTCGCCCCCTGCGCCACCACCGATCCCGAGGTGTTCCACGACGACGCCCACGCCGACGTGGCCAAGAGGCTGTGCGCCGAGTGCCCTCTCACCGCGTACTGCCGCGCGCAGGCCCGCACCAACCGCGAATGGGGGACCTGGGGCGGCGAGACCAGCGAGGAACGCGCGAAGGCCGGTCACCCGCCCCGCGGCTGGCGAAACCGCACACCCTCCGCCGAACGCCGTGGAACGGACCTGCAGCAGGTACCAGCCGCCGCATGACCGGCTCCCCACACCGACCAGGACACCGTCGAACGTCGCTGGTACTGAACCTGCTGCGCTGTTCAAGTCGCCCCAGCAGAACGGGAGTTCGCCGGGAAACAGCTCGGACTCTGTCCACAGGGGCAGCCCTCGACGCTGGGCCTGCGCCTGGTCCCATCTCGGACCCGGCGGGCCCCCAACGCGAGGAAGGAGTCACCGCAATGCCGACCGCAGGAGCCGTCCCCCGGGCCCTGACCGAGAAGGCCTCGACGGCGACACCGCTGCTCATCACCCGCAGAGCACGACTGGGCGACCTGGACACCGTCAACGCCCTCCACCGCCGCTGCTCACTTGACACCCGGTTCGCCCGGTACGCCACCGCCCGCCGGGAACTGAAGATCAGCGAGTGGAGCCACCTCGTCCACCCGGCTGCCGGAAGCACCTGGCTGACTGTCCTTCCCCACGCTCCTGACACCGCCGTCGCGCTCACCCACCTGCTGAAGACCCGCACAGCGCACACCTACGAGCTCGCGGTACTGATCGAGGACGGCTGGCAAAACCAGGGCCTGGGGTCCCGGCTCACCGCACAGGCCCTCGCCGAAGCAACCGCCCAGGGCTGCCGCACCCTCACCGCCAGCTTCGGCGCCTCCAACAGGCGCGCGACGGCCATCATGCGGCGCCTCGGCATCCCGATCCCCGCTCCCGCCGACGGCGTCATCGACATCTCCGTCTGTCTCCCCGAGAGGAGTTGACCGTGCCCCGGCAGCCCATCCGCACCGAACTCCAGCGCCCCGACGGCGCCCGCCTGTCCCTCTACACCGACGGCCCGGACCACCCCGACCTCGTCCTCGTGATGGCCCACGGCTGGCAGGCCGCCGCCTCCGTCTGGGACGAACTCGTCCGCCAGTTCCCCCGATCCCGCACACGCATCGTCCGCTACGACCAGCGAGGCCACGGCAACTCCACCGCCGGCCGTGCCCAGCCGTCCATCCCGCTGCTCGCCGACGACCTGAAGGCAGTCATCACCGCCACAGCCCCCGGCCGTGTGCCGGTGGTCCTCGTCGGCCACTCCATGGGCGGCATGGCCTGCCTTGCCCTGGCCGCCCAGCACCCCCACCTCATCGGCGACAAGGTCACCGCAGCCGTGCTGGCCGCCACCACCAGCGGCGGACTCGACCGGTCCGCACGCCACCACCCGCCGATCACCCGCCTCGTCGGCGCCGCCCACCGCGCCATGGCGAGCCTGTGCATCCAGGCCCCCCGCACCGCGCACCGCATCCGCGAACTCGTCCGCCCTCGCCCCTATCCCCAACCACCCATGGACATCACCGCCTTCTGGTTCCGGGCGCTCCTGGACCACGACGTCACCGAACAACTCGGCGCGCTCAGCCGCATCCCCGTCCACGTCCTGGTCGGCGACAGCGACCACAACATCCCGCCCATCCACTCCCTCCGGCTCGCCGCGCAGATCCCCACCGCGCGCCTGCACGTGGTCGCCGGCGGCGGCCACCGGCTGCCCACCCGGCACCCCGAGGCCTTCCTCGCCGCCCTCGAACACGCCTGCGCCGACGCACTGCTGGCCACGCCCCGCTGGAGAGCGCGGCTCGGAAACAGACAACGACGGACACCCGCACCGCCACCCCGACTGCGTACGGCAGACTTCCCCCGTACCTGAGACGCCCCGCCGGCGTCCGCGATGATCCAGCCACAGGACGGAGCCGAGTGAACGACGAGTCCGGCTCGACACGGCGCGCATGCCTGCCGGCGCTCCTGCGCAGGATCGAACCGCCGCGCACCGCCGACGGCCGGCCGGACTACCGCCTGCCCGCCATGGCCCTCGCGTCCTGCACGGGCATCGCCGCCCTGTTCCTCGGCTTCTACCTGGCCCTGTACTCCCGCCTCTGGCACGACCATCGGTACCTGGCCGCGGCCGCAGTCACGGGCGCCGCCGGGCTGCTGGCATTCCTGGCGTATGTCCTCAGCCGGCGCCTGCTCGCCCGTGCCGGCCTCTACCTGTGGCAGAGCCTCCTTGCCAGTGCCGTGCTGCTGTTGGTGATGGGGTCGACGCCCACCTGGGCCCGGACGATTTTTCCTGCGGCGTACGACCGCTACGAAGCCGAGCTCGGGGGACCAGGGCGGTGCCTGCACAACACCCCCTACAACCTGGACCGCGCGCAGACCACGTTCGCCGAGCACCACCCCGACCGGATGATCGTCCGTCCCATCGAGCAGGGCTTGCCCGTCCTCGCGCTCGACAACGCGGTCGACGGCGGTCTCCGGCACCTGGCACCCGCTGACGCCACATCGCGAAGGATTTTCACCACCTACCGGTGCTGACGCGTATAACCTGACGATCGCGACCGGTGGTCACGCCGGACGCCGCGGGCGAGAGCTGCCTCGCCAGCAGGACGCGGCTGCTGGCCACCCGCGCCGACCTTATCGACGCGTGGTTCATCACGGCCTTCCCTCGCGGCGCGCCTCGCGGATGCTCGCTTCCAGGACCGCCATCAGGTCTTCGGGAGGCTCGCGCGGCTCTGCCGGCGCCTCCAGTTGCCTGCCCTCCGACACTGCGGCGACGAGCTGGTCCAGGGCTTCGGCGTACTCGTCGCGCACGGCGGCGGGATCGATGCCCTGCAGGTGGGTCAGTAGCATCTCGGCGAGCTCCATCTCCCGGTCGGTGACCGGCCGCGTGGGCGCGGGCCCCGGATCGCGGATCTCGTCCGGCCAGAACACGGTCTGAACGGTCAAGACCCCGTACCGGGGGCGGAGCACGGCCAGCCGCTCGCGCGAGCTGATGGCGATCTTGGCGATCCCCACCAGGTTGGTGCGGGCCAGGGCCGCGACGAGGACCTCGTACGGCCGCTCGGCGCCAGCGCCAGCGGGCCGGGCGTAGTAGGCACGCTGGTAGGAGATCGGATCGACCGTGTCGGCCGGGACGAAGCCCAGGACCTCGATGACGTGCTTCGTCGGCAGCGGCAGCCGCTCCAAGGCAGCGTCGTCGAGAACTGCCGTCGTACCGTCCGGCAGTTCGACCCCGCAGGCTACGTCCTGATAGGCGACCTCCTGGCCGTCCACCGCGCACACGCGGCGATGACGTATCCGTCCGGCATCCGCCCGATGAACCTCATGCAGGCGCACGCGGTGATCTTCCGTGGCAGGGCTGACCAGGACGGGCACCGAGACCAGGCCGAAACTCACGGACATCGTGGTCGCCATGCCTCCATGGGACCCCCCGCCTGCAGCCAGCGCACGTCAGGAGACGGAAACACCCGAAGGCGCCTACGGGGCCGTGCTCAGCGCAGCACGCCGGGCGCATGTTTCACCAGCGACCCGCTCGCGGCGTCCCAGACCCACACCTGCGACTCGCGCCACAGACGGGGCAGCTCCAGCACCGGCTGTGCGAACGGATTCCCCTCCGGGCCGGGCAGCGGCTGACCCGTCGACCCGTCCTCCCACCCCGTCACGACCGGCGACGGCCTCCACGCGACGTCGCCCACGAGGATCGCGGCCAGACCGCCTATCCCGCGCGCTCCCCCCGACGACGGCAGGCGCCACTCCCGCTCGTGCATCCACACCGAACCGCTCCCCGTACGCACGGCCCAGTGCTCCAGCCCGGCCGCCTGGAACGAGGCGTGCACGTTATCGGGCACGTAGGCCACGGCCCCGCCCCCGATGCTGAGCAAGGAGGTCCGGCTGGTGACCACGCCCCAGGGCGAGAAGCGGCCCGTACGGATGAGGTGACCGAGGTGATCGGGGGGACTCTCCGAGAAACACACACATGCCGTCGACGAGCCGAACGGGGCGAACGCCAGGAAACGCTCCTCGCGCAGGATCCCCTCCAGCCGCTGCTGCGGGGTCATCTGCTGAATCTCGGCCGGCACCCACGCGGGCCGCGCACCATTGCGGCCGGTGAAGTGATACAGATGATCACTCTGCGCAGGTCCGACGAGCCCCAAGTCCAACTGCGTCAACGCCGTCCCCTCCGTCGAACCTGTCCCTGGCGTACGTCCGCCCTACGCATATACCGCAGCGCGTTCCCCCCGTTATCTTCTTCGCGGTCCTGCAAGAGGACCGCTGGCCTCCGGGCCCGGCATGACTGTTCCCCCCTGTCGAACCGATGACCTGGGGGGTGGTGTCACCGGGCTCGGGAGGCGCCGTTGGAGACGCTGATGAGAGGTCCGGCTATCGCCTGGCCTGGCGCAATGCCAGGCCGCTTGCGGGCGGCAGGTCTGCATAACGTGGATGCGCGCAAACGACGCCAACGCCCTGGCCAGCACCGCACGAACCCCGCTCGGGAGGATGAGTTGGACGACATCGACGACGTGGGCGTCTTCCTCGGCCTGGACGTCGGCAAGAGCGCCCACCACGGGCACGGCCTCACCCCGGCCGGCAAGAAGGTCTTCGACAAGCAGCTGCCCAACAGCGAGGCGAAACTGCGGGCCCTCTTCGACAAGCTGGCCGCGAAGTTCGGCACCGTCCTGGTGATCGTGGACCAGCCCGCCTCCATCGGAGCCCTGCCTCTGACGGTCGCCCGGGCGGCCGGCTGCAAGGTCGCCTACCTGCCCGGCCTGTCCATGCGGCGGATCGCCGATCTTTACCCGGGCGAGGCGAAGACCGACGCGAAGGACGCCGCGGTGATCGCGGACGCAGCCCGGACCATGCCGCACACCCTGCGCTCCCTCCAGCTGACCGACGAGATCACCGCCGAGCTGACCGTGCTGGTCGGCTTCGACCAGGACCTCGCGGCCGAGGCGACCCGCACCTCCAACCGGATACGCGGCCTGCTCACCCAGTTCCACCCCAGCCTGGAACGCGTCCTCGGCCCCCGTCTGGACCACCCCGCGGTGACCTGGCTGCTGGAACGCTACGGATCCCCGGCCGCCCTGCGAAAGGCCGGTCGCCGCAGGCTCGTCGAGGTGATCCGGCCCAAGGCCCCACGCATGGCCGCCCGACTGATCGACGAGGTCTTCGACGCGCTCGACGAGCAGACGGTCGTGGTCCCGGGCACCGGCACCCTCGACGTCGTGATCCCGTCCCTGGCCCGCTCGCTCGCCGCCGTCCACGAACAACGACGAGCTCTGGAAACGCAGATCGGGCAGCTGCTGGAGGCTCACCCTCTTTCCGCGGTCCTGACCTCGCTCCCGGGGGTCGCGGTCAGGACCGCCGCCACTTTGCTGATCACTGTCGGCGACGCAACCAGCTTCCCCACCGCCGCTCACCTGGCCTCCTACGCCGGCCTGGCACCCACGACCAAGTCGTCGGGGACCTCGATCCATGGCGAACATGCGCCCAGAGGCGGCAACCGGCAGCTCAAGCGGGCGATGTTCCTGTCCGCGTTCGCCGCCCTGCACGATCCCGCCTCCCGCACCTACTACGACCGATGCCGGGCCCGGGGGAAGACCCACACCCAGGCACTTCTCCGCCTGGCCCGACAACGGATCAACGTGCTGTTCGCGATGCTCCGCGACGGCACCTTCTACGAACCCAGAACCCCACGCCTCGCTTGACGAAAGACATAGAGGCACCCCCCCCCGCGGGAGAACCACCTTCATGGATGCCTTCAGCGGTACTGGCCGTCGATCTGCGGCGCACCAGGAGACGGCCGCACCGAAGCCCCGTGCCGGACACGCACGAGGGGATGGCACCGCGGCCCGAGCCGCCAGGACGCTGACCGCATCCCGTCCCGCCGTCGGTAGCAGGGGCATCGGGCGGATCCGAAAAGCGTGCCTGGCTGACATCCGCTCGCGCCCGATGGGATGATGAGGACGGCCCAAGAAGTACCGCTCTCCTTCGAACAGCACCGGGCCACGAGTAGAAGGAACCTCACCATGGTCATCTCACCCGAGCAGGAGAACCTGCTCACCCTGTGCGCCGTACGGCACGGGAAGGCGCTGCTGGACTGGTACCTGCTCGCCCGTACCTGCCAGACCCCCGCCGGACTCGAAGCTCTCCTCAACGGAGAGATCCCCGAGGACTCCGCCGCAGCCCGCCGCTGCCTGCCGACGCTGCGCGCATCCCTCGCCGGGGGCGGCATAGAGGATGCCCGCGCCCGCGCCCGCCACGAGGTAGAGGCAGCTGAGCAGGCCGGCGCCGACCTCGTCACCGTCCTCGACCAGCACTACCCGGCCAACCTCAGGCTCGTTCCGAACCTGCCGCCCTTCCTCTTCCACCGCGGCCCCCTCCAGCCGCAGGACGCACGTTCGGTCGCCGTTGTCGGGACCCGCAACGCCACCGAGGACGGCCTCAAGCGCGCCGCTCGCATGGCCCGCGGCCTCGTCGAGCACGACGTCGTCGTCTTCTCCGGCCTTGCCAAAGGCATCGACGCCTCCGCGCATCGCGCCACTCTTGAGGCTGGCGGCCGCACCGTCGCTGTGATGGGCACCGGAATCGCGGCCCCCGTCTACCCGGCCGTGAACCGTCCCCTGGCACAGAGCATCCTCGACGGGGGCGGCGCTCTCATCTCACAGTTCTGGCCGAGCAGCCCTCCGGCCCAGTGGACCTTCCCGCGTCGCAACGTGGTCACCAGCGGGGCGACGCTCGGATCGATCGTCATCGAGGCCTCCAGCACGTCCGGAGCCAAGATGCAGGCGCGTATTGCCTCGGAGCACGGCAAACAGGTCTTCCTCCTGCGCTCCCTGGCCGCTGCCCAGCCCTGGGCGAGGAAGATGATCGCCGACGGGCGCGCGGTCGAGGTCGCGGAGCTCGACGACGTCCTGCAGCGCCTGGCCACCCCCGAGCGCATCCAGCAGGCCAGCCAGCAGCGCATCCAGCTCGCGCTGGCGGTGCAGTGAGCCAGTACTCCCTTCCGGAGCCCCTCGGGTTTCCGAACTGCCGTCGCTGCGCCTACCTGATCAACGGCACGCCACGCATCTGCGGGACGTGCGCCGGCCAGACGCTCCAGCCCATTCCCGACGATCACTGCCTGATCTGCAGCCAGGCCCTCACCCCGGGCCGGCCCTGCGTGAACACGCTGTGCGGCTGGCGCCAGGGTGACGGCCGGCGCACCCGCAGCATCACCCGCATCGACGCGGTCGCCCAGTTCAGCGGCACCTTCGCCGCCTACCTGCGGATCTTCAAGGAGACACCCGGGCACGAGTACCTCGCCGCGATCTTCGGGCGCCTCCTGGTGGGCTGGATGGAGACCCACCCCCATCTCGTCGACGACGTCGACCTGATCATCGGCAACCCCACCCACCCCGACCGCAAACCGCTCCAGCACATCGAGGCGATCATGGCGGCGGCCCACGCCGAGGACACCGCCAACCGCTGGCCGCTCGCACCACCTGACAACCCCGTCCTCACCAAGGCCTCGACCACCGAGGCCTCCAAGGACCGAGGATTCGCCGGCAAGGAACAGGCGGCCTGGGACCACGTCAGCGCCATACGCATGAACTCCGCCTACCGCGACACGATCCAGGGCAAGTGCGTCTTACTGGTCGACGACGTCTGCACCACCGGCCTCCAGCTCAACTACCTCGCCGGCGGCCTACTGCGCTCTGGCGTACGAGAAGTCCGCGGACTCGTCCTCGCCCGCGTCCCCTGGAGGTATTGACCCATGCCCTCCGTCGCCCTTGCCGGTGAGCTCCACGCCGCACTACAGACATGCTTCTCCGACCACCTGCCCGCCTGGATCACTGATGCCTCACCCCGTTGCGGCACCAGCCCCGGCACCGCGTCCGACCTCAGCGACGACCAGGTGCAACAGCTCGCCGACCTCATCGCCCTCGTCTGGTGGGAATGCGAGCAGGCCGCGGACGAGCAGGCCGACCCGTTCACGGCCGCCTTCGCTGCCGCCTGCGCCCGTCACTTGAACACCACGCCGCCTCCGGCCTGACAGGCCGCGGCTGCGCGGCGCCGCCGGGGTGAGTACGAGCGCTCACGACCTGCCGCCCCGGCCTTCAAGGCGTGCGTCGGGCTCTCGCCCCCCGGGGCTTGCCTGCCGGACGTGATCGGGGCTCTCGCTTTCGGCTGGCCCGCAGCGCGGGCAGTGAAGCTCCACCGCGCCTGGCCGAGCGGGTCAGTAGCCGTAGCGGTACCGGTTCGTCTCCGGAGCGGTGTACGACTGCCACAGCGGATCCGCGGGGCGGGAGAACGCCCCGCCGGGTTCCCACCGGGGTGCGCCCGTCGCCGCGACCACCCGATGCATAGGCACAGGAAGGGGCGCGTGGCAGCCCGCCGCGCGGAAGTCGAGGCGATGCTCGCCCGCCGGGTGCACGGAGCCGAACAGGCTCGCCAGGAACGGGTCGGCGTCCCGGCGCCCGCACTCCACATCGAGCCTCACGTATTCGGAGCGGTAGGGGAGCAGCTCCTCCAGCAGGTCCGGCCCGCCGTCGCGCCCCGGAGTCCACACGTACTCGCCGCCGCGGAACAGTTCCCGTCTCTCGTAGCGCTTCTCCGGCAGGGGCGCGCTGGCCGCCGCCTGAGCCTCGCGCGCCTCCTTGACCTGCTGAGAGACGTTTCCGGATTCCTGCTCCGCGTCCCCGGGCAGGAACGGGAACGCCTTGCGCAGCAGGTCCTCGACTGCGCCCGGCTCCGGCTCGGTGCCGGAGAGAACCTCGCCCGCCTGGAACCGCGGCGGATCGAACCGGCTGATCCGCTCGTCCTGATCGGCCACCAGCTTGTCGACGATGTTCGCCGGCGCGGTGATGACCACCGCGTACGACGGGCCGGTAGCCGTCGTCTTCAGCACGCCCCCGTACCCGCCCTGCGGCCGGTATCCGTAGGGAACGGCCGGGCCGAAGCGCGGGCTCGCCGCCAGATAGGCCACGCCCGCATCACTGTTGTGGGTCAGCGGCCAATCGTTGATCAGCAGCAGCCGGGACGCGGACGCGCTGGCCTCTGCATCGAACTCCTCCTCCAGCCGCCGGCACGCCTTGGCGACGACCTTCGGCCACCAGACGCCCAGTTCGGCATCCGCCCACTGCGCCGGGGAGGTGAACTGCCCGCCGGGCAGGGTCGACTCGGGCAGAGCGGCCACGTCCCGCACCCGGCACTTCTCCATCAACTGACTGACCGCGGCATGGGCCACCCCGGCCGCCCGAGCCGCGCCGGCACCCCGCGATCGCGCCTGGAGCCACGCGGAACACACCACCGCCCGCACGTCGGCCGCCTCCCGGCTCCAAGGAAGACCACGGGAGACGGACGCGGGCCCCACTGCCGCACTGACCTCGGCGCAGGCCTCCAACTCCGGGGTGTCAGCGGCGCGGGTCACCGCCTCCTGAGCCCCGTTGAAGGACTCGATCCGGGGGCAGGCGTCGGCGCAACTGTCCAAGAACGACGCCCGGTCCGCCAGCAGCCGCCGCCAGGCGGCACGGAGCTCCGCCACATCGCCCGCCAATGACGCGTCCGCGGCCGCCCGGTCCAGCTCCCCTTCGACCAGGGCGTCTTCGACAGGGGCGAGCCGGGCGGCATACCGGGCGTACCCCAGCCACGTCCTCATCTCCTCCGCCCCGCGAACGCGCTCCAGTTCAGCGGCATGAGCCGCGACGAGTGCAGTCGTCCTCCACAGCACATCGGCGGCGTCGGGGAGCGTGACGTAGCAGCGCTTGCAGATCTCGCCGATCACCCCCATCAGCGGGAAGGGCTGAGCGAACTCCGGCAGTCCCTGGTGCCGGCAGCCGCCGCCGAGGCGGAAGCGCTTCTCGTCTCGTGGAAGGTGATACTTCGACCCGCCTCGGGTCAGCGTCACCTTCAGCTCGCGCAGTGCGGGCATGGCCACGCCCAGCAAGTCCAGGTCGTTCGCGCCGACGTGTGGAAGCCGCGCCATCGCCACCCCTCCGCGTCCTGATCGAGGAACGGCGAACCGCCCAGCCCTGCAGCCCCACGTACGTCCTCAAGCCTATCGGCCCCACTCCACCCTGAGACGCGTCGGCCAGCTCATGGCCGACCTTGGCATCGGCGACCGCTGGTGCGCCCTGGCCTCGGCGCCCGGCAGCAAGAACGCCTGCTCGAACTGTTCCAGCCAGGATCCCGACCAGCACCAACAACGACGCGCAGGACCCGGCGATCAACCCTCTCGCCGGGTCCTGCGCAGTGCGGCGTCAGCAGCTGCGGGCAGGCCCTAGGCTGCGTCTGTGAGGAACACCAAAGCCTTCAAGGATGCGGTCGCGCAGACCCTGACCGAGCTTGCCCGCCTCGGGGTAACGATGAGGTCCGGGGCCGTTGAGGACATCATCGAGGCCAACATCAGCGAGGTCGCCGCCCGGCTGCGCATCCAGGAACGGTCCGCATGGCGGTACTTCAACGCGGCGGGGCTGGCCGAGTCCATCGCCCAGCAGCACAGGGAGTTCGAAGCCTCCAGCGAGAGCGCCGGCGTGGGCGTGCCCCCCATGCCGCCGGTCGACAATCCCGAACTGGCCCTGATTCTGGCAGGCGTCCCGGATTCGCTCGTGCAGACCGGGGGTGACCTCTACGCGGTCATCATCAACGTCGCCGTGAACGCGTGGATGGCCGGCCACATCCACGGTGAGGACGGCTGCGCGGGCTGCGAGGGCAGTCGCGGCCCATCCGGCCATGACTGGAACGAGCGGATGAAGGCGATCACCGAGATGTCCCCGGACATCAGCAAGTGGTTCGACCGGGACCAATGGACTGCCGCCTTGCACGACAGCGGCTTCAGCATCGAACGTCGTTGACCTGAGGTTCGGTGACCTCATGGCCCAGCCCCGCCGTGCACGGCGGGGCCAAAGGTGAGGCACTCCGGTGACCGTGACGGGGGAAGGCGCGATGGCGACGAGGTTTGAGCAGGCCGGCCTGGTGCTGGGGCCGGTCGACGGCCGGTCGGCTGCGCTGTGCCGGTTCGCCGGTCGCCCTGGCGCCGAGCAGAACACGACTACCCTCGCCGTGGTCGACGCGGCCCTGGACTTCACCGAGAGACTCGAAGGCGTGGACGACGTCCGAGAGCTGATGGGGCTGTGGAAGCTGGCCCACGTGTGGGGCTACCCGCCGGTCTCCAACGTCGAGCGGCCTGACTTGGGTGCGGCAAACGCAGCGGTGGCAGGACACCTGCAGGAACTACTGGAGCAACTGGCGCCGGAGGAACTGCGGGAGTTGGGCATCGCGCTGTCAGTGGACCACGACATGGTCGCTCTGGCACTGGAACTTGTGGAGGAGGCCGCGGCCGGAAGTCGAGAGTTCCAGGCGAGGTCCATAGCGGAGTTCGAGGCCGAGAACCGGCTGAACGACGACCGCATCGGCGACGCCGTGGACGTGCTGCTACTCGAAGCCCCCGGCGCTTGGCCACCGCTGCAACGCGCAGCCCTGACGCTGTCCCTGGTGTGGGACGTCGCTGACCTGATTGCGTGCGCGGCGGAGCTGTCGACGGTGGACGTGCTACCCGTCCCTCTGCTGTGGCAGGCCTCCGGAGTCGACCACCTCTGTGCCAGCGCGCGCGTTCCCGTGCCGGGGGCTGACCTGACCCTATGAGGGCTGGGGCTTCCCCTTCCGGTGCGTTGGGAGCACCCTTCCCGTGGGGGAGCCGAGTCCGGGTCAGGAGGCCCGCGATGCAGGCTTACGTGGGTATCGATGTGCACCGCCGGCGGTCGCAGATCGCCGTCATGGACCAGGGCGGCCGGACGGCGGTGAACCGGAACGTGTCCAACGGCCGGGAGGGCGTGCTGGCCGTGATCGGAGACCTGCCGGTGGGCACGCCGGTGGCGTTCGAGGCCGCGTTCGGCTGGGGCTGGCTGATCGAACTGCTCCAGGACTACGGCTTCGAGCCGCATATGGCGCATCCCTTGCAGTGCAAGGCGATTGCCTCGGCCCGGCTGAAGAACGACAAGGTTGACGCCGCGACCCTCGCGCATCTGCTGCGCTCGGATCTGCTGCCGGAGGCGTGGATCGCTCCGCAGGCGGTGCGCGAGCAGCGGGCCCTGCTGCGCCACCGTGCCCAACTGGTGCGGCTGCGCACACTGCTGCGCAACCGAATCCACGCGGTGCTGGCGCACCACGGCTGTGACCGCCCGTCCGGCTGCTGGAGCGGCCCGGGCCGGGACTGGCTGGACGGGCTCCCGCTGCCGGCCGCCTCCCGACAGGTGGTGACTGACCTGCTGGAGAGCATCGACGCACTCCAGGTGGTCATCGACCGGGCGGACACCGCCCTGGCCCGGACCGCGAAGGCGGATCCACGGGTGAAGGCCCTCACCAAGCTGCCCGGCATCGGCCTGCTCACTGCAATGATCATCGTGGCGGAGGTCGGAGACGTCTCCCGGTTCCCCTCGGCCCGCAAGCTCGCATCCTGGGCCGGACTCACCCCGACCGTCCGGGGCTCGGACCGCACCGTGCGCTACGGCCACATCTCCAAGCAGGGCGACCCGTGGCTGCGCTGGATCATGAACGAGGCAGCCCAGACCGCCAAGCGTTCCCCGCAGTTCGCGGCCCACTACGAGCAGATCGCACACCGCCGCGGCAAGAAGATCGCCACCATCGCGATCGCCCGCAAACTCCTCACCCACGCCTACTACCTGCTGCGCGAGGCCGAGGCCGCGCAGCAGCCCAAGGAGCCGTGCACGGCAGGATGACAACCACCCCCGATGGACGGGACACCAAACCCCGGGCGAGCTCGGAAATCAGCATGAGCAGGCTATGCCGCGCTCGACGACCTGAATGAGCAGCCCGGCCCCCGAAGGAAGGTCATGATCCTGCCCGGCCCGGTCGGGATCGAATGGGTGCGTGCGAGTCCTCTCCGCATGACCACACACCGGGGGACCATGGCCCGGATGCCCCGTCCACCAGCATCAACAGCCCGGTGTGCACGGCTATCGCCCACCGGGACGGGCTGGCACACGCCTTGACAGCCCCAGCCCTCATGGGTGCTGGTGTGGGCCAAGGTCGACCGACGGCCGTTCGACGGACGCCCGCTGTGGAGCCAGGCCGCGGCTGTCGAACTGTGGGGATGGTCGCTTGACTGGCAACGCGCGGACGGCTCACCCGTGTTCTACAAGGCCGGCAGCGCCCCGAGTACGGCCGCCGCACGCTGGCGAGCCCAATGGGCAACGCAGAACCTGCTCGCAGACCCATATCGGGCCAAGAGCCCCATGACGGATGATCCGCTGATCATTCCACGCTGAGCATGAGGCGGGCGAACGTTCCTCATCGAGACGGACGCCATCCCGCCTGTCTCAACCGCGGAAATGATCCCGAGGACGGGACGGTCCCCGAGGGCAGCTCCAAGGTGCCACAGGGAGAGATGGCCGGCCCGCAGGGCGCGCTACCTCGTTGCCTCCAGGGAGGCGACCCGCGGCGAGACGGGTCGCGCCGTACATCCGGGCCAATCGCAGCGCAGCGCCCTGACTATGCCCGTGTGCTGCTGAAGGCGTTGCCGTCGCCGGTGCGGCGCAGCTCGCCGGTTTCCTCCAGGCGGAGAACGCATACGGCCAGGCGCATCGCCTCACGGACCGTGGTGATCATGAGCAGCTCGCCGAGTTCCTGGAGCCGGGCCGGGGCGCCGGAGACCGTGTGGAGCATCCGGCGAACGTCGTCGTTGTAGCGGTGGGAGGCGTCGATGTCCTGCTCGGTCAGCATGTCCCGCCATTCGAAGCCGTCGCTGGCCGGTGTGTAGCTGCTCAGCTCGGACCAGTCGTGTTCGGTGGGCGGGGTGTCCAGGCGGAGCGCGTGGAGGCTCATGGGGCATTCCTTCCGTGGCGGATGTGAGGCAGCGCTGGGATCCGGTGCGCTGAGCGCAGCCGGTTGAGTGCGTTGCGATCCTCGGCCCGTGAAGGGCCGCCACGGCAGGGGCAGCCTGCCGCGGCGATTGTAGCGGCGCTGTCCGGCCCCTGTGGGGGCTTCCACCACGACGAGAGTCCCGCGGCGGCAGCCCTGCTGGGGCTGCCCGGTCTCTCCGCTCGCGGTCCTGGGTGAGAACCCGCGGCCTTCGCCGGTGACGGACAGGCGCTGACCACCTCGTGTGACCGAGGGTGGTAGTTGGCAATACACGCGTATATCTGTGCAGGTCACGGGCGTGCAGAGAACGATGGTTGGCAGACGCAGGCGGGCGCGTTGGCCGTCGGCGACGCAGCAAGATTCGCCAACTACCGCGCCCCATGTGCCACCTATGAATCTCGGTCACACCTCGATCGAGTGACGGCGAGCTGGCTGACTTGAATTAATCGCACGCCTATTCGAATATCTAGGTATGGGGCGACCGGCGGCGATCGAGGAGACGGAGAGCGGTGCCGGTTCACCGGCGAGTTCTCTGCTGGCGACGCTGCTGCCAGGCGGCCGAGTCCGGGCGGGCACCGCGGTCAGTGCGGGCGGGGACATGCCGCTGCTGCTCGCCCTCGCCGCCGAGGCCTCCCGCAGCACGCCCGGCTGGGCCGCGGTGGGACTGCCCCAGCTGGGTGTCCTGGCAGCTCAAGCGGCTGGGCTGGACCTTGCGCACGGCATGCGAATCGACAGCCCGGGCCGGCAGTGGGCGCAGGTCCTGGCCACCGTCCTCGAAGCCGTCCCCGTCGTGATGACCGGCTCGCTGGATTCGGTACCCGACCGGGTTGCCCGCCGCCTGGCGGCCGTGATGCGCCGCAGCGGCTCGGTCCTGCTGTCGGCCGGCGACTGGCCGGGTGCGGACACGCGGCTGCAGGTGGTGGCCTCCTCATGGGAGGGCATCGGCCAGGGACATGGGCTGCTGCACGGGCGGCGGGTGACGGTGGCCGCCGCCGGGCGCGGGGCCGCGGCCGCGGCCCGGCACGCCGAGATGTGGCTGCCCGGCCCGAAAGGCGCCATCGCCCCGCTGCTCACCGAGGACGGGCACGCACCTGCGGCTTCCGCGGCCCCCGCGATGCGGGCGGTCGGGGGACGCGCGGGCCTGCGCGTGGTCGGGTGAGCAGCTGTGGCAGGCAGAGTGGTCGTGGCCTGGGTGCCCGATTTTCCCGTGATCGCCTGCGGCGGCCAGGACGGCGAACCGGTAGCCGTCGTCCACCGTGACGCGGTGGTGGCCTGCTCCCAGGCTGCGCGTACAGCCGGGGTGCGGCGACGGATGAGGCTGCGGGTGGCGCAGTCCCGCTGCCCCGGTTTGCGGGTGGTCGAGCGGGACCTGGCCGCCGAAATACGCGTGTTCGAGCGGGCAGCTGTTCACCTGGAGGGCACGGTGATGCCGCGCCTGGAGGTCATCAGGCCTGGCCTGCTCGCCGCGCCGGCCCGCGGCCCGTCCCGCTACTGGGGCGGCGAACAGGCACTGGCCGACCGACTGGTGGACGCCGTCGCCGAGCTCGGCTGGCCGGCCCGCGCGGGCATCGCCGGCACCGTGTTCACCGCGGCGCTCGCCGCCCGCAGAGGCGAGATCGTCCAGGTCGGCGGCGATGCCGCATGGCTCGCCCCGTACCCGGTGGGCGTGCTGGGTCTGCCGCGGCTGGCCGAGCTCCTGCACCGCCTGGGCATCCGAACGGTCGGCGCGTACGCCGGTCTGCCCGAGGACAAGGTCCAGGCCCGGTTTGGCGCCGAGGGAATGAACGCCCACCGCACGGCGCGCGGCCTGGAGCTGAGGCCGCTGACCGTACGGACCGGCACCGGCGAGCACAGCGTGGCCCACACCTTCGAGCCCGCCGAGCAGCGCCTCGAGCCGGTGGCGTTCGTGGCCAAGGCCCTCGCCGAACAGCTCCACGAGCGGCTCGAGGCCGCCGGCGTCGTCTGCGCCCGGCTGGAGGCGGCCGTCGACCTCGCCGACGGCCGTACGCGGTCGCGGCTGTTTCGGCACGAAGGCCGGCTGTCCGCGCTCGCGGTCGCCGAGCGCGTCCGCGGCGTGCTGCAGGCCTGGACACAGGACGGCACCCTGGACGCGGGCGGCGAGGGCGGCATCACCCGTCTCGTGCTACGGCCCGAAGAACTGACTGTCGCCACAGGCCGGCAGAGCGCGCTGTTCGGTGACCGGCACACCCCGGAGGAGATGGAACGGGCCGCCGCCCGGGTACAAGCACTGCTCGGCCACCACGCCGTCGTCCGCATGGAGACTGGTGGCGGCCGCGGACCCGCCGACCAGATCACACTCGTCCCGTTCGGGGACCTCGCCCCTCGCCGTCCGGCCGACGGACCATGGCCCGGACGCCTGCCCGCTCCACACCCCGCCGCCACCTTCCCCCGATGGCTGCCCGCCGAGCTCGCCGACGGCGCCGGCCAGCCCGTGACCGTCTCCGGCCGCATCGACATATCGGCCGCACCCGCCCACCTCACCGTCGAGGGACGCCGGACAGCCGAGGTGACCGGCTGGGCCGGGCCCTGGCCGGCGCTGGAGCAGTGGTGGGACCGCGAGTACGCCCGCCGGATCGCCCGCCTGCAGATCACCACCGCCGACGGCCACGCCTGGCTGCTCGTCATCGAACACGGCCGCTGGTGGGCGGAGGCCCACTATGGGTGACGCCCACATCCTCCGCTTCCCCACCGCCGACAGCAGCGGCGACGGGCCGGGATGGGCCGAACTCCACGTCCACAGCAGCTTTTCCTTCCTCACCGGCTGCTCCCAGCCGGACCAACTCGTCGCCGAGGCGGCCCACCTGGGCATCTCCGTCCTGGCCGTGACGGACCGGGACGGCCTGTACGGCGCGCGGCGGCTTGCCACGGCTGCGGCACCGGCCGGGATCGGCACCGTCTACGGCGCCGAGCTCACCCTCAGCGACCCGGATCTGGGCACCCCGGTGGTCATCGCCCGCACCGTGGAGGGCTTCCGGCTGCTGTCCGCGGCGATCACCGCCGGGCAGATGGCCGGCGCCAAGAACGCCCCCGCCTACGACCTGAACATGCTGGCCACGGCCGCGGGCAGCGGCCAGTGGACGGTCCTGCCCGGCTGCCCGGCCCCCGACGCCGACCGGCGGGACGTCACCACGGTCGCCCACCGCCTCGGACGCCTGACCGACGTCTTCGGCGCCAACAGCGTCGTCGCCGAACTCACCGACCACCACCTGCCCGGCGACTCCGTAGCCAACGACGTCACCGTCGTCGCCGCCCGACGCCTGGGACTGCCGGTCGTGGCGACCGGCGCCGTCACCTACGCCACGCCCCGTCAGGCCCGGCTCGCCCAGGCGCTCGCCGCACTGCGCCGCCGGGAAACCCTCGACCAGGCGGCCGGCCACCTGATGCCGGCCCCGACCGCCCACCTGCGCTCCTACGAGGAGATGCGGCACCGGATGGCCCGCTACCCCGGCGTCGTCGAGGCCACCCTTGAGCTCGGCCGCGCCTGCGTGATCGACCTCGGCGAGCTGCAGCCCCAGCTGCCCGGCGCCCCGACACCGGCCGGGTTCACGGAGGACTCCTGGCTCAGGTACCTCGCCGAGCGGGCATGCGCCGCCCGGTACGGAGACCGCGACGACCCCGACCCCGAGACGCGTGCGGCGTGGAAGCAACTCGACCACGAGCTCGGCGTGATCAAGACGTTGGGCATGTCCGGCTACGTGCTCATCGTCCACGACATCGTCCAGTTCGCCGTCGGCCGCGGCATCTGGTGCCAAGGCCGCGGCTCCGCGGCCAGCAGCGTGGTCTGCTACGTCCTGGGGATCACCGCCGTCGACGCCCTCAAGCATGGCCTGCTCTTCGAACGGTTTCTCAGCGCCGAGAAAGCCGGTCCGCCCGACATCGACATCGACTTCGAGGCCGGCCGCCGAGAGGAGGTCATCCAGTACGTCTACCAGCGCTACGGGCGCGACCACGCCGCGATGGTGGCCAACGTGATCTCCTACCAGCCCCGACTCGCCGTCCACGACGCCGCCAGGGTCTACGGCTACCCGGCCGCCCAGATCCGGGAGATGACCCGGCACATCCACCACACGCCACCCGGCCCCGACGTCGACCTGCCCGCGGAGGTGCGCGACCTCGCATCCCAACTCCACACCCTGCCGCGCCACCTCGGCATCCACGTCGGCGGCATGGTCCTGACCCGGCAGCCTCTGGGAGAGGTGATGCCCCTGGAATGGGCCACCGCCGAAGGCCGCTCAGTGCTGCAGGGGGACAAGGATGATGTGGCCGAAGCCGGACTTATCAAGATCGACTTGCTCGGATTGGGGACCTTGGCAGCCCTGCACACTGCTTGCGATCTGATCGCCGAGCACTACGGCGTACGCCTGGACCTCACCTCGATCCCGCCCGACGACCCGGACGTCTACCGCATGATCGCCCGGGCGGACACCATCGGCGTCTTCACCGTCGAGTCCCGAGCGATGATCAGCACCCTGCCCCAGCTGCGCCCGGAAAACTTCAACGACCTGGCCATCGCCGCCTCGATCATTCGGCCGGGCCCGATCATGGCCGGCTCCAAGCACCCGTTTTTGCGTCGCCGGCGCGGCGAGGAGCCGGTGACCTACCCCCACCCGCTCGCCCGTCGCGCCCTGGAGAAGACCCTCGGCGTCGCGCTCTACCAGGAACAGGCCATGCAACTGGCCATCGACTGCGCGGGTTTCACGCCCGGCGAGGCGGACCGGCTGCGCAAGGCGATGGCCGCCAAACACGCCCCGGAGAAGATCGCCGAGCTGCGCGGCCGCCTGCAGGAGGGCATGGCCGCCAAGGGCATCCCCGCCGAGGCCGCCGAGAAGATCACCGGCATGATCGAGGCCTTCAGCGACTACGGCTTCCCCGAGAGCCACTCGCAGTCCATGGCCCACATCATCTACGCCAGCGCCTGGATCAAGCTCCAATACCCGGCCGCCCACACCGCCGGAATCATGGCGAACCTGCCCATGGGCTTCTACGACGTGCAGACCCTCATCGAGGACGCCCGCCGCCACGGAATCACGGTCCGCTCCGTCGACGTGACCGCCTCCGGCGCGCACGCCACCCTTGAACCCGACACGGAAAACGGGCAGATGGCCATCCGCCGGGGCCTGACCAGCGTCACCGGGCTCAGCACCGACGCCGCCACCGCGGTGGTCGAGGCCCGGGCGGAGCAGCCCTTCGACGGCCTGGAGGACTTCGCCCGCCGCACCCGGCTGCCCGCCCGCGTGATGGAACAACTCGCGAGCGCCGGAGCCTTCGACGCCTTCGGTGACCACCGCCGCACCGCACTGTGGGCGGCCGGAGCCTTCCCCCGCACGACCCAGCCCTACCTCCCGGGCCTGGGCACGCTGGCCCCCGCACCCGAGCTGACACCGATGACGAGCACCGAACGCACGTCCGCGGACCTGGCCACTACCGGGGCCAGCGCCACCAGCCACCCGGTGAGCCACGTCCGGCCCCACCTCGAGCGCCGCGGCGCCGTGGCAGTCGCCGACGTGCGCGCCCTGGCCGACCAGACCCGCGTCCGGATCGGCGGCCTCGCCAAGTACCTTCAGCGCCCGCCGACCGCGAACGGGATGGCCTTCGGAGCACTCGAAGACGAGACCGGAATGGTCAACCTCGTCTTCTCCCCACCCGTATGGGAGCGCACCGGGCGCACCGTACGCGAAGCCCCGGCCGTCGTCCTCGACGGACACGTTGAGCGGGCGCACGACGCAGTCAACGTCATCGTTCACAGCGCGGAAGGCCTCATCATGCCCACGCCGACCGCACGGCGCCGGCAGTTCGGGAGGTGACCCCCGTGCTCCCTCCCGAAAACCGGCACGCGGCAGCGGCAGGGGCAAGGAGCTGCGCAGCCGCCCGCGCCGTACGGCACATGCGCGGGTCCGGTGACTGCGCAGGCGCGCTCCGCAGCGATGTCAGACCTACCGCATAGATTTGTCACACACATGTACGAAGCGGAAAGGCGGTCGCGAGGTGAGCCCGCACGAGGTACAGGACCTGTGCATCGAGATCCTGACCAAAGGCCCTGATATCGCCGAGGCGGACAGCTGGAGCACCAGCACCCGCCCCAGCGGACTCGTGATCACCTACAGCAGCGGCGCGCGACTGTGGACCGCTCTCACCACGGCCGGCGCCCTCGCTTCCGACCGCGTGCGAACAGACTCCGTCCCCGCCGCACCGCCCGTTCCGGCCCTCTACGACAGCGCCGGCAAGATCAGTCCACGGCGAGCCGAACTCCACCTGGCCGCCGTCCTCATGGGCGGACACACCCCGGAGATCACCAGCGCCTACGCCTACGCCAACCCCGCACGGCACCCCGGAGTCGGGCTCTACCTGGCCGACGGATCTCGCGCGTTCCTCCCCTTCGTCTTCACCGCCGCTGCCGGGAAGAACCCAGCCCGCACCCCCTTCACGATCGACACCACCTTCTGAGCCCGCGCACAATCCGAAGACCCGGCGCCGTACCCCCCACGTCAGCGGCGGACCCGCACACCCATCGCCGGAGACGGCCAGCGAGGACCCACCGCACCGCTGTCAGCACCGGCAGATACGGTCATTCCGTGTAGATCATGAAGGGGGACTGTAGGTGAACACGGGCAGAACGCTCGATGCCGACGACCCGGCGGGCGCGTGTACCGGAGACGACGGCCTGACCGACCGGCAGCGGAGCATCTGTGATTGCATCGCATCGTCGATCGAGATCAGGGGCTATCCGCCGACGATGCGCGAGATCGGCCAGTACGTGGGGCTGTCCAGCACCTCCTCCGTCGCGCACCAGCTGCGGGCGCTTGAGAGCAAGGGCCATCTGCGACGCGACCCGCACCGTCCGCGCTCCTACGTTCCCACCGGATCCACCCACCCCCGCACCGAGCAGGCCCCGCCCCAGACCGCGCCGGAAGCCGTGGACGTTCCCCTGCTCGGCCGGATCGCCGCCGGCACACCGATCCTGGCTGAGCAGGAAGTCCTCGACGTGCTCATGCTCCCGCGGCAGCTCGTCGGGGGAGGGGAACTCTTCGTCCTCAAGGTGACGGGCGACTCGATGGTCGACGCGCACATCGCGGACGGCGACCAGGTCGTCGTCCGCGTCCAGCCCGATGCGGAAACTGGCGACATCGTCGCCGCGATGATCGACGGATCGGCCACCGTCAAGAGGCTCAGGAAAGACGGCGCAGACCTCTGGCTGATGCCCGAGAATAGGGCCTACCAGCCGATCTGCGGCCGAGAAGCCGTGATTCTCGGCAAGGTCACCGCAGTGATGCGGCGCCTGTAAGGCCCGGGCGGAACGGGCCCAAAGCTCCGGGGCGGGAGGACAAGGCCGTGACGGTCCCGCCCCGGCCCGCCGTTCAAGGGTGACAGCAGCTCGCCGTTCGGCGTTCACTGAATCCATGGGTTACAGCGCTAGCCCCATAAAACGTCCGCGGCGCACGAAAGCGCAGGTGGAAGGGCTCCGCGCCGAGCTGCGCGCCGTCGCGGAAGCGGCTCAGCCCTGCAGCGCCCGGCACATCTACTACCTCGGCATCGGACGCCTGTGGGACAAGGATGCCGGCCGCTCCCGGCGGAACTACGCCGTGGTCGTCCGCGAACTGGGATACATGCGCGAGCGCGGGCAGCTTCCGTGGGAATGGATCACTGATGGCACGCGCCTCGTCCGCCAGGACGAGCAGTACGACTCCGTCGAGGACGCCCTGGCGCACGCCACCCAGACCTACCGGCGCAACCTGTGGACCTCTCAGCGCCGACGCGTCGAGGTCTGGTGTGAAAGCGACTCCGTCGCCGGCGTCCTCCTGCCGGTCACCTCGGCCTGGGGCGTGGGCCTCTACTCCTGCCGCGGTCAGTCCTCCAAGACGTTCGTCCACGAAGCGGTCGTCGACTACCTTCGCCAGTCCAAGGCGTTGAGCATCTGCTTCATCGGCGACTGGGACCCAAGTGGCCGCTCCGTCCCCCGCTCCGTGGCCGAGCGGATGGAGCGCTACGGCAACGGCGACCTCGACCTCGACTTCCGGCAGATCGCCGTCACCGCCGCAGACGTCCGCTCGGGCCAGTTCACCAGCCACTACGTGAACACCGCCGACGTCAACTTCAAGCGCTACCACCAGGAGTGCCGCAGCGAAGGCATCGACCCGCACACCGCCGTCGAAGTCGAAGCACTCAGCCCGGGCCTGCTGCGCAGCAGGCTCAGCGACGCCATCGAGACCCTGGTCGACGACGTCGCCGCGTGGAACCTCCTCGCCAGGACCGAGGCGGCCGAACAAGAACTCCTGCAGAACCTGCACACCCGCGTTCGCGCCGCCCTGCGCCCCGACCCCGCCGACGACGCACCACCGTCGTGATCAAGGACCCCTCTCCCATAAGGCGGCAACGATAAGGGCGGCAGAAACCGGCGGCCGGGGCTCGACCCGGTCCTCGCCGAGTCCGGAAAATGCGACCCGCGCAAGCACCTCTCCACCCGCAGTTCTCAATGCGCCTTCCTGTACACCCGGCCCGATCCTGGCGCAGCCACCCCACATACCTGACCCGGCATTTCCCTGCGCGTAAATCCACGTGCGCAGCACAGTGCCGCCGGTCTGTCCGCCCCGACCGGCGCGAAATGCAGCGAGTCCGAGGCACTCCACAGCGGGTGCCGGAAATGAGCCGATTCATTCCAGTCGCTCGGCAGTTGTCCAGGAGGATCAGCGCTTCCTGCGGCCGGTCTGCGGTCTCGGAAATCCGCGGAACTTATCCACAGGCCGATTCTTCTAGCTTTTCGGGCGTGTGCTTTCCGTCGCCTCGACGAGGTCAATTCCTTTGTCCTGCCGCGGCATTCGGAAAGCCACTGGGAAAACTGTTCCACGCCCAGGAGGAGAAGAATGCAGAGCAGGTTCATAGGCCGCGCCGGCGTCGCAGTCGCCACGATCGCGATGGGCGCCGCGGCGTCCCTGGCGGCCGCCCCGTCCGCCCTCGCCGCTCCCGCCAGCGCACCCACTCAGACGCTCGCCGCCAAGAACACGTGCCCCACCTGGACGGTGACCGGAAACGGCGTCAACTTCCGCACCGGGGCGGGCACCAAGTACCGGGCCATCGGCCAGCTCTACCGCGGTGATTCCGGGACGAAGATCTCCAGCAGCGGCTCCTGGATCAAGATCAAGCTCGACCACAGGTCCAAGACCGGCCTGAAGAAGGGCACGACCGGCTGGGTCACCAAGTCGTACCTCGAGCAGTGCGTCTACATGCAGCTGGACTGATCAACTCCAGCCAGTCGCTGCACACCTGAACTCCCGGCCGGGTTCCACCCCCGGCCCGGCCGGGGCTGGCAGACGACGCCCATCGCCCTGGCCTCGTCGCCCTCATGACCATCTTTCGCCGGCGGCCCCGCCGCGGCCCGCCTCCCGCCCGCCGTGCTCCTCAACCGGCATCCCGCGGCAGGCACCGCTTCCCCCCACCCGCGATGAAAGGAATCACGCACCTCATGCGCACGATGCCCCGATCCATCCGGCGTTCCCTCCCCATCGCCCTCGGCGGCGCACTCACCGTCGCCGCGCTCGCCACCACTCCCGCCTCCGCAAGCTCCGGCTGGTGGACCTCCCAGGAGGCCCGCGCCGAGGGCTTCTACAACAGCGTGAACGGCCACGTCTACGCGAACGACCTTCGCAGGGACGGCTACAGCGCGCTCACCCAGGTCCGTACCGCGAGGAACGGCTACTTCGTCGTCGACGTCACGGACAAGCTGGCCAACAACCAGGGCAGCTGGAAGACGCCGACGCTCTACCGGGGCGTGGTCTTCAAGATGAGGGTCTGCGTGGTGAAGAGCGGCCAGAAGCCCACCAAGTGCGGCGCCTGGCACCAGTTCGAGAGGTAGGAGCCGTTCCTGCCCCTGGTCCCGGGATGGCCGCGTGCCCCCGGGGCCCCGGCCGGGCTCCGCCTGGTCCTTCCGCAAGCGTCAGGCCACCCGCAGCGCACTGGAGTGCCACCGTGCACCGCTCCGTCACGACCGCGGCCCCCGAACCCACCGCGCCGCACACCCTGCCGACCGTCGTCCGCTATCGCGATGTCCTGCGTGTCCCCCACGCAGCCCGGCTGCTGATCAGCACGCTCATGGGCCGGCTTCCCTCCGGGATGGCGCCGCTGGCGATCGTCCTGACGGGCCCGGGCGACGGCGGATACGGCACCGCAGGGATGCTGGCCGCCGTCTACCTGCTGGCCAACGCGGCGGGAGGTCCTCCACTCGGACGGCTGATCGACCGGCTGGGGCAGACCCGTGTGCTGACGGTGAGCGCACTGGTGGCCGGCGCGGGATTCGCCCTGATCCTCGTCGACGACGCTCAGATGCTGGGCGCGGTGGTTGCAGGACTTTCCCGGCCGCCGCTCGACGCGACGCTTCGCTGTCTGTGGAAGCCGCTGATGCCGAGCCGCGAGCATGAGCGCGTCGCGCTCTCCCTGGACGCCGCGACCCAGGAACTCATCTACATCGCCGGACCGCTCCTGGCGGCAGCAGTGGCCTGGGCGACATCCGCACAGTGGGCGCTCCTCGCGACGGCCGCGGTGGGGCTGGCGGGGACGCTCCTGGTGGTCACCTCGCCCCCGTCGCGCGCGTGGAGGCCGACGCCGCGCACCGCGGACTGGCTCGGGCCTTTGCGCTCGGTCGGCCTGCGTCGGCTGTACGCGGCGATGGTGTGCGCCGGAGTACCGATGGGCGCGATCGTCCCGGTCGCGGTACAGACCGCTGACCGCTGGCAGGCTCCGGAGCTCGCCGGTGCGCTGCCCGCCGTCGTGTCCGTCGGCGCCGCGATCGGCGGCCTCGTCTACGGCACCCGCTCGTGGCCGGGTTCGGCCTCCAGGCACCTGACGGTGCTGTGCGCCGTGTGGGCGGCGGGCTGGCTCCCGCTGCTGGCCGCCACAGGCCCCGCGACGGCGGTCGCCGCCGGCCTTCTCCCGGGGGCCGCCATGGCTCCCCTGCTGAGCGCCGCCTACCTGATCACCGGCCACCTTGCACCAGACGGGACCACCACCGAGGCCGGAGCACTCCTGGTGGCCGCGCTGGACATCGGCTGCGCCGTGGGCACGGCGGTCGCTGGCACCGACCTCGGCCTCCTGCTCCTGCCGGCCGGCGGCACGGCCGCCTTGATCCTGCTCGCCGCCCGCCCCATCGCGTACCGACCGCTCCTCCCACCGACCGCCTCGGCGGAAGCCCGGAAGACCTCATGACCGCCCAACCGCGCTCCATGTCCCCCGTACGGAGGGCCGACTCGATGACAGCACCCACCCGCACCACCGAACCCGCTCACCTCGCCGCCCTGCGCGCGGACGCCGTCCGGGGCCTGACCTCTGTGCCCAAGACCCTCCCGCCGAAATGGCTCTACGACGAGGCCGGAAGCAACCTGTTCGAACAGATCACCCGGCTGCCCGAATACTTCCAAACACGAATAGAACGGGCCCTCCTGTACAAGGTTGGCGCGGACATCGCGGCGATCACCGGCGCCCGGAGCCTGGTTGAGCTGGGGGCAGGCGGATCGAGCAAGAGCCGGGCGATCCTGGACGCCTTGGCCGCGACCGTGACCACGTACGTGCCCGTCGACGTGAGCCGCAGCGCTCTTGCGCAGGCCGCGCCCTCCCTCGCGGCCGCCTATCCCGGCGTTTCGATACGGCCGCAAGTCGCAGACTTCACGGCCCCTTTGAACCTGGAGGAGGTGGGCGGCCCGCGGCTGACCATGTTCCTCGGCGGCACGCTGGGCAACCTGCTGCCCGCCGAGCGCGCGGAGTTCTTCGCCTCCTTCGCCGCCCAGCTCGCCCCACACGACCACCTGCTGCTCGGCGTCCACCTCGTCACGGACCCACAGGTGATCCGTCCGGCCTACGACGACGCGGCCGGCATCACAGCTCGGTTCAACTTCGGGATCCTGCGCCGCCTCAACAGAGAGCTGGGCGCCGACTTCGACGTCGACGCCTTCGAGCACGTCGTGCACTGGGACACGGCCAACGAGTGGATCGAGATGCGATTGCGCTCCCGGCACACACAGACCGTGACCCTGCGCGATCCGGGTCTGACCATCCACTTCGCCGCCGGTGAGGACCTGCGCACGGAGGTGTCCGCCAAGTTCCGTCCCGAGACGCTCGCCCGAGAACTCCGGGCCGCCGGGCTGGAGCTGAGCGAATTCTGGACCGACCGCGACCGCCTCATCGGCCTCGCGCTCATCGCCCCCGCCCCGGTTTCTCCCCCGGCCGCGTGAGAGACGTCCGCGTCCGCTCTTCGCCTTTGGCCCGTGCCGCCTTGCCGGCGCCTCACCCAACTGGAGCCCGCGTGACCATCATTGCTGCGCCCGCCGGCCAGGCAGGTCAAGGCGCGAAGGCCGGCCGCCGCCGGTGGCCGGCGGACATCCGCACGCTGATGGCCGGCACCTTCCTTGTGCGGGCTTTCGGCTTCACGTACCCGTTCCTGCCGTACCACCTCGACCACCTGCACCTGAACACCCGGACCGTCAGCTGCGTCCTGGCCGCGTTCGGCGCCGGCTGGTTCCTCGGATCCATCCTGTGCGGCTGGCTCGCCGACCGCATCGGCCCCCGCACCACCCTGATCGCGGCGATGGCGCTCGCCTCGTCAGCCCTGCCGCTTCTCGCCCAGGCCAAGACCGTCCCCGGCCTGCTGGCCGCGGCCTTCGCCGCCGGCACCATCTACGACGCGCCCCGGCCGGTGTTCACCGCCGCCATCGCCGCCGCCTTCCCCGAGGACCGGGACCGCGCATCCCTCAACGCGTGGCGGAACTTCGCCGTCAACGTGGCCGCGGCGGTGGCGGGAACGGCCGGCGGCCTGCTCGCCGGCCCCCTCGGCATCCCGGCTCTGATCTGGGCCAACGCCGCAGCATGCGCACTCTTCGCCCTGCTCGTGTGGCACTTCATGCCCACCGCGCAGCGCGAGAGTCCCGATACGAACGACCCGCGGTCGGCCGGATACCAGGCGGCGTTCCGCGATCCACGCCTGTGGCTGCTGCTCGTGACCAGCCTCTGCGCCCTGACCTGCGCCGCCAGCCTGTTCTCCTCCATGCCCATGCTCATGGCCGAAGACGGACTCACCGCCTCGGACTACGGCTGGACGCAGACCGCGAACGCCGGTGCAGTCCTGCTGCTCTCCCCGATCCTCAATCGCTGGCTCGTCGCGCGCTCCGACCGCCCCGTCCCGATGACAGCACTGCTCGCCGCCAGCTCAGCCGCCCTCGGCGCGACCATGGGCGCAGCCGGATTCGCCTCCACAGCCGCCGGCTACTCCGCAGCCGCCGCCCTCGCAGTACCAGGGGAGATCGTGGTCTTCGGCGCGGCCGCCGACGTCCTCAACCGCATCTCACCCGCCAGCTCCCGAGGCCTGTACGCAGGAATCTGGGGAACCACGCTGGCCATGGCGGTCCTCCTCGCACCTACCCTCGCCGGATGGGCCCTCACCCACGGCGGCGACCGGCTTGCCGCGGTCACCACGTTCACAGTCGGCCTGCTCGGTGCCGCACTGGCCTGGCCGCTCGACCATCTCGTCCGCCGGCCGCGCCACGAGTCTTCTGGCTGACCGAGCCTGCGCCGGCCAGCCGAACCAAGACCCGCTGATCAACTGCGTGGGAGCGGCTACCGGATTGGTCAGCCCCGCGTCTGATCCTGCGCGTCGTAGTCCAGCACTTGGACGCGGAAGCCACTGACGGCGAGGCGCTGGCCAGCATCTGGGTGAGGAGCGGGGAGGGCCGCGTGGGCCCGCCGCCCTTGGCGAGACCGTACGAGACGGGCGGCAGCCGACGGACTGCCGCGGCCGGGAACGCGGAGCTGTCCGCACCGGTGGCCGGGCTGTGCGAACCGTTCTCGTCGGGCATGCGCTGTCTCCAGCTACAGGTCCGGGCAGGCACGGGTTGGTGCCCACCGTCCCACGGGCGAGGCCTCTGGTGGCGGTGGATCAGGACAACGGAACTGGCGATCGGCCGGGATCTACCACTGCTGTGGCCGAGACCCGCGGTTGAGCGCAACGCGGAGTGTGACGCCGAAGTGCGTGCGCAGACGACGCACTTCCCACCAGGACAGGGCCGTGACGGATAGGGGAGGCCCGAGGAGGAACAGCAGCCGTATGGCCGCCGGCGCCGCGACTGGGGAACTGTCGAAGAGCTGGAAGCCGAACAAGGCCCAGACCAGCAGGGGCGATATGAGAGGTGGCAGCACTTCGTGCACGTCTGCAGTCCGGAAGACGTAGTGGACGCACAGGACGGCAGCGGCAAGACCGAAGGGCACGGCGAAGAGCACCGCGGCCAGGGCGAGCAGCAGGAAGACGATCTGGAAAGGCCCGAAAGACGGCGCCAGCCGTGCGCCTCCACTGTTTTGCAGTAGGACGAAGAGGACGAGCACCGAGGCGAACAGCGCCGCGAAGCCGGCCATCGGCCCGGAGAGACGGCGTAGGTACTCTCCCCGCACCGGCGGCCGCGTCGCGGCGACGAACACGGCGAGGGCCAGCGGCACAGCCACGATCAGCACCCCTGCGCTGATCAGCGTCTCGGCGAACTTGTCCTTGGCGAATGACGAGAAGGACTCCTGCATCGGGTACGCGTAGATCATCCAGGCGGTGGCCCCGATCCCGATGACCGTACGCGCGACCTGCGCAGCCTCGATAGCGGAATCGGTGATGCGTCCGGGCCGGGACGGACGGAACACCCGCGCTGCCAGGACGAACGGCGCGGCGAGAAAGCCGGGCCGGCCGCGGCGCGGCGCGTAGCGGACTGTGGAACTCATGGCATCCCCGTTGTCGGTGGGGCCGGCGGCGCCGGCGCTTCGGTGTGCGTGATCTGCGATCCGGTCGAACCGGTATTGCACCAGGCAGCTGCGCCTGCTGTCGGGCAGTCCACCAGAAGAGGGCGGTGAAGCTGATCACCAATCGAGACGCGTAAAACTTGCCTAACGTGGCATCGTAGCGTAAGCTATACGCGTTACGCGAAGCGGGGGCCTCCCCGCTGTCGCTCCTCGAGCCACTGGAGTTCCATGAACCTGCCGCAGCTTCCGCTCGCCCAGGAGATCGACAAGAACCCCTACAGCCCGCACGAGTTCCACAACCGCGTGCGCAAGGCGCTCCTCATCGCGGCCGAACTGCGCCGCCACGACTTCAGCGGCGTCCTCCTCGCCCACAAGATCAACACCCTCAGCCGCGAGCAGATGGCGGCCGCCGCCCGCCGCCTCGGCGAGCGTCCCCCGGGCGTCACCACCGAGGGCAGCCCGACCGAGGACCTGATCACCAAGCTCCTGCACGCGATCCGCCAGGTCCAGCCCTCCGGCCGGACCCGCAACGTGCACAACACCCCGTGGGTGGCGGAGTTCACCGACTCCCTCCACCAGGCGATCGCGATCGCCTTCGAGGCGTTCTGGAACGACTTCGACGGCTACCCCACCCCGGACCGGATCGACCGCCTCACCCGCGCGAACCTTCAGGTGATCGCCCGCCGCGCTCGGCCCGGAGGCCGGATGACCACTCAGGTCAGCCAGCGCACGGAGTACCTGACCAAGCACCTCCTGCGCGCGATCCACGAGGCTCAGCCCGGCACCGCGGCCTCCGCCGCGCCCGAGCCCGAGCCGGTCCACGTCCAGGCCCCCGAGCCGTCGGCCGAGACCAGCCTGGCCGAGACCCTGGCCGCCGTCGTGGCCGCGGCGAAGAACTCGCCCACCGCGACCATCGTGGTCCTGCACCTGCCCCAGTAACCGCGCCCCTCGGCGCAATGGGTGTTCCGGCCGCACCCCTTCGGCCGGAACACCCTGCCCCCCGCTCCCGATGAAAGAGGCCCGTCCATCCGCACCATCCCCCGCAACCACACCCGTGTCCTGGCCGCGCTGCGCCAGGAACTGACGGGCGCAACCCGGCACAACGGCGCTCGGGACACCACCGGCACGCCGGTCCCGCCCCAGGAGGCCTGGAGCCACTACGACAATCCGCCCCCGCGCGGCGGCTGGCCCCTCCTGCGCGAACTCGACCCGCGCACCGGCACGTACGAGATCCGCGTGAGCGGCAAGCTCCGCTACGAGCTGCGCCGTGAGCAGACCCAGCGGATCGACATCGTCGTCGACCGCGATCCCGACGGCGAGACCGGGATCACCGTCTACATCGACGGCGTCAAGACCACCGGAATCCACGTCCACCAGATCGACCCCGGGGCATCCGGCGCCGACCACGCATGGCTCGACGACGTCACCGCACACGACGACGCCGTGCCTGCCGCCGTCCGCGACGAAATCGACGTCGTCGCCGCCGATTACCACAGGCGCTTGCACTACTGCAGCCGCGCCACCTGCGACGGCTGACCCCCCGGGCCCGCAGCGGCGTTCCCGTACCTCTGGCTGTGCCTCACCCACACCGACAGCGAGTACCACCGCGTCGGCGAGTGCGTCCTGCCTTGGCCCGAGCGGCTGGGAGAGCTGCTCGGCCGACGCCGTGCCCGACCTCAACCGGCTCTACCCCGAGTGCCGCTGGGACGAGCGCGCCCACCGCCCCGTGCCCTCCTGCACATTCGATCTCTGGAGCATCGACAGCATGACCCCCGATCACCCGCACACCACCCAACTGGCGCTCTTCGACACGGCCCGTCCGCGGCCGGACCGTGCCAGCGACGAGGAGACGGCTCCCGTCGCCGAGGCCGGGCACGGCTTCCCTGATGGGGCGCTGCAGCCCGGCGAGACCCTGTCGCCTGCCGGGTTCGCGGGGGGCGCGGGATGGCGCCTGGTGACGGTCGAGGGCTACGTGTACCGGGTGCGGCGCTGTGGCTGGTCGGGCAGCAATGACCTGTGGGAGGCCGGGCACGAGGAGGACGCCCACTGGTGGAACGGTGACCTTGAGGACCGCGCGCTTTCCGCCCTGCTCGGCCGTATCCGGTGCGACGCACAGACCCGGGCGCGGTTCGCCGACGTGTGGGCCCGGTACGGCGACCGTACGGGCGAGGTCGACTGGTCGGCCGACGAGAAGCGCACCGAGGTGGAGGCGGGCGTCATGCTCGTCTCGCGGTTCGGAGTGGCCGGTCTGCTGGTCGAGGCACGATGGGGTTGGGACCACGCGCGCGGCGGCGACATGGACGGCTCGACGCCAGAGACGTGGGAGCGGCGGCAGGTGGACCATGCGCTCTACACGCGGTCGTGGTGTGAGTGGTCGTCCGGTCTCACGTCGCTCTCGTCGCGGCCGTTCGAGGTGCTCGCGGTCGTCACCGAGGCCGAGGACGAGAAGCCCACCTGTGCGACGTCCGCGCCGTTCGTCGGCAAGTGCAGCCGTAAGCGGTCCGGGGAGTTCTTCCGGGTGGCCGTGTCGGGCCCGAACAGGGAGCGCGGCGAGATCGTCACGTGTGGCCGGTGCCTGGCCGGCTGGATGCTGGACGGCGAGCGTCGCCACGGGCGCACGGCGCTGGACGTCGTGGGCCGGCTGGCCGGTGGTGACCCGTCGCCGAAGCTGTGCAAGCTCAATTGGCAGCAGTGGTGCGACCGCGCATCAGAGCTTGCCGGGCAGCTGCTCGCGGACGCTCTGAGCGCCGGTCAGGTGGCCCCCTGGCCGGCCGCGGACATGGTGGAGCAGCTGCTCGCCGAGGCGTGCGAGGTGGGCGACGAGCGGGCCAAGCGTGCCGCCCGCGCCAGCGTGCGCGAGGAGCAGCCCGGGGCGGGCAAGAAGGTCCAGGACGCGGCGGCGGCCGCTGCGGTCGAGGAGCGCGCCGACCGTGCCGCGCTGGTCGCCGGGGCGTTCGCGCTGGACGCTGCGAGCTACGCCGAGATATGCGCGCACACCGACGCTGAGACGGCCGTAGAGGCGGCCGAGGCTGGGGAGTGGAGCAAGGCCGAGGAGGCGGCCAGGCAGGCGTCCGAGCACGCCGTAGAGGCCCTGGACGCGGCCGAGGCCGCCGACCACGCGGGCGTGTTCGTGGCCGAGGCCCGCGAGCGGGCCGACAAGGCGAACGAGCACGCGCGGGCCGCGTGTGAGGCGATCGTGACCGCGCGGGAGGCCGCCGACGCAGGGCCCGTCACTACCCTCCAGGTCCCGGCCGACTCGGGGGTGGCGGATAGCGACCGGACCGAGGAGGCGCCCAAGTACCCCCGCACGGTGGACGGTTGGGAGGTTCGTGCCGGGGGCTACGACGTAAACGAGCGGCCGCAGGAGTACGGCGGGAAGCTGCGCCCGGAAGTCGTGCCGGGGGCGTGGGTGATTCAGGACTTCCACGAGCAGCAGACCGCGCGCCGTGTCGTCGACCTGTTCAAGAACGGGAATTGGATGGTGCGCGCCGTCGCCCACGAGGGCACCGAGCGTGAGTCGTGGCTGTGCGAGTCCATCGACCGCGTGAAGGTGGTCACGGACGCAGAGCTGGCCGACGCCAAACGGTCCGCGTTCCGACTGCAGTGGGGCCAGTGGCGGGGGCGCACGTACAAGGGGATCGCGACGCAGCACCGCGGCAAATACGCGGCGTGCTGCGCGTGCGAGGACTGCATGGGTCTGGAGATCTACCGGGGCGGCCGCCGTATCGGCTGGTGCACGACGCTGGACGCGGCACTTGCGCTGTGGGTGTGGCACATCACGGGCGAGGAGGGCCCGGCGCCAGCGGCCGACGCGCCGCGCCCGGAGTTCATCCCCGGCAGCGTGGTCCCGCTTGACCGTGTCCCGGTCGCGTCGTGGGAGGGTCTGCAGGCGGCCGCCCAGGCCGGCGATGAAACGCCGATCGCGGCGAACACCGTTGCGACGGGCGTGATCGAGCGGGGCGGCAAGTGCGACCTGTGCGGCAAGGCGTACGGATTCCTGATCACGGGTGAGCACGACGGGACCCCCTGGCAGGCCGACCGGTGGTGCCTCGGCCGGTACACCGACGCTCACGACGTGGCCCGCCAGCTGACCGGCGGCGAACAGGACGCCGAGGATCTCGCGCTCGCCATGGGCGGGTACAGCGGGATCTCGGACGCGATGGACGCGGCCACCGAGGTACGGCGCGCCCAGGCCGCTCACGAGCGGGCGCAGCGCCTGTCCTACTGCGCGTGGTGGTGCGCGGCCGTACCGGAGGCCGAGGCGGGCCCAGAGGGCCCGGGGTGCGGTGAGTCGACGTACCGGCACGGGGAGGCCGACGGGTACGCCATCGACGTCACCACGGCGTACGGGTATCGGTACCGCGTCGACCGCGACGAGCGCCGGAAGTCGCCGTTCGTGGTCCGTGTGCTTAACGGCCGTGAGCCGGGCGCGAAGGTGGGCGGGGCCGCTCACGCTCGCGCCGCGTGGGCCCTGATCCGCACGCACGCCGAGGCCGAGCTACTCGCCGAGTTCCCCGCTGCCGCTGCCGCCGCTGACGTCGAGAACCAGGACCAGGGCGACGAGCAGCCCGCCGAGAAGGAGCTGCAGCAGTGCGGCAGCGGGGCCGCGCGCCTGCGGGCCGAGCTCGCCGCCCAGCCGGAGCCGGGCCGCATGGCCGTGCTGCTGCAGGAGCACCACGGGACCGACTGGCGGCCGTTGCGCCCCGGGCACGCCGGAACCGAGGGGCAGAAGGGCGAGCCAGACGAGGCCGCCGTGGTGCTTCCCCTTAGCTGCGCGCAGCGGCGGGCCGGGCGTAGCTGACCACGGCCCAGAGCCGCACGGCGCCCCGGGCCGCCGACACCCGCCCCGGACTCCCAACACCCCACATCAGAAAGGCGCGTGTGCGATGACCACGACGGCAGAGCGGTACCGGTTCGGGCAGACAGACGAGGACGGGCGCACGCCGGTCTATGTCGACGGCAGCGACACCCCGTCGGGGATCATCGCTCGCGACGGGCGCGGGCAGCGTCGGTGGACGGCCCGCCCGATCCTGGACGCCACCGGGCACGGCGGCGGGGCATACCGCGTGAAGGACGAGGCGGCCACCGAAGTCGTCGCTGCCGTCGACCGCGCGGCCTCGGTCCGCGCCGCAATGGCGCAGCTTCCTACGGTCGTGGGATGGCGCTACGCGTCGTGGGAGGAGATCGAGCAGGGCCGCATACGAGTGGTCCGGCCCGTGGAGTGTGAACAGGTGTACCGCCGTCACCGCGCCGCGGTGGGCGAGCCGGTCACCATGGACCGCCTGACCGTCACCGAGTCATGGGTGTTTGTGGCCGGCGAGCAGGACGGCAACGCGCTGCGGTACCTGCAGCTGTTCGCCCACGACTGGCGGACCGTCGGTGCCCTGGTCCCCGACGACACCCCGGCCCGCGCGGGTGAGCCCGAGGGATGGCTGACGGTCGGCGACGTCATCGAGCGCCCCGACGACGCCGACGCCCGGCAGGCCCCCAAGGCGGCCGGGCCGGTCGTACGGACGCGACTCGACTACGAGACCGGCACGCGCACGCTGGCCGTCGACCTCGGATTCGTCGTCACCTATGACGTGCCCGCCGACACTGCCCGGCGCGCCGAGTCGGCCCGCGGTGCGGTTGAGTTCGGCGGGTGCCTCTTCACCCCTTCGGAGATCGGGGCCGTGGACGATCAGGTGCCCGTCCCTGCGGGCCTGGCCAACTCCGGGCGGGAGGGCGGCCGGTGACGAATGCCGTGCAGGAGGCGCTGCCCCTGGAAGACCTGTCCGAGGTGCCCACGGCCTCAGACTGGTGTCGGCGGTGGTCCCAGGGTCGTCCTTCGTGGCGGCACACCAGCGAGGGCGGGTTTGACCCCCGGCACTACGAGGTGGAACCGCTCGACGAGATGCAGGCGAAGCGCTTCGTGATCGAGAACCACTACGCCGGGTCCTACCCGTCGGCAACTCAGCGCTTTGGCCTGTACCGTGTCCGTGCCGGCGAGCCGCGGCAGCTGTGTGGAGTGGCCGTCTACGGCACCCCGGCTGGTGCCCGTGTCCTGACCAGCACCCTGCCGGACCTGGAACCCAACCGCCAGTCCCTCGTTTGTTCGAGGTTCGTTCTCCTCGAGGAGTGCCCCGGAAACAGCGAGAGTTGGTTCCTGGCGAGATGTCACGAGGCTCTGCTGGCAGACGGCGTACTGGGAGTTCTTTCGTTCGCCGACCCGGTACCGCGCCGCGACACCCACGGCAAACTAGTCGCAATCGGGCATGTAGGTACAATTTACAAGGCCACGAACAGCGTCTACACGGGAAGGGCCGCCGCCCGGACGCTCAAGCTCCTCCCGGACGGAACGATCCTCCACGACCGGGCTGCCCAGAAGGTCCGTCGGCAGGAAGTGGGCCATCGGTATGTTGAGGAAAAGCTGATCTCTTTGGGCGCTCCCGTCCCCCGGGCGGGAAGCGATCCGGCCGTCTGGCTGCAGGAAGCCCTGGAGGCCGTCGGGGCACGCCTGTTGAGACACCGCGGAGCCCACCGCTATGTCTTCAGACTAGGCAAGAACCGCACCGAACGTGAGCGGATCCGGCTGGGCCGACCTGAAATCCGCCCCACCCCCCAGCAGCCGGACCCGGAGTGTGACCGAGGGTGGTAGTTGGCAATACACGCGTATATCTGTGCAGGTCACGGGCGTGCAGAGAACGATGGTTGGCAGATCTTGAGGGCCGTAGTTGGCAGATCATGCCTCCTCCGGCCCAGAGCTCGACCCCATCTCCGCAGGCGGGCGCGTTGGCCGTCGGCGACGCAGCAAGATTCGCCAACTACCGCGCCCCATGTGCCACCTATGAATCTCGGTCACACGGAGTAGAGCGGCACCAGCAGCCCTGGACCGGCCGGACTCTGTCCACAGCCCGCACCTTGCAGCATCACGATCTCCACCGCGCCAACCCCAAGGAGAACGGGATGCCCACCACGCGGGCCCGACGCCGAACCGGCGCCGGAGCGAGCGCACAGGCCATGGCCGACACGATCCGCGCCGCCGAGCGACGCAAGCAGCACCTCACCGCCCTGTGGGCACTGCCGCTCCTCGTCATACCGACCGCGGTCACGGCCGGCTACCTCGCGGCCATCACGACCAACCGGCAGGCCGGCATCGCTGTCACCATCGTCGTCACCGTGCTGGCCCTGCGCCGCATCTACCGCACCAAGGGCAGCACCTGGGCCACCGGCGCAGCCGGCGAACGCCGCACCCGACGGATCCTCGCCCCCCTGGTGTGGTGCGGCCTCGGCCGCTGGGCCGTCCTCCACGACCGCCAGATCCCGCGCTCCCGCGCCAACCTCGATCACCTGGTCATCGGCCGCTGCGGGCCGGTCTACATCGACACCAAGACCTGGAAGGCGAAGAACGCCAAGGTCCACCTGCGGCGCGGACAGCTCTGGTACGGCAAGCACCCCCAGCAGAAGACCCTCGACACCGTCCTGTGGGAGGCCAGCCGGGCCGCCGAGGTCCTCGGGCATCCCGTCCTGCCGGTCGTGGCGGTCCACTACGCCGCCGTACCAGCCGGCGGCCTCATCAGCTCGGGCGTCACCATCATCCCCGCCGGCGAACTGCGCGGCTTCCTGCGCGCCCTGCCCAAAGCGCCCGGCTGGAACCGCGCCCGCATCGCCTCCGCCCGCCGCCTCGCCGACCAGCACCTGCGCCCCGCGTAAGGCGGAGCACCCCGAACCGCCCAGCCACCCCGATCAGCACACCCGTGAGGAATGCCCCATGACCATCGCCATCGTGGACGGATACTCCACCGGCGCAGCGCTCGCCCACCGACTTCACAGCCTCGGCGTCGACTGCCTCCACATCCAGAGCCAGCAACACGTCAACGCCTTCCTCCAGCACTCCTTCGACCCCAGCCACTACACACGCGACCTCGGCTACACCACCAACCAGGACGCGCTGACGAGACGACTGGAGCAGGACCGCGTCACCCGCGTGATCGCCGGCACCGAGTCCGGCGTCACCCTGGCCGAGACCCTCGCCCTTCGCCTGAACCTCCCCACGAACACGCCCGACCGTAGGGCAGCGCGACGCGACAAGAACCTCATGGCCCAGGCCGTCGCCGCCGCGGGCCTGGCCACCCCCTTGGCCACCGTGGCCAGCACCCCAGACGACGCCGCGCGCTGGTTCGGCGAATCCCTCCTGGCCGAGGTCGTCGTCAAGCCGCTGACATCCGCCGGCACCGACAACGTCCGCTTCTGCCGCACCGAGAACGAGGTGCGCGCCGCCACGGCCGCCATCCTCGGCGCCCGCACCATCTTCGGCGAGCCGAACCAAGCCGCCCTCGTCCAGGAGCGGCTCATCGGAGACGAGTACTACATCAACACCGTCTCCCACGAGGGACACCACCGGGTCGCCGAGATGTGGCGCTACACCAAACAGATCGGACCGGCAGGCGGCCCCATCTACGACTACGAGGAACCCGTCGCCGCCGACTCGCCACAAGCCCGCAACCTGCGGGACTTCACCTTCGCCGTGCTCGACGCCCTCGGCATTCAGGCCACCCCCGCCCACACCGAGGTGATGCTCACCCAGCGAGGCCCCGTCCTGATCGAGACCGGCGCCCGACTCGGCGGAGCCACCTCTCCCCACATCGTGGAGCGCTACTGCGGGGTGTCCCAGACCGGACTGACGGCGAGCGCCCTGATCGCTCCCGACACCCTGCTGTCCTTCGACGACCGGCATACCACATGGACCTCCGCCGTCCGCAACGTCGAGTTCGTCAACCACCACCCCGGATCCGCCGATCCGCACGCCCCCTCCCGCATCGCCGAACTGCCCAGCGTCGTCGCCGTGTTCACGGCCGTCGACCCCGGCGCTCCTCTGCCGCCGACCGCCGACCTGCTCAGCTCACCCGGCTACGCCTACCTCGCGGCCTCCACCCGGGACGAGGTTGAACGCGACTACGCCCAACTGCGCGCCTGGGAACGCGCCGGCCTGCACACCAGCGGGCAGAACCCGGCACACCTCCGCGCAGCCTGACCGCACGGATCCCAGAGCGGACCGGTGACCCGACTGGCGCCCCGGCGATGAACGCCGCCGTACGGTCGCCGGCCGCTCCGCGTCGCCGGCCGCACTGCTGGCCGCGCGCGGGGCGCTAGGCGGGCGGACCGCAAAGGGCCGCCATCGACCCGACGACCCTCGCCCGATGATTCCCCACTCCCGTCGGCCCCGGGTGAATTCAGGCGGATCGGCCACACTCCACGGGCATCACCGGGATCATGGCCGCCGTACGGGCGCGCAGGCATCGGGCGAGAGGGGCGTACCCATGACCGACTGGGGCAAGGACGAGGAGCGGCTGGTGGTGCGGGCCGTCGACGTGCTGTGCGGCGTGCTCAGCGGAGCCCCGGTGGAACCGGCCCGACAGGTCATCGCGTCCCGGGTGTTGGCGCAGATTGAGCTGCAGCTCTTCCCGATGCACGAAGAGAGCGAGCTGGAGGAGAACACCGAAGCCGCTGCCTCCGAGGCAACCGACGAGCAGTGGACGGACGACGCCGCAGTCCGCCGCTGGCTGGCCGGAGTACTGCACGATCATGCGGCCGAGTACAACGACTATCACGAGGTGGCGGAAGGCGACTGGGGCTTCGTCCACGACGTCGGCCACCCGGCGTGGCCGCTGCTGGAGCTGTCACCGTTCTCCCGCAGGCTGCGCCTGCTGCAGGACGCGACAGCGAAGACCGGGGCCGGACTTGGCCGCGATATCGGCGTCGGCGCACACCAGCTCGGGCACTGGGCTGCCGGCCGCTCCCGTCCAGGCCCTGCCGAACGGAAGGCGCTGGCCGGCGCATTCGGCATCCACCCGGCCTGGCTGGACCCGTCCCGCGACGATCAGCCCGACATCGAGCTCTACAGGTTCCGGTCGTGTCAATGCGAGACCGCCGGGACCATGACGCGCGAGGGCCTGGGCCGGGAGGAGCCAGACTGGTACGAGAGTGCGGCTGAGCAGGCCGGAGCGGTCCGCTGGTGCGACGGATGCGGACAGCCCTGGCTGAAGGACTCCGCCGACTGGCTACTGCCGCTGCCGCCCGGTGAAGAGACGATCCCGTACTACGGCTCCCTGGCGGACGGCCAGCATCCCGCCATCTACGTTCGCCACCGCTCCCTCGACGAGGCATGGCCGCCGGTCCTGTGGCGCCCTCCCCACCACCCCCTCAAGAGGACACGGAACCGGACCGCCTACCTCGTACCCTCCCTGCTCACGGACGCACCCCTGCCGCCGGCTCCCGCGCCAAGCCCGCCGAAACCTCGCGGTCACGTACCGTCGGAAGAACCGGCTCGCGCCAACGCCTCCTGGTGCCTTACCTGCCAGAGCCTCGTCAACGCACCACCAGCAGAACCTGGAGGCCCGTGGGTCTTGCTGCACCGAAGCGAGCGGCGCCGCGGAGTCAGCACCTGGTCCTACCCCAGCAGGCGCGACGCCTTCCACGCCGCCGCCCACATGGCCATTCTTGGCCTCATGGACGACAAGATCGCGCAGGACCTGTTCGCCGACCAGGCGCACGAACAGGTCGTCGCCCGGTATCTGGAACTGAACCCGGACACCGATCTGTTCGCGGTCGTCGAGCTCGTCCCGATGAGCCCCACCCAGTTCTGAGCGTCATCACCGACCCGGCCGTGGCGATCACCGAGTCACTCCTCGGCGCTTCCCAGCCAGGCGATCCACCCTCCGTCGGGCGCCCGGCCAAGGTGAAGTTCCGGGCTGTGCCCCTGACTGTGGGCGCAGATTCGGCCGTAGGCACCGTGGCGCGCGGGGCACAGCCGGGCCAAGTTGTGCGGGCTGAGGGCGTTCAGATCGTCCGGGAGACTGCGGCCCGCCGGCGTGGCCCGCGCCCGGGCACCGTGCCGCCGCTCCACCTCGTCCTGGCGCGCGAGGAGCAGCCGAGCCCAGCGAAGATCCGCGTCGTCCTCACCGCCGTCGGGGGTGTAGAGGCACTGCTGTTCGCCGAACTCCTCGAGCTCGTCGACCAGCACCATGCCCAGTGACTCCAGCAGACGGCGTGAGGCGGTGTTCGCCGCCTGCGTGACCGCGACCACCGGGCCGCCGAACGGGACCGCCCTGGTCCACCAGCCGACCGCCGCACCGACCGCTTCCCGGCCCAGGCCCTGGCCCCAGGCCGAGGGCAGCAGCTGGTAGGAGACTGCGGCCCGGCCCGCGCAGCGGTGATCCGCGCTGATCGATACGAGGCCGATCGCGGCTCCGCCGTCGGCAAGGGCAACGGTCCACGTGCCCGGGGCCGACGGATAGGCGCGTTGCTGGGCGGCGACGCGCTCCTCCGACGCGTGGCCACCCAGAAACGCCCGGACCCGCGCATCGGTCAGCAATTCCCGTATGAGGGACGAGTCCTCAGGGGTGACCGGGCGCAAATGGAGGCGGTCGGTGCGCAGTTCGGAAGGCCATACCCGCAGCAGGTCGGCATCGACGGAGTCCATGGGGCTCAGGATGGCAGTTCAGGACGCGGACCACGGACCGTACGGCAGCGCCGCCCACTCGTTGGCGCGGTCGGCCGGATTCCTCTGCCGTCGTCGTGAGCGGAGGAACGGCGCCTGCGGAGTGCGACAGGGCCCGCCATGGTCACCGGGAGGCTGGTTCGGCGGCTGCCAGGCGCCGGCCGGTCCCGGTGCGAAAGTCCTGTGGATCGGACCGCGCAGGCCCGTGGACCCGTCGGTCGGCTGGATACGGCCGGTGCCGTCGCGGTACTCCACGAGGCCGAGGTCGTGCAGAGCCTGCTTCGTGACCCGGCTGACGCTGGGCAGCAGGGCGTCGACCTGCTCGGGCAGGGGGCATGCAGGAGCCTCTTCAGGGGATCGATTTGTTGCTACGACTGGATCGGCACCGCGCTCCCTCGGCGAGGGTGTGGATTCGGCACGGAGGACGACGGGGCGTCGTCCAGCTCGGCGAGGGCGATCCGGCCGGCGTCGGTGATCTGGAGGCGTGACCCCCGAGACGACGGGGCGATCCAGCCCAGGCAGAGTGCGCTGAACACCCACTCGGAGCAGGGATAGGAGGGGCGCTCACCGCGCAGGTCGACGAATCCAGCCGCGGAGCCGTGCACGGTGAGGCAGTACAGATGGCCTTCGGCCGCGGATCGCAGGACGCCCGCCTCCAGGGGGCAGGGCCGTGCCTGCCCTGCTGACGGAAGCGCTGTACCGGGCGTACGGACGGCGGGTTGAGACATGGGCAATTCCATTCAGATAGTGGCAAATGATCAAAGGAGGGCCAGAAGATCAGCCGATTAGGGCCCGGTACTGCGCTTCACGGTCACGGTGCCGGGCGGCCGCGGCCTTGAGCGTGCGGTAGTTCTCACGCAGTTCGCGGAGCGCTTGTCGGCACTCCCGCAACCGCTCCGGTGCCTCGCCCTGGGCGGCGGCCAGCTGGAGGGCGGCGACGTCCCGGCGCGCCAGGTACCGAAGTGCCAGAGCGCGCAGCACGGCGGATGCGCGGCGCTCGGTCGCCGAGGAAGGGGACATGCCCTCCCGGACTCCGCTGTGCGCAAAAGCGGGCAGGCGGGCGGGCGCCGTGGACGTGATGTCGTCCGTGCGGGCATCCCAGTTCCAGTAGCCGCCGAGGAGGACACCGTTGACCGTCGGCTCCCGGTCCTGCCTGACCTCGTAGGGGCTGCGCGTGCTCACATGGCCGTAGGTGACGCGTACACCAGAGGGAATGGGCCGGGGCCGCGAACGGTCACGGCCGACGGTGAACCGGCCTTCGACGCGGGCGCCCGACACCTCGTACACCACGGTCCCGGGCACCACATCGCTGATTGCGACTTCGCGGACCGTCAGGACACCCATGGACCGGCCCGTGTTGTCGACGATGGGGACCTTCACCGGGGCTGGATCGGCCGGCCGCACAGGAAGAGGACGACGGCGGACGACACCGAGCACGGCGTTGAGCCGGTCACGGATCCGCTTCCGGTCGGCCTGCACACGCGCCATTTCCGCCTCGAGTTCTGCGGCCTTGCCGGCCTCGTGCTCAGCGAGCTTGACGGCCCGGTGGCGTACGGCAGCCAGGACGAGGTCCTGGCGGTGGGGGAGCGCGGCCCAGTGCACTACAACTGCCCGGACCAGGGCCTCCGCGCGACGCCGGATGGCCGAGCTCAGCTCACGGCGCATGCCGTTGTCACGCAGGTTGTGGGCATGAGGGCCGAGGAAGTAACTCGAAGGCGGGTCGTCCGGGTTGATGCTCTCCGTCCATCCGTGCAGCCGGACGTTGAACACGACCGGCTCGTCGGGTCGATGGGTACTCCAGAACGACAGGTCATCACCTACGGGGTCGGCGTCGTCGCCGAACTGGACCTTCACCGTGCTCGGCAGCACCGTGCCGTTGTAGAGGGCCTCGGGAATGACGACGAAGGTCCCGCGTACATGCGGGCCACGCACCACGTACCGGACGTGCCCGTGCTCCAAGGTGGTGACGAGCAGGGACAACCGGCCGAAGCCGGGAATCTCCGTGTCATGACGAGTCGTGGCGGGTTGGGGTGTCAACGTCACCTCCTGAGGGGGAGTCGGGGGCGGCGGCCCCTCTTTTCGGGGAGCCCGCAGTCGATCGGCGGGCAGGGCTCGGCAGATTTGAGGCGATCAGGCTGTGCAGGGGCGTCAACTCCGGCCAGCCAAGGGCCGACGGGCCCGCCGGGGGTTGGGCGGGCCCGTCGGAGGATGCCGTCCGGCGGGTGAGGGGGACCGGACGGCGGGCTGCGGTCGCCGGGGAGTACGTCGCGCATAGGCGGTTCGAAGCCCACCGGATGACGCGTTTAAGTTACCCTGAATGAGTGATCAAGGCAAGTTATACGCGGCCAGGGTGGGGGTGGGCATCCTGTCGGCGTTCGCCGGCGGCTAGGGTCCGGAGGTAAGAGCGCGATCGAGGCCGAGGGGTTCGCCGGTGCGCGCCTTCACGACCTCGCCGGTGATGACCTGCGTGGCGGCCGGGAGTTCCACCGGTTCCCGGCTGGCCACGCGGGGAGCGATCCTTCCTTCCATCACGCGACGTGGGTCCAGAAGGCTCAAGATCTGCAACCCCAGTTCGGCCGGTACATCGGTCAGCTTGATCTCCATGACCTGGCCGTCGTTGCTCAGTTTCACCTGACCGGGTGCGATGGCCGGACAGGGGGAGAGACTGTCAACTCCCCCCGACCAGTAGGAGACCTTCCGGTCGGTGGCCTCGTGGACGGGGGTCGGGCCAATGGAGATGTTCGGCAGCACCCGGGCAAGGCGCCGGTTCGTGGCGATCCGGCCCTGCCTGTCCCGCTCGGCTTCCCGGGCGGCATCAAGAGCCGCTCCGATCTTCGCGAGGTATCCGGGCAGGACCCGGCGGATGATGTCCTTCGCCATCGGCCCGGGCGGACGGTGCAGACCGACCGTGATCGCTGGCGGCCGGTCTCCGTAGTACGCGCTCGGGAAGATCCCTTCCACCGTCAGCCGCTCGTGGCTGTTGCGCTGGTACACGGCGATGCCCAGTCCGGAAGGGTGGACCAGCCGGAGAGAGCCGTGGACTGCTCGCCTCGACCCCAGGGAGTAACTCCAGCCTCCCCCTTCGATCTCCTCGGCGTTGAAGACGTCGGCCAGGGCCTTGCCCAGGCGGTCGAAGAGATCATGCAGGGCTTCCAGTTCCGAAATGGCGATTCCTCCAGCAAGTTGAGCGGGTTGGGACGGATCGGGGCCCGAGTCGCGGGCCGGCGGCCGCGGCTACGGCGACTCCTCGGAATCGGGGTGTGGCGTAGACGTCGCGATGCGCAGCGCCTCGGCGGCCTGCCAGACGCTCTCGTCGACGAGGGCCAGCGTGACCGGGCCTGCCCCGAAGGGCGCGCGGTTCACGGTGCCGCGGACATCACCGCGGAGGTCGAGGATCTCCACATCGACGTCCCGCGGAAGCTCCGTCAGCGCGGGCCAGGGATCGTCCTCGCAGTCGCACTCCTCGTCGTGAGGGCACTCCTCCAGCAGGTGCTCGCGGATGCGCTCGTACGCCGTCGGATTCACGTACAGCTGGAGCTCGGCGCGCTCGCCGATGGAGTCCGGCACGATCTTCGCCCTGCCGACCTTGGAGGTGACCACGCTGTATGCGGCGCCACGAAGCCCGTTGTACTGGTGGATGCTCCCTCCGGAGGCATCCGCCAGCACGGCGAGTGCGACGGTCCAGGCGGCGTCCGTGGCGGCGCGGACGCCGGCGAGCGCGGCACGCAGCGCGGCGGCCGAAGCCGCGGGCACGGCGTACGGGTCAGAAGCGTTCATGTCCCACCTTCCCGGGTGTGCTGGGCGGTCAGCTGATGTCCGACAGGACCTGGCGGTCCTGTCGGAAGCGCTGGATCAGCGGGAGATCGGCGCCCGGCTGGAGAAGCGCCGGCGGCCTGCCCGATGCCGGATGGCCTTCGGCGACCGCGCGGGCGTAGTCGATCGCCTTGCGGAACGCCTTCAGATACGGGCGCAGATCCGCGACCTCGCGCCGCCGCCGGTAGCGCTCCCGGCGGGTCTGGGCCTCGTCGATGTAGCGCTCGTTGCGGGCGTGGACGCGGCCGAGCAGGAACTGGCCGCCGACCAGCGACGCGAGCGCACGGTGGCCGGCGACGATGTCGCAGGCGCCGACCGTGCTGAGCGGAAGGACGTCGGCGGCCGCGCGGTCGACAGCGAAGGCGATGGCCTTCCAGGCGTCGTCCTGCAGCAGGGGCCGCTCGGCCGGTGCCGGGGCGGTCGTGCGGATGAACGTGAACCGGGGCCGCCGGAGAAACGCTATGGCGGGCGAGGTCATGGTGGTGGTCCTTCCGGAGACGGGGATGGTCCGGCCCGCCCAGAGGGCAAGGGCTGAGCGGGCCGGACCCGGAAGCCGCCGCTGCGGGCGGCTGGCTGTGGGAAGCGGGAGGACACAATCACCCCGCTGACGCGTAAAACTAGATCCATGGAAAATATAATGTCAAGTTTTACGCATGCTAGGGTGGCGTGCAGCGCCGCTCCCGCCTGAATGTCAGAGGGGGCTGGCAGCATGACCGACGCAACAGCCGCACAGGCAAGAACGAACAACGGAGCCACCCACATGAACCGCACGGAACTCGTCGCAGCGCTGGCCGACCGCGCCGAGGTGACCCGCAAGGACGCCGACGCCGTCCTGGCTGCGTTCGCCGACATCGTCGGCGACACCGTCGCCAAGGGCGACGAGAAGGTCACCATCCCCGGCTTCCTGACCTTCGAGCGCACCCACCGCGCCGCCCGCACCGCCCGCAACCCGCAGACCGGTAACCCGATCGAGATCCCGGCCGGCTACGCCGTGAAGGTCTCCGCGGGTTCCAAGCTGAAGGAGGCGGCGAAGGGCAAGTAGCCCGCCTGCACCCCCGGGGCGGCCGTTGCGGCAAGGCTGCACGCCTGCACCCGTTCCGGGGGTGACGGATCCTTGTGGATGACGGCGCCCAAATCTGGGAAACTCTGGTAGAAGTCAGGGACTTTTCAGGTAGGGTACGGGTGTGAACGAAGCCCTGGACGCACTCGAGCAGCGGATGGAACAACTGCGCCGGGACATGCGCGACGCCGCACAGGCGCGGGACTTCACCACCCTCGGAGACCTCCGCCCGCACCTGCACAGCGCCGAACAAGCGTGGGACACGCTCCTGTTCACCTCGCAGCCCGACCCGGTGCCCCCGGCAACGGGCCGGCCCTTGAAAGCGGCTCGTGATCAGGTCCTGGAGACACTCGCCCTCACCGGCGCCCCCACCGCCCAGAAGACGATCCGAGTGGTGTGCGAAGCCTTCTTCCGCACCCCGCTGGAGGCCACACGCCTCTCCAGCCTCCGGCGCGACGAAGTGCGCAACTACCACAGCAGCGCCCCCCGGAACGCGTACGTATGTTCCGCCCTCACCGCCGGCACCTTCCGCGCCGCCCGTTCGGTACTGGCCCGGTCGGACTGGCCCCTGAGTCAGCGGATCCTCGTGCCCGGCTCGGAACGCGTGAACTTCCTGACCATGGCCGCCAACCTTGCCCGCGCGGCCGACCACCCCACTGGAAACAAGCCCGCGATCGACGCTGTGCTCCGCCGTCTGGCCCAGGACATCCCTGGCCTGGCCAGCAGCCCACTGCTCACACCGGCCCGGATACAGGAGGCGGCCGAGAACGAGCTCGAACGCCTCCGCGTGGCCGACCACACCGCCCGCACCACCGAGGCTGAAGCGGCTTCCCAACTCGACCACGTGCACCAGCTGTTCGGCGTTGCCACGGAACGGCAGGACCGTTGATCACCTCGACCACGACGACCGGAGAGGCGGAAACACACGATGGCTGAGGTACGCCTGGCCGGCTGCGCCGGTTGCATCGGCAGCACCCGCCCCGGCTACGTCTCCGTATGGGTCGAGGAGGGCGGGGAGATGAAGCACCGCTGGAAGCGGTGCCCCAAGGAATGCACCGCCCAGTCCCGCGCCGAGGCGATCGAGCGCCAGAAGCTGCGCGCCGAACAGCAGAAGGCCGACGAAACCGCGGTCAATAGTGCACCGGCCGAGACCGCCCCGCCGGTCCAGCCAGCCGCTCCCGCACCCGAGGCGCAGCCCGTGAGGTACCCCGCCAGCCACCCGCCGGCCCCCGCCTACCGAGGGCAGCCGCGCCGCGGGGCCCGGCCCGCACCACGCACCGCCAACCGCCCGGCCGCTCCGGCATCGACGAAACCGCGGCGGTGGCCTGCCGTCGTCCTCGACTCCACCGCCGAGGGATGGACGCTCGACATCCCCCAAGTTCCACCGCCCGCCGGCACGAAGCTCACCGACTGGTTCAACTGGCTCGGCACCGGCCTCCCTCTGCGTATCGACCGCATCCACGACGCGGGCCGCACAGGCGACGGCATCGTGTGCCTGACCCCCGACGCGCTGAAGGCCCTCGGCCTGCCCGCGGCCCTGCCGACCACCGACAAGGCCCTGGCCGCCCTCAAGAAGAAGCTGGACACTGCGGCCGCCAGCGTCGGCATGGAGGTGTCCGAGGAAATCGGGCCAGTCTTCCACGCCTTCCGCCGGGCGGGCGCGGCCGGCGGATCGAAGACGTCGTTGCGGATCGTCGTCACCCCCTGGCTCGGCCAGGGCAACGACAAGCAGAAGACCACCACCGGGATGCTCGCCACCCTCGCCGCCCTCCCGGGCGGCCAACTCGACGCCGTGGCGCTCGCCCGCCGGATCCGTACCTTCGTCTCCGACATCGGTATCGGCCCCGGCGTCACCCCCGCCACCTCGAGCATGCTGCTCCTGGAGGCCGTCCGCCCCCGCTTCGAGCCGTACGAGGACGACGACGGGGAGTGGAAAAGCCGGCTGCGCCCCGGCGCGCTCCCCTCCGGAGACACCACCGTTCCTCAGGCCGCCGGGGCCCGTCATCCGTTCACTCGTGAACTGCTCGACCGCGGCGAAGCCGTCTGCGAGGAAGAGGACTTCAAGTGGTGGGCCCGGCCGCTCACCGACGACGAAGCCGTACTCGAATGGGCCGTGGCCGTCGACGTCTGCGCCTCCTACCTCTCCGTCACCCAGACCCTGCCGCTGCCCGTCGGCCCCCTGGAGCACATCAGCCGCCCGGCCTGGTCGGCGAAGACCGCGGGCTTGTGGTGGTGCGACTTCACCGGCATCGAGACCGACCCCCTGCTGCCCCATCCCGCGACCTTCCACGGCATGGCGCCCACCGGCCCCGGCTGGTACGCGACCCCCACCGTCGCCTACATGGCCAGCGAATACGGTTTCGACCCCGCCACCATTACCGACGCCCTCCTGCCCGCGCTGAAGGACGACGAGGGACGCCCGCAGGGCACCGCTCCGGTCCTGAAGGAATGGACCATCCGGCTGCGTGAGGCCTACAAGCGCGTCTACGCCGAGCTCGGCCTCACCGACGGCCAGGACCCCGAGACGTTCCTTGCCGCGTACGCCACGCACAAGGACATCGACCCCGGCGACACCGCCCGCGCCGACGCCCTGGTCCTCGCCACGCTCTACAAGCAGATCTACAAGGGTGGCATCGGCAAGTGGGCTGACTCCGCCCGCAAGTCCCACCCTGACGACGACACCTGGCTCGAAAAGGTCGTCGCCCACTGGTCCTACAACCCCGCGCTGCGCTTCCAGATCATCTCCGCCGCCCGGATCGCCGGCCACCGGCGCATGCGCAAGACCTTCAAGAAGACCGGCCGGGCGCCCTTCGCTGTCAACGTCGACTCCTACCTCTACGCCACCGCGAAGCCGTCGCCGCTGGAACTGCTCACCCCGCCCGAGAAGGACAAGCCGGTCGCCGGCGTACTGCGCCTCGGTATCGCCCCCGGCTCCTCCAAGCACGAGGCGAGCATCCCCATGAGCGCAGTCCGGGAGGTCATGGAGTCTGCTCTGCACCCCTCCCGCCTCGTCCACGCCTACACCACCGACGGCACGCTCATTCCCGACGCCGACACCGATGAGAACGGAGACACGCAGCCGTGAGCGGGAACAACCAGGGACAGGGAGAGGAGATCGAGGGGCTGGGCATGAACGCCCGGGTCAAGGAGTTCCTCTTCCCCTCACGGACCGCGCCCGTGCGCTCCACGACCCAGGCCGCCCACGTGCGCGACCGTAAGTTCAACGGCAGCACGAAGGCCATGGCCGCCGCCTACGGTGTCACCCCCCGAACGGTGGAGCGCTGGATCGACGGCACCCGCAAGCCCGTCAAGTTCGCCGACCGGCTTCACCGGGACGCCACCGAGGTCCAGACCACCCCCCGGGGCCGGGAACGCAGGGCCCGGGAAATGGAAGCCCGCGGCGACCGCTCGGGCATCGGCGCCCGGGTTGGCCGGGCGAACACCTTCGACATCCGGGGCTCCGACGCAGTCCGGGCGAAAGATGCCCACATCGATCTCACCGGATCTCAGGTCGCCGCCCTGGCGCGGGCCACGGAGGAGAGCGAGGTCGAGCAGATCATCAAGGAGGCCCTGGCCAAGCACTTCAACGGAGGCCTCTACGGCGGATTCGTCCCGGACGACTTCAACTTCGACATCAACGACGTCGACTTCTCGGGCAGCTGATCAGTGTGCCGGAGCGTCGCCGTTGGCCATCTGAGCGCGTCGCGCAGTGCTGACCGAGCCGAAACATGACCGTGCCTTCGTTCCGGGGCGCGTGGGGGCATTCACGGCCCGGTGCGAGGGGCTCCAGAGTGAGGGCGGCGCTGGTAACGAGATGCGGCCACGGCTAGTTTCCCGTCTATGACTGACCAGTTCGACGCCCAGTTCGGCGGCATCCTGCACTCCGCACGCGAAGTCCTGCCGGAGAACTCTGTGCTCCGCCTGGAGGCCAAACTCCGCCAGATCCACGCCGAGCGACCCGACCTGGATGTGCCGGAGGTCGTGAGCATGGCCTTCGCTGTCTTTGAGGGTGAGGCGATCGATGCCCGCATTGCCATGGAGGAGGCAGGTGCGCGGGCCGATGAAGCGGCTGCGGCCGAAGCTGCGCACCTCGCGTCCATCGAGCGCATCAGGGCCCGCACGTACGAGCTGGATTGTCTTGAAGCCCAGTACCCCGGGAGGGCCACCATGGCCGAGGTGCTCGCCGAGGCCGGTATCTCGTGGGAATACCTCGGCCTGAGCGAAGAGGACGGCGTCCTCGTCGAAGAGATTCGCCGCAGCATGAGGCAAGACGAGAGTTGAGCGGGCTGGACGCCGGGGCGCAGCGCCTGCCAGAGGCCCGCTTCTCACATCTCGTGGTCGAGCATCAGGGTCATGATGGGATCACCCGTATCACCAGGCTCGGTGATGGCGATGAGCTGGTCGGCACCCGTGGGTGACTCGCCGGAGGGCAACTCCTCTGCCCGCACGACGAAGCACACCTCGTTGGGATCCTGCTCCTGCTGGACGGCACGCGCCACCGCGGACAGCACCGCCTGCAGCCGCCTGTCTTCGCCACCGTCCGTGCCGGCCACGAACTCCCGTCGCGCGTCGGCGGTGATGATCAGCGGCATCCCGATGCCAGCGGCCGAGGCAGCTGCAGGCGGGACCGGGATGAACAGGCCTTCCGCGAAGGCCTGTTCCCGCGAGTAGCAGGCGACCTGGGGCCCGTAGACAGCTTCATCGTCCATGGCGCATGTCCCGATCTGTCAGCGTCCGCTTGTTCCTGCCTCCTGCTGAGCCTGCCCCTTCGGCCCCGCGATCGCTGTCCCTCGTTCGGGTGAATGCCGCACCGGGACGCCGGCGGGAGCGGCTTGCCGCATCCCTCCATTTCGTTCGAGGAGCATCATGCCCACCGCACAGCACACCCGGCCCTGCCCGGTCACCCACTACGCGCTGACCGCCCAGTGCACCTTGTCGGCGGGCCACCCTGACATCTGGCATCGCGCCGTCCACCCCGACACCGGTCAGACCATCCGGTTCCACACCGTGGCCGGCACCCGGCACACCCAGGAGTGGAGCTCCGACGACGACCCCGGAGCGCCGGACGAGGGCGAGTGGGTCACCTGGCACTACACGACCCAGGACGTCGCGCCGACCCCCGTCGTCCCGGCCGACCTGGACCAGCGCGTCGCCGTCCTCGTCGCAGGGCACCACCCCACCAGCCGAGTCCGGTCCGGACAGACGGGAGTTGAGAGCGAGTGCGTGTGCGGCGCCTGGTACCCCATAGGCCGCCACGACGCTCACCTCGGCCGAGAAATGTCCCTGCTCGTCCGCGGCTACTTCGACCTGGGGCTCCGCCATGGCCGGGGACTCACGCACCCGGTCGCCTGACGCGCATCGTCCGGGGCGGGGGAGGGACCCGCGGGCATCGTCGGTGTCAGTGCCGCCACCCACACTGAGGGGATGGACATACCCCAGGACCTCGCACTGGCCGAGCGGAGAATCCTGCCGGCGCTGCCCGGAACCGATCCGGAACTGGGCGAGATCCGCTGGAAGCGGTGGGAACCGGCGCTGCTCATGACGCACTTCGACCCGAGTTGCCCCACGTGCGCCTATCCCGGGCCGCTGTCGACCGCCATCGGGACGACGTTCTACACGCCGCCGCCCTCACGGGTGAGAGCCGAGCGGGCAGCCCGCGGAAGGCCTTCGAAGTGGGTGACCGTCCAGCACCGCCCCTACTGGTGCAAAACACACTGGGCCGTGCGGTGCCCGAGCTGCGACGAGATGACGGTCTACCGCCGCGCCGGCTGGACCGAGATCCACTATCGCCCGCCCACTACAGAACGCGCGGTTCCGCCGACCAGCGACAACGTCCTCTTCTGACTGCTTCCCCGAGAATGCTCCAGGCCGTGTCAGGGCCCGACGAGCCGGCGGCGCGCGGTCAGGACACGGTCGAACAGCGCCACCTGACCAGGATCGATACAGACGGGGGTCTCCGCGCGTGGCGCCGGGTTGAGGAGGATGGAGCCTTCCGCCATGCCCTCGGTCAAAGTGGTGACCTCCTCGGGGAGAAGCTCGCGGCGGGTGAGGACGGCAACACCGCTCAGCGAGACCTGGAAGACGAAGACGTCGCCGAAGAACACGTCCACGGTGTTGCCGCTGGCCAGGACTTCCGCCAGCTCCTCCGTGGTGAGCTCGGCGTCCTCGAGGCCGCTGATATCCCTCATGACTGTCCTCCTGTTCGGTCGGGGCCGGGTGAGCGGCCGGTGTGGTGTGCGGGGGAACGTCCGGGCCGAAGACCCAGCAGCCCCGGGCCGGGACTGTGGAGCGCAGCCGGACCGGGGCGAAGGAGGCACGGCGCGGCGCTCACACCGCGCGGTCCCGCCGGCGCCTGGCCGCGATGAACCGCGCGAGCGTGCCGAGCAGCATGCCGATGCCCAGCACGCACACCACGCCGAACAGCCGCTCGACCAGGAGCTGCGTTCCCACCATCGGCTGCCAGACCAGCGGGGCCGCGACCAGAGCCACGCGCAGCCGGCTGATGCGCCCACGGACCAGACTCGGATCCTGCGGCGGGCGCCGAAGAAGACCCGCCGGCGACTTCGCGAAAGCGAGATAGGCGCCCGTCAGCACCGGTAGGAAGAGGGTCAAGACCACGTCGAGCACGGCGACGACGCCCAGCACGGCATTCTCCTTGCGATCAGCACGAGTTGAGGACAACGAACGACTTGCGTGCCAGGACGGCGACTGCCGTACCCGGACGATGGATCAGCCCTTGAACGCGAACTTCCAGATGTACGGGTCGCTCCGGTCGCCCGCTGACCAGTGCACCTCCACCGACTTCGAGTTCGCCGGGATCAGGTACGACTCGCACAGCGTGTGGCTCTCGCCCTGCTTCCAGCCCTCGATGTCGTAGGGGTCCTCGCAGCCGGGACCGTCGTTGGAGGCGCCGATCAGCAAAGCGGTGCGCTTGCCGTCGGCCCACATGGTCGTGCCGTCGTTCACGTCGGGCGTGTCGGAGAGCGGCTGGCCGGCGTTGTGCGTGAACTTCACGTGGGCGACGGCCAGGACCAGGCCCTTCGCGGCGCTCTTGTCCGCCACCAGGCGCTGCGCCTCCGCCTCCGTCCCCACGTCGACCTTCTCGGCGACCACTTCGTACGTCACGTTCTGGTCGCCTTCCTTGACGGTGCCGGTCGCGCTCTGGCCCGCCGCGCGCTCGCCTCCGGAGGGCTCGTGGGTGGAGACGGTCGCCTCCTTCGCCTTGGCAGAGGGCTTGGCGCCGGACGAGGACTGCTCGTCCCCGCCGCCGCACGCGGTCAAGGCGAACGCGAGAACCGTGACGGGCACGGCGACGCGCAGGGCGGTGCTTCCGATGGACACAGGGCCTCCCGGCTCAGGTGGTCGCCCGCCGACGCGAACGGTCGGCGGAACGACTGGTCGATGGCATGACGAGCCTGAAGTCGGCGCCCTGTGGACAGAGTCCGCCTCCTGGACGTGCTCCAGTCGTCAGAGCTCGTCGTCGACGGCGCGGAGCCGGATGTCCGCCGAGCGCAGAGCCGCGCGGACCGCGTCGGCGCAGGCCTGGGTGTCGGCGCGGTAATCGGAGACCGCGGTGTCCGGGTAGCCGGGGGATTCGTACACGAGCTGGGTGTCCGCCGCGGCCTGTTCGTCGTTCCGGGTGACAAGGCGGGCGCGCCAGCCACGGTGGACCCGGACGGCGTGGGCGATGCTGTTGCGGTGGTCGATGACCGCGTAGACCACGCTGCCGTCGTCCCGGGGCTCGGGGTAGCCGGCCAGGACGCAGACGGGACGGCGGGACGTGGGCAAGTAGCCGGTCTGCTCGGGGAGGCGGGCCTCGGTGAGCCGGCGCCGCAGCAGCCGGTCGGCGCGGCACTCGCACGCCTCGGGGGCGCACGGCTGCTCGCTGGCCCATGCGTGCAGGCCGGCGAGCTCACGGGTGATCGTGGCCATCTCCTCCTTGCCGCGGTCCATCAGGACGTCGTCGGGACCGTCGACCATGCCGAGGGCGGCCTCCGTGCCCTGACTCTCGGCCAGCAGTTCGCCCAGCCGAAGACGCAGACGGGCGAAACAGGACGGCGGCCCCTGCACGGCGAGTTCACCGACGGGCCCGGCCTCCCGGAAGTTACGGGCCAACGCGACGGCCTGGTCCTGCGTGAGCACGGATGGGACTCCTTGGGCATGACGTGCGCCGGCCGCGAGGCGGGCGCGGGGAGGGAACAGGGCGGGGCACTCGCTGCCCCGCCCCGGTGATCAGGTCAGGCGTTGCGCAGGGCCGCGACGAGCGCGCTGCTCAGGGCCGACGGGATGTCGGCGACGTCACGGACCGGCACCCGGTGCGCGCCGGGCAGGACCTTCGAGCGCGGGTCGAGGCAGAACCACAGCACGTGCACGCCCGCCCGCCTGAGCCGCTGTACCAGCCGCTGGCCGCCGCGCAGTTCCACCGGCTCCCAGTGGCCGTCGGACACGATGGCCAGCACACGAGCACCGACGGGACGCGCCAGATGCAGCGCGCCGTCCAGGGCGTTGACCGCCTCGGTGAAGCGGTGGGTGCCGTCGTTCGCGGTGAACTCGGTCACCTGGGTAGGCCGCTGGCCGGGCGAGACGATCGGAGTGACTGCCGACCCGAAGGCCACCGTGGCGGCCGTTCCGGAAACCTCGTGCGTGCCGTGAGCGAAGATCCACGATGCCGAGGCCAGGATCGAGGTGTACTGGCCCATCGAGCCGGACACATCGACGGCCACGCCGACGGCGACCGCAGGCTCCTCGGTGTGCTGGCGCACCTTCGTACGGAACGGGCGTGCCGTGACCGGCATCTTCCGTGAGCGCTGCGCGACGGCGAGCATCGCGTCCCGGCCCGACAGACGCCCCGGCGGTACGGCCGAGGCGACCCGGATGCGGTCCGGCTCACGGAACTGGGCTGCCAGCAGGGCAGCGCCGAGACGGCGAGCGGCGACCCGCTCCTCCGCACTGGGCGCGCGGCGGCCGCAGACCGGACTGGACGGAGGGGCCTGTACGGACGACGGCGCGGGCGCGAACACCCGGCGGGCAGCATCCTGCGCCGTGCGCTGTGCGGACTCCTCAGCCTGCTTGCGCTGCTGGGCGCGGGCTGCCGCCTCTTCGTTGCGGCGCGTCTCCTCCGGGTCGACCAGCGCGCCCGTCTGGATCTGGGCGGCGACGGACACCGGCTTCACCACGGCGGCCACCGCCGCGCCGAGCGCGTCCTCGTGTCCATCGGAGGCGCCAGCGTCGTCGCCAGGAGCGCCGGGAGACGCCGGGCCGGGATCGCCGCCAGCGCATCCGGCACCGGGCAGCTCGTCGTCCTCGTCGACCCCCACGACCTCGACCCACCGGCGCGCTACGCGCAGGAGACCGGCCTGGTCGCCGTCGGCCAGCTTCAGGGCCCGCCGCCACAGCGTCCGCAGCGAGGCGAGGTCCTTCGGGCCGAGGATCTTCTCGGCAGCGGCCCGCACGGGCTCGGCCTCGCGCCTGCTCAGCACGCCCGCGTCGACCCGGCCGAGGATGAGGGCGGCGCTGGCCGCGGCCCGCCACCGGTCGGCATGGGCCGGGCCGGTGGCGGGCGGCAGCACGATGTGCTGCGCGCACGCCCGCAGGAACACCAGGTCCTCGGGACGTTCGTGGAGGTGACGTGCCTCGATGCGCGGCTCCTCCAGGAGCTCGGCGGCGCGTACCGCAGCGCGGCCTGCCGCCGCCTCCCAGCCACTCCAGCGGGTACTGCGGGCGTGGCCCGCCTCGTGGCAGGTCATGCCCAGCAGGACCGGGTGACGCAGACGCCCGGAGACGGTGAGCGGGTCGACGTCGTCGGGGTGGGTGTCCGCGTCGAGGGCGACGGAGCCGTTGACGGTCACCTGGACCAGCTGAGGGTCGAACCACGCGGGAGCGGGGGTGTCATCGCGGCCCCACACCATGTCGAGCAGCACGTCATCGCGCTCGGCCAGGGTGTTGACGACGGAGCCGAGACGGCGGGCCAGGGCCTCGCGGGCCTCGACCAGGCTGTCATCCTCCGGCTGCGCGGCGACGGCGGCTTCCTGCGGTACGGAGATCACGGGCGCCCCGCACGGGCGCGGGCGCCCAGGCCGAGCGGGGCGCCGACGGAGAAGGACTTCTTCATCGCGGCGGTGAACTCGGCGCGGTCCTGCGCCGGGCACTTGCGCAGCAGGCTCGCGACCGCGAAGTCCTCGCCGTAGCGGCTGGATGCCTCGGTGAAGGCGAGCACGTCGCGCAGCTGCGGGATCCAGCCGTCGTACGTCGGCGTCTCCAGCTTCGTGCGGGTCTCGAGGTTCCTGGCCACCGTGATGAGGCTTGCGGGCACACCCAGATCGGCTGCGAGGTCCCAGTCGGTGGTCACCTCGATGTGGTGCTGGAACCGGCTCAGCAGGGCGTCGCTCATGTGGGCCCCGGGTACGTCGGGGTTGCACGCACCGATGACGGCCCAGCCCGTGCCGACCTTGATCGGAGGAAGCGACGGGTTCATGGGGACCAGGAGCTCGCCGCGGCCGTCCATGAGTGCGTACAGCACGGCCAGGACCCGCGGGTTGATCAGGGCGATCTCGTCGACCAGGAGCGGCACGTCGTTCTCGACGCTGCGCGTCAGGGGGCCGGATACCCACTCGAAGACGCCGCTGTCCGGGTTCTGGACGAAGGTGCCGAGGAAGTCGGCCTCGGTGGTGTCCTCCGTGCCCACGATGGTCTCGAGCCCGGTGTGCGTTGCGGTGGCGTCCATGGCGAACGCGGCTTCTGCGAGGGCCGTCTTGCCGGTGCCGGGCGGTCCCGTCAGCAGGACGTGCTCGCCGTGGTCACGGGCATCGCGGAGGAACGCGAGGTCCTCGAGGTCGCCGATCAGGCGCGGGTGGTAGACCCGGCCGTTCGGGCGGGTCTGCGGGCCGAGTGGCGGCAACAGGGAGGAGGCCGGTGCGGGGGCGGGGCGCTTGGGCGCGGTGGTCTGCTGCCCGCTGGTGCGGGGCTTGTTCAGCTCCTCGTTGAGGCGCTGGCGCATCTGCTGGGCGATCGAGCTCAAGGGGCTCCTGACTTCTGGGGTGGGCGGATCAGAGGGGGCGGGTGGGGATCGAGGCGGGGTCGCCTTCCTCGGTGCCCTGCTCGACGGCGGCGAGGCCGAAGCGGCTGGCGAGGGTGGGGGCGTTCTCCCGCAGCGAGGCGGGGTCGGACAGGGAAGCGGGTGCCGTGAAGGTCGTGAATCCGCGGGTGAGTGTGTAGCCCTTGTTCTCCTTGTCCCGCGTCCTGTCGATGACCTTGCGGATGACGGCCTGGGCGTCCGCCCCGGTCTCGATCAGCCCGATGGCACCGCTGCTGCCGCGTCCGCCGTGCAGGCCGACAGCCGCAGGCGTGGGGAGGAAGGTGACCATGAAGCGGTAGAACTTGTCGCTGTTCCCGCCCTCGTAGTGGAGTTCCCAGCCGAACCACTGGACGTCATCGGGGTTGTTGGCGGGCAAACAGAACCTCCTGTAGGTCAAGTTTCACGCGTCACTCTTGGCGAGGGGTCGGCCGTGAGGGGGCGTGAAAATCTGGCGGGCACTCTTGGTGGTAGCCCTGACGGTGCGACGCGGAGTGCCTTCCGACAGGCGCTAATTTACCCGAGCGGCCCTCTTCTGGTCAAGTTATACGCGCCGACTTGGCGGGGTTCGGCGGGGACCGGGGAGCGCGGCGGAAACGCTTGCACCGTAGACTCCCCGCTCGTTGCTACCGACGGGGGAGTGAACGGCGAAGTGACCCATCAGAAAACCACATCCACCGAGCAGCACACGGACGCTCCGATCTACGCCGAGCTCGTGAAAGAACGGGGTGACGTCCTCGAGGACACCCGGCAGGTGGCGGCGAAGGTGCTACGCCAAGCCGAACAGGCCGTCAGGCTCAGCTCCATGCGGAGCGGCCCGGCATGACCGGGACTGCTCGGTCGGCGGCTCAGGACGCGGGGCGGTGCCCGGGCTCCGATTTGCTGCACTGCGGTGAGTTCCCGGACAGGCATATGCGTTCGATGAGGCGCATCTGCTCTGAGGCCTTCTCGTCCCATTCACACCGCCGCTCCTCGCGTACCCGGGCCAGGTCGCGGCCGATCGGGTTGAAGGGGGAGCCGGCGCCGCCTGGCCACCGGTTGCCCGAGACCGGGTCGAAGTCCATGTTGCGGTACCCGAGCCAGTGCTCACGATGGGTTGCGCACATCCCCGCTGGCATGCGGACTGTGTACCGCTCGTCGGGTGGGAAGGGGTTGTTCGTGCCCAGGTACCGCATGCGGCGCCAGGAGGCGCCTTCCCAGCGGAACCAGTTCTTCTTGATCTCCTCCGGCACTTCGACACCGAGGTAAGTGTCGGGGGCGGCAGGCGAACTGGCGGCGTGCGTGGTCAAGTTGCTCCTGTAACTCGGGGGAAGGGGGCTGGGAGGCTGTCGATGTCCTCCCGGCGCAGGAGTGCAGCTGGTCAGACGGAGACCAGTTGGCCCTCAGGGCTGTGCTTCAGGGACGGGCGCATGCACTCGGCCGGCGAAGCAGCCTGGCGCGGCCGCGGCTGCGGCGAACTGTGCAAGTTATCGGCGGAGTTCAGTGCCGCAGCCCGGGAAGCGCTCACGCAGGAGGGTGATGCCCGCCGCACGCTGCTGCTCCATGTAGCGGCTCTCGTAGGTGAGTTCGGCGGCAGGAGGGTCAAGCCACAGAGGGCCGACGACGGCTGCGATCTCGTGCGCCGCCCGGCGCCAGGTCGCGTGGGCGTTGTCCGGAAGTTCGAAGATGGGCAGTCGCGGCGACGGCGGATAGGGGGCCCGGTCGAGGGGCCCCGGGGTGAGGGCGAGCTGAGAGGCGTTGGCACGCAGGTCCTCGGCCGCGCAGATGCCGGTGCGGCTGGTTTCCGAAAGCTCGAGCCCCGCCTGCGCGTACAGCTCGATCTCCTCCGGGGTGGCGCGGCGCCCCATGTGGCTCTCGCGGCAGCTCCGGGATTCAGGAACGCGGTTGACGAGGAGTCCGTCCCGCCACTCCAGGCCGTTGCCGGCTACGACCAGGGCGTCGTGGAGCGCCTGCGTGCGGTTGGCCACGAGGCAGGGGTACCGGCGGATCATGTCCGCCAGCAGATCGTCCACAGGGTTCACGAGTCCTCGATTCACTCCGGCCGTCCGGCGAAGCACCGAACACATGCACTAAATTACCCATCGATCCGAGCGTGGTCAAGTTTTACGCGTCAACAACGATGAAGCGTAAAACTTGACCGCATGTCTTGAGTCGGGTAAATTAGTGAACGAAGACGAGCCAGAGAGAGTGAGGACCATGAAGCCCCGTCTGAGCGACTACACCAGCAATCGTGCCCGCGCGGTGGCCGTGCAGGGCCTGCGCCGCTCCGGCGCAAGCGGCACCCACGCCTCGGGACCCAGGCGGCAGCGGGGCCGTCGGGCGTCCAAGAAGGCTGCCATCCGCTACTCCACCGCCACCGACTGAACCGGATCTGTCCGGCCTCCGCCCACCGCTACGAAAGGGAGCAGCAGTGACCGAGAGATCCGAACTCGCCGTCCATGTGGTCCGGCCGGGAGGCGGCACCACGAGAATCGGCCCGATCCCGGACCGGGGCGCCGCCGAGGACATCGTCGCATCGCTCACCTCGTTCAGCACCCGCCCGGAGCGCCAGGGCGTCAGCTGCGCCATCGCGGTGTACGACCCGGGGCAGGAACATCTCCCCCTGGTGCCGGCCGAACCGGCGTGCATCGCGGCCCTCCTCGACCACCCGGACCAGGGCTTCGACGCCCCGTTCCCGAGCTTGTGGGATCGTCTGGTGGCCCAGCACGGCCTGCGAACGGCCCACCGCGTCTGGAAGGCGGCCATGGACCTCGGGCATACCGGTGACGGGGTGACGACACATTCGGCGCCACAGGACTCCGCCGACGCCCGCTTCGACAGCGGTCTTCGCCTGGCCCTGTCCACCCTCGTACGCGGTGACCAGGACATCGACACGGCCGTGCGCGACATCCGCCGCATGGCCGCAGACTGGGCGGCCGGCCGCACGTGAGCCGAGCGGTGGACGAGGGCGTCGACGTCGCCCATGTTCAGCCGCTCACCGGCCTCGGTGCGCTCCTGCTGGAGACGGTGAGGCGTCTCGTGCGCGCCGGTACCGGCTGATGAGCTCCGACAGGTCCTCGTCGAACCCCTCCGCCTCCTGCAGCGCCGCCTCCGGCAACGTGTCCGCCGCGTCATAACCGAGCGCGGGCCTGCCCACCAGGTGGCCCGCAAGGGCGCTCAGATGGTCCAGGAGCATTGCCCGACGGGCCTGTTCGCTGTCCAGAGACCGCCACCACTGAAGGCGACACTCGGCGTCCGCCGGCCGCTCGGGCAGCAGCACGCGCAGGGCATCCGCGCGCTCGCGCAACTTCGTGCTGACCAGCACGACCAGCACCTCCCGCAGGCGATCGACCGTGTCGATCGCCTGGTCCGACGCACTCGCGGCAATCGTGACGGCCATGTTCCCCACTGTGCCAGCGGGCACTGACAGGGCCTCGCGGACGAAGCGTAAAACCTGACCACCGAAGGGTGGTCGGTGAGGCCGGCGCCGGAATCCCAGCAGAGCTGTACAGGTACAGAAAGGCCGCCCAACTTCCCGATGCACCTCACCGTCTTGAAGCTGGGACTGCCCGGAAATCCGGACGCCGCCGTTACGCATCAGGTCCTCGAGCACGGACGCGTCCGCTACCGGGTCCGCGGGCGCCGGCTGCGCGGCACGCTGGTCGTGGCCCCCTACAGTCCCCAGGACGGCCCGATCGGCCGGCATCTCGTCCACGTCAATCTCGGCGAAGGCACCGATCCGGTCCGGCCATACACGCCCCGCCCCGACGAGCCGGTCGTCAACGGCGTCCGCATCCACGGCGCCAGCGAACTCCTGGACCCGGACCGGATTCCGCCCGTTGTCCTGGCGTCCCGAGTATCGGTACTCCTGGGCAACTTCGACACGCGCCGTGTTCCAGACAGGGCCCGCGAGACCCTGGAAGCGGTGGTCAAGGCCGTCGTCCGGCACTGGCGCGGGCGAGCCGACCGAGCTGACCTCGTACGGGCCGCAGAGCTGCGCGACGCAGCGAGCCAGGTCGCCCATGAGCAGCGCACGCTGGACCAGCTGGCAGCCAGCCTCGCCGAGACCCGCGCCGCGCGGGCGGCGGCAGGAGCGCGTAGCCGGCAGATCAGCGGCCTCAGCAGACGCCGCCAGCCACCTGCCCGCCACGCACGTGCCACACCGGAGCACCTGTCACTGGTCGCCGGCGACGGCACCCCGATGGGCACCCTGAGCGTGCGTGAACTGGAAGTCGACGCCTCCCACGGCCGTGTCGTGTACGCCGTCACCGGACCGCGGACCCGGGGACTCTTCACCGTCGGCCCCGACCCCTATGACGACGAGGTGATCCCCCAGGGCCTGAGCATCTCCTATGGCCGAACCCTCGCCAACGGGACCGACGGCCGGCCGGATGAGGGCATGCCGCAGATCAACGGCATAACCGTTGAGGGGACGTGGAGGCACGGCGGCCGCGATCCGATCACACCTACCTATCCGCCCCGCCTCCCGGCGAGGGTGGCGATCGGCGACGGGCGCTACACCACCGCCCCGGCGGCAACGAGCGCCCGCGCGTCGGCCGTCCTGCGCGCCCTCGCTCTGCACTACCTGGCGCGGCCCGACCGCGAGGCGCTCCAGATCGCCGCCGGCAAGCAGCGTGTCGCCAGTCGGCGGCACAGCGTCCGGGGCGAGTTGGAGAAGCTGCGGCGCACCGAGATCCGCCAGCGCCGGGAGATGCGTCGGCACCAGGCCGGGCGGGACCACTTTGCCGCGCTGGCCGCCTCCCTCGATGGCACCGGATGAGAGCACTGGAGGGCGCGCCAGCAGCACCGCAATCCACGCGTAAAACTTGACGTCATCCAGTAATGCGCGTAAAATTATACGCGTCAAAGGGGTTCGGCCCTTAGCGCCGAACCGCAAGGACAGCGGGCCGAGCTTCTCGCTTGCCCTGCCCTTTCAGCGCACGGCGCTGCCCCATGCCCGACAGCGTCGGACGCCCGGCCCTTCATTGCCGCGGCCCTCAGCGCGGGCGCCCACCGGAACGAGGAGAACTCCTGAACATCGACGCGATCAGCACCACCACGCAGTCCGGTTCGACGGTCCACCCCCCGCTCAGCCGCCAGGCCGTCATCGACGTTCTCGACGACGCGGACCCCATGACGATCAGGGACGTGATCGTCATGATGTACCGCAACGCCGGGCACGAGGACGATGTGTGGAGCTACGAGGACGCCCAGCGCCTCGGCGAAGCCGACCGGTACCGCAAGCTGATCCTGTCGATGCTCCGGACCGGAGACCTTGTCCGGACCGAATACGGCTCCCACTACGTCACCACCGCGGCGCAGATGCTCCGCTGGAAGTCCCAGACTCCCTTCACCGTCGTGGCGCTGAGGTCCGACTCGTGCCCCGACGTGTGGATCATCGTGGCCTGCCTCCGTGGCGTGGTGTTCCACGACGACCAGTGGACGATGCTGCCCACCGAGGAGGATTGGTCGCGATACTGCGGCACCTTCCGCGGGGTCAACGGCGAGGAGGCCGTCGAGGCGGCACTGAGCGCGTGGGAGAAGGACGAGGACAGCTCGGAAGAGCTCGAAGTGGACATCGAAGCAGACGTCTCCCTCGACGCCGAGGATAGTGCCAACTCGGCCCGCCTTCTCCAGCTTGCCGAGTCCTTGCAGGTCGACCCGGCCGACCTCGACGAGGCCGTGCATGATGCCGCCGCGCGCTACGCGAGCGACGCGTGCAACGCCTCCGGTGCGGCCGACGACGCGGACGCCGCCGACGAGATGTGATGTACGACGAGGCGGGCCGCCAGGCGGCCGACGAGGTCAACAACAGCGGTCTGCACCGGCAGGTGCCCTACCTGGTCGCCCAGTACGGTGCCGAGAAGACGGAGGAGATCATCCGCGGCGCAGCGGCGCCGGATGCATCCAGTACCGCACACACCGGATGACCCTGCCGGGCCCGCGGCCGTCGGTCGCTGCGGGCCCGGTCGTTAGGTGACGGGCCGCTCAACTACAGGCGCGCTGGCACCAGATACTGCAGGACAGCCATGTAGGGATCGCTGTCGAGAGGCTGCCGCTGCACGCCGGCAGACCAGCTGTCTCCCTCAACGGTCGCAGGTTCCAGAAGCGCCTGAGCCACCGCGTCGGGAGCTGGAACGCAGTGGGCCGGCAGCAGCCGTCGGACTTCTCCGAACCCGGTGATCGCCCATCCGCGGTCGCTGGACCACATCATGAGAATGGAATCTGTCCCGAAACGCTGGCGCACCAGTTCGCCGCCGGCCGCGAAGTGTCCGCCGAGCACACCCTGTTCGTCGAAATCGAGCTCGTACCCTTCCAGACCGTGGTCCCCGCCGACCCCGAAGCCGACCGCGGCGACCGCGGCGGCGGCCTGCTGTACGTAGGCTCCCTGGAGACCTTCCGCACACCTGGCGTCAGGCGCCGGCGGGACGGGAGCATGCGCCGCGGCCCACTCCAGGATCTCGCTACGGGAGACGGCCGGACCGCGCGGTGCCTGCAACCGCCGCATGAACGCCGCGGCGAAGGCGCCTGCGGGAAGGGGGCGCAGGCCCGTCCCGTGGCAGTTTGCGCAGATGCACACCGGCCCGACGTCCGGTCGGTAGGCGGGAACGTGCTGGCCGTGCCCCGGATCCTGCGCCGTCAGCCAGCCGTTGCCGTGGCAGGAGCCGCAGGAGGCAAGGCTGGTCGGTGCCGCTCCACCGAGCGCGTGCGCGAGAACCGCGCGGGCCAGCTCCTCGCGGCCGCGGGTGGTGGCCGTGCTGTAGTACCCGTGGGCGCTCGGTGCGCCCCAAGGACGGGGGTAGGCAACGTCCTCCAGGTAGAGCCCATCGACGGTGTGGACGTTCACCTGCCGTCGTGCCGTGCCGGTCGTCGGCGCCTTCCGCACTCGGTAGACCACATCGTCCTGACGTGGGCGCTGGAGGTGCGGGTGACGCAGGAAGTGACGCAGTGGGCCGGCGAGCGCCGCGACTGACGCACACGCGAAGTCGGACGTGCTTCCCTGCTCCCACGCGCTGTGGAGACGGGCGAGCGGAAAGAACTTCAGTGCCAGCGGGATGCCCAGGAGGCCGTCCTCGGGGGCCGGCAGGCCGGTCAGCCGGAACAGGTCGTCACTCAGCTCAACGGCATGGTCCATGTTGGGCCAGTCCGCCTCCTGTGTGGCGGCCAGATGACCCCGGAGCCGGTCACGCCAGGAGACGGAGACGTCCTGATGTTCATCCTCGGCGAGGGCACGCAGTACCTCCCGGGCCTGATCCGGGTCGAGGGGGCGACGGGCGGTTTCCAGGGCCTGGCCGTAGGTAAGGCGGGAGCCGGGCGCGTGCTGGATCTCTCGGGCCCGCTGCTGCGCAGTGGTGCGCTTCTTCGTCATGTGGGTCGTCCTCGGCCGCAGCGCGCTCGGCGCCCACATCGTGCCGCGGCGGGGAGTACGGAGTACGGGCACCATGACGCGGCACGGGGTCCGAAAACCCTCGCCATCGGTGAGACCGCACGGATGTGGACGCGCGGCAGACGGCTTACGGCGGTACGTGTCTGGCCAGATCACATCGTAGAGATCTCTCCGACCTGCTGGTGACGAGTACGCGGAATTCGCTCCTATGCGCCCCACAGGGGGACCGGACCGGCGGTCGCCGTGCCCGTGCGGCGGGCCGAGCGTCCCGGAGCAGTTGTCAGGCGGCGGTGACTTCGTCGGTCCAGCGGGCGAGAGCCTCGAAGTCGTCCAAGCCGAGGCCGACGGCGGGGTCCACGTAGTGGAGCAGGGCGTGCTTGCCGTGGTGCCTGGCGACGTATTCGCGGTCCGGGCGGCCGAGTTCGTCGTCGATCCAGGCGAATGGCCGCCCTGCGGCGTAGGAGACGATGTCGGCGGTCTTGAAGTACCGGCCGTCCAACGGATAGTCGGTCGGGTCGCTCCAGGTGATGACCGGCAGCTCGGGCAGGCCGATCTGCGGGGCGACGAAGCGGTTCGCGTCGTGCTCCCAGGTAGTTGCCCAGACCAGGTCGAAAGGGAGGTCCAGGAGCTCGGCCCCGTGGTCGGGGTGCAGCCACACGGGGCAGTCGGGGACGTCGTCCTCCAGGAGATGCGGATGCTGAGCGAGCCACGCCTTCGGCCGCATGTGGTGCAGGACGTATCCCGGAGGCGTATCGCGCGCCATCCAAGGGTTGAGGGGCCCGTCGACGTCGATGAGCAGCAAAGGCTTGGGGATGGGGGTCTCCTGTTTGTTGGAGGCAGAAGGGGCGCTGATCAATAGCCGTCAGGACGCCGGGGGAACAGGGGGCGCCTGCGTCTGTCCCGGGTCCGCCGGCGACCAGACGAAGCCCCTGAAGGCGTGAGCCGGATAGCCGGCGTCCGCTGCGGCCAGGTGCTGTTCGTAGGTCCTGGCTCCGCACTTGCAGTTCATGCGCGTCCTCGTCTCGATCGGGGTGGGCGGGACTGATCTCCGCACGGTGAGCCCGAGTTGCCGCGACTGGAGGCATCCCGAACCTGTTCACTAATTTACCCACCCATGCAACTAGGGTCAAGTTTTACGCGCTCGCATCGTGGGTGGTCGTCCACCACACCGCGAGCCGCTCAGCCCTGCGACGGACGGACTCTGTCCACAGGGCGACGGCCAGACGATCGGCGGCACCGGCGAGGCATTGCGTACGCGCAGCCCCGTCTCTCCCCCTGTCCGCTGTCTCTGCGAGGTCGCCATGCCGTACGACAAGCCGCCGTCGCCTCCATGCCTACGGTCGGCGCACCCCACCTGCAAGCTCACCCCGACCCGCTTCCACGTCCCCAGCCCGGACAAGCGCCCGACAGCCGGTCGGGGGGCCAGATGAGCGGCGTCACGAAGACTCCGGCACCCGTCGCTACGCCGCCGCGCGAGGCGCGGCGCCTCCTCACCGGGGCGTTCGTCGTACTCGGCCTGGTCATGGCCGCCTGGGGCGCGCGGATGCCCGCAGTCAAGACCGCCGCCGATCTCGGCCCCGGCCGGCTGTCGATCGTCCTGCTGGCCGCTGCCGCCGGCATGGTGGCCGGGCTGCAGATCGGCGGGCGCCTGGCGGACCGACACGGCCCAGCCCGGCTCCTCATCGGCCCGACCATCGCGTTCGGCTGTTCCCTGGCGCTCCTTGGCCAGTGCCAGACGCTGCTCACCCTGGCCGCGGCCGCGCTCGTGTTCGGCGTGGCCCACGGAGTACTCGACGTGGCGGTCAACACGTCCGCGGTGGCGGTCCAACTCGCCTACGGGCGGCCCATCATGTCCGGGCTGCACGCCGCCTACAGCCTCGGCGCCCTCGCCGGAGCCGGTCTTGCCGCGATCACCACCTGGCTGCCCCACGACCAGGTCTTCGCAGCCGTCGGACTCACCACCGCGCTCGCCGCAGCAGCTGCCGCACCGCATGTGCACGTCGTCGCCCGTGTCACCTCCACGCCCCGCGAGCACGAACCCCAGGACGGCGCGCGGAGGTCCACCTCCCGCACGATCTGGCTCCTCGCGGGACTCGCAGCTGCTTGCCTGCTCGCCGAGGGCGCCGCCGCGGACTGGGCCGCCGTGCACCTGCGCGAGCTCGGGGCCGCTGAGTCCACCGCAGCCGCGGCCTACGCGCTCTACAGCGCCGCCATGGCCACCGGCAGGCTCGCCGGCGACCGCCTCACCGCACGCTTCGGCCCGGCCACCGTCGTACGGACCAGCGCGCTCCTGGCCGCCGCCGGGCTGGGCGCAGGACTCGTTGCCGGCTCGGCACCCGCCGCACTGCTCGGCTGGATGGCTCTCGGCCTGGGCCTGTCCACCACCGTCCCCTCCCTCATCAGCGCCGCAGGCCGAGGCGGGCCCCGAGCCGTCGGCACCGTGGCCGCCACCGGATACGTCGGCCTCCTCGCAGGGCCAGCCCTCATCGGCGCACTCGCATCCGTCACCAACCTCACCGCCGCCCTCGCACTGCCAGCCGTCCTGGCAGCAGTCGTAGCCGTCGCCGCCCACCGAGCCCTGGAGACACGATGACCCGCACCCCCGTACGCATCCTGATCACCGACTACAACGGCGTGATCGGCTACCAGCCACAGGCGGACGACTGGGAACGCCTGGCCGCACTCGCCGGCTGGCACCCCGACCAGACCGCCGCCTTCGAGAGAGCGTTCTGGGCGGCCCGTGAGCCGTACGACGCCGGCGCGATCACCGCGCAGATGTTCTGGAGCCGGCTCCTACGAGGAGGCAAGACCGCGCCGTCCGGCAGCACCGAGCTCGACGTCCTGCGCCGGACCGACGTGGCGATGTGGGTCCGCACCGACCCCGCCGTCCTCGAAGTGCTCCGCGCCGTACACAGAGCCGGGGTGCCCAACGTCCTCCTCTCCAACGCCCCCCGCGACCTGGGCAACGCCCTCGACGACGCCTCCTGGTGCGCGCAGCTGATGTGGAAGACGGTCTACTCAGCCCACATCGGCACCAATAAGCCCGCGCCGCGGGCCTATCAGGCCGCCCTCGCCGCCGCAGGCTCGCCGCGCCCCGAGGAAACCCTGTTCATCGACAACCTGGCCGAGAACTGCGCCGCCGCCCGCCGGCTCGGCATGAACGCCTTCCACTATCAAGACGACGTCCATGCCCTGGCCGACCACCTCCAGCAGATGGTCCCCGGCATGACGATCGACGGACGGCACCTGCAGGACATCGCGGCCGGCCGGTCCGTGGCGAGCACGGCCGGCACCATGTGACACCTTCGGCGAAGGCCCCGCGGCGAGCCGCCGTCCGCCGGTCCCCCGGCTCTTCACGCCGGGGGACCCCGCTCCTTCCGGAGAGAAGCGAGAAGGGCGACCGCGCACGAGCTTCGCCTCGTCGGCCACCAGCCGACGTCACACGGGCTGGGGAAGCGGCACACCCGGCACGAACTCGACGGGCGACTCCGCCCCGCCGCCTTCGTGCGGCTCCAGGAGGAGCTCGCCGCGGGCACTGGGCATCAGGCGCTGATTCGACAGCTCCCAGACCTGCACCCGACCCTCGGCACCCACCATAAGAGTCAGCACACCGCTCGCCGCGACGAGGAGAGCCGCGCCCAGCAGGTTGTTGAAGCGCTCCCGATCACGAGGGAGAACCGCCTGACGATCGCCACCCAGATCGACAGAAACGGTGTATGCCCCGAGCGTCACATCACCCATGCGGGCAACGAGCGTGAGCCACCCCTCGTCCGTGCTGCTCGTCGTGACAACGCTCGCCGCTTCCTCGACGAGCGCCTCGAGGACGCGGTCCGAGCAATCACCCGCCCACATCTCCGCCTCCGGCCCGAACCGGGAGCGTGCCTCACCGAACACCTTGCGGCAACGGCTCATCGTGGCCCACGCATCTTGTTCCCGGCGCATCTTCACGAGCATTTCCTCGGCGGACTCACCGCCGAACCGCCACAACTCGCTCACCGGAAATGCCCGCGCCGCGTACGCCTCGAACCCGGCCTGGGACCGCGGGTCGAGTCCCGCCTCGGCGCACGCGCGGATGTAGACGAAGTCGACGATCGGCGCCAGCAGCACCTGCTCGCCGGCGGTCAGGGCGCGGATCGCGCGGTCGTGGACGCTCTGCCAGTAGGCCGCGAACGACCGGCGCTGGGCCGGGCCGTGAGAGACGAAAGCGAGATCACGTTCGTCGACGGCGACCAGCATGCTGGCGCGGGTCTCCGCGGGCTCACGGCTGTTCATCGCAGGAAATCCCCTCTATCGAGCCGGGGTTGTATCCCGGCAGCGACGACCACTGTGCTCCATCAACGTGGAATGTCCGCAGCCGAACGACGGCATCCGGTCTCGGCGGGCGGCTTCAGGCTAGAGCGATCACGGCTGGAGGGTCAGGCGCACTCAACGGAAGAGGTACGCGTATAACTTGACTTAGCGTCGACTGTGTGGGTAATTTAGTGAGCAGTCCCAGCAGTAAATCAGCGCCACCTTGAGGAGTCCGACGTGACCCGCCAGACGAGTCGACCGCTTGAGCACCACAACCTGCGCACCTCGGACCGCTCGCCCCGCGAGATCGCCACCAGCTTCCGCAGCACCTTCGGCCTCGACCTCGCCCCCGACTACCAGCGCGGCGACGTATGGACCGAGGACCAGCGCGTCGCGCTCATCCTGTCCTGGCTGACGGGGACACCGACCGGCGTCGTGATCCTCAACGACCGCACGACTCCCGAGTGGAAGCAGGCCAACGGCTACGACCCGACGGACCGTGGTGAACCGATGTACGCGTGCATCGACCAAGCAGCGCATCACCACCACGTACTTGTGGTACGACGACGAACTCGCCGTTCCCGCAAGTTGGTTCCCGGCTGCGACTTCTCATTTCGGTGTCACCGGTAGTTGTCATCTGGGTGTCATGCATCTTTGCTGTTCAGGACGGAGAAGTGGTGACATCGAGTGAGAAGGTTTGGTGACATTACGTGAGAATCTCCGGCGCACTGAAATGAGAAGGCCATAGAGACTGGTCACCTGACCTGCTGCTTTTTGTTCTTGCAGGGCGAGAGCTGGGGGCGATCCTGAGACTCTGCTCGACATGAGTGAGGGGCTGAGATACCCGCCTCATTGCTTGACCGCCACGCGCGTGGCGAAAGGCGCGGCTGGACGACCGGGGAGGCGTCACCGTGGAGAGACCCCCGCGGGCGCGAGGAAGACCAACACAGAGCGAGGTCTGGGTGGGTTCACGGCGGACAGAACCCCGCGGACGCGGGGAAGACACCGCTGCGGAGGTCGGCGACCCCAACCGCATGGACAGACCCCCACGGGCACGGGGAAGTCTCGCGGGCGAATGGTGCCGCGTAGGCTGGGCGGAAAGACCCCCACGTGCGTGGGGAAGACCCTCAACTACCTGGGCGTTTGAAGGCCAGTAGGCCCTATTTTCGCTCACTTTACACGCGGCGTGCTCCGTGAGGTCTAGTGTCCGCCCAACTGCGGGCGGGCGGGCTTCTATCCCGGTTGATGCCGGCGGCTCGGTGCGGCGTCCAAACGGGCCAAAACGCGCTCCGGGGCGTGCAGCAGGGTGGCGTGAGCTGCAAACGGGCGGGCCTTTCCGAGGGGCGCGACCACCATCGCGGCGGAGAGACCCCCCACGCACGTGGGATACCGGCCGCCACCCCGAAGATGCTCGTCAGCGAGGAGAGACCCCCACATGTGTGGGGAGCGCACGTTCCCCTCCGTCGGCCATCCGCTGCCATGGGGGCCAGCGAGTCGGCATACGAGGCAGGATGAAGCCCCAGAGGTTGAGGGCAGATCGCCCACGTGCGTGGGGAAGACGGGCGGGGGAGGTGTCGGCATGTCGGGAACGCCCCGCGTATGCGGGGAGCACACGCCCTCGTTCCAAGGGACGTATTCGGCCGGAGGCAGACCCCCATGCGCGTGGGGAATACCGCTGGCCCAGGAAGATCTGTTCGACGACGGGAGACCGACCCCCACATGCGTGGGGAGGATTCCCTTGGGCGGTCAGGCGCGCCTAGCCCCGGAACGATGGACCCCCACGCGTGTGGGGAAGACGAAGGCGCCGCGGTCGGCGTGCATCGGCCAGTGGGCAGACCCCCACGCGTGTGGGGAAGACTCTTCGTGACCTGGGGCTCTGAAGAACGGAGAGGGCTGTTTTGGGCAGTCAGGCGGACCCAGCCCGGAAGGACTCCCCCCGCGCACGCGTGGGGAGCGCAATCCTCAAGCACTGGCACGCTACCTGCTGCACGATGGACCCTCATACATATGGGAAGACCCCCAGCTGGGCTACCTGGGTGCATGAGAGGGAACGACCCCCATGCGTGTGGGGAATGCGGCGACGGACAGCTGTGCCCGGTTGGCGAACGGCAGACCCCCGCAGACGTGAGGGAAGACGGCGACTACTCCCTCGGCAGCCGCGAGGAGCTGGGAAGACCCCCACCTGCGTGGAGAGGATTCCCTTGGGCGGTCAGGCGCGCCCAGGCCCGGAACGATGAACCCCCACGTGTATGGGGAAGAATGTGGCCTCATCGATCTTCCGGCACTGGAGTCGGATAGACGCCCGCGTGCGCGGGGAGGACCCCGTGGGGAAGATGCTCGACTGCGGGCCGTGATCGCGGAGCACGGGGAACGACCCCCACGTGCGTGAGGAAGACCGCCCTCGCCAGGCACCGTACGCAGTCGCAGAGGAACGACCCCCACGTGTGTGGGGAAGACGGGGTCTGCACGCGGTCGGTATCCCAGACCTGGGGGAAACCCCCGCCTGCGTGGGGAAGACGTGCAGGACGAAGCCCGCTTCACCGTGGCCCAGGACAGACTCCCACGTGTGTAGGAAGGCGGGCAACAGCACCTGGAGCACCAGCTGTTATCGGAACAGCCCCCATGCACGTGGGGAAGGGACCGCTGGTCCAGGAAAATCCGTTCGACGACGGGAGGCAGACCCTCACGCGTGTGGGGAAGACGCGCGTTTACGTCCTTGGTCGTAGGAGCGCGGCGACGGACCCCCACGCGTGTGTGAGGAGGACCTGGCCGTGAAGCTGAACGAGTACGCGCGGCTGGAGCGACCCCCACGCATGCGGGGAGACTCGCTCCATAGCCCGGCTGGGCGTCCGTGCGGGAGGAGAAGCCTGCCGCCACTGCAAAGACTCTCACCACCGAAGGCTGACCCCCACGCACGTGGGGAGGGCACCCCGCTGGTATCCCGTCTTTCCCCGCGTGCTGGACAGACCCCCACGTGTGTGGGGAGAGCGACCGCATCAAGGCTCGACGCATGTACGAGAACGAACGACCCCCACATGTGTGGGGAGGGCGTTGGCCTCGTCGTCATCATGATCCAGAAGGGCACACCCCTACCCTTGTAGGGAAGGCCGCGTATCGCCCAGCTGGCCGCCCTGCTGTACGGCTGATCCCCACGAGTGTGGGGAAACACAGGTTCCTGAGCGGCCCGTGATGACCAGCAGGGACGCACCCTCACGGGATGAGGAAACCGGTGAGATCGAATCGTAGGTTACACCCTGCCCTCCCAGGGACGCGTGCCGGGGGAGATGCTCTGCATGCGGCAGGATAGGTGCAACGCCCCTGATTCCAGGGTGGGTTGACTTAGAGCAGAGGCGGGAGCATTCGGTGGGGGTGCGGGAGGACGCCCGGCGCGGCGGGATCGATCTGACGCCGTGGGGCAAGTTCGACCGCGGCGCGTGGGCGGTGTATCCGTTGCTGTTTCATCTGCTGGATGTCGCGGCGCTCGCGGGTGTGGTGTGGGACCGGTATCTGACCTGCGGTCAGCGTCGTTTGATCGCCGCCGGGCTGGGGCTCACGCTGGCCGAGGCGCGCTGTCTGGTGATGTTCATTGCCGGGCTGCACGATCTGGGCAAGTTGTCGGCGTTCCAGGAACAGGAGGCGTATCCCTGGGCCCGGGTCAGCGACACCCTGCGCGCGGACATCCGTAACTGGCAGCGTATGCCGCACGAACGGGCGTCCATGCACAGTGTGCTGCACCTGCTGGCCGAGACCGGCTATCCGGCGGACACCTCCGACAGCCTTGGAGTGCTCGTCGCCCAGATTCTGGGCGGTCACCACGGCCGGTTCCTGCAGGTCGACATTGACGGTGCGGCCAAAGCCTCCCGGGTCAACCTCACTCTGGGCGGCCCGGCCTGGCAGGATCTGCGCCACCGCTACTTCGCTCTGCTGCGCCATCTGACCGGCGCCACCGCGGTGCCCTCGGACGTGTCGGTGCCGGCGGCCGTGCTGATCACCGGAATCGGCATCATCGCGGACCGGCTGGCCAGCCAGCGCCACTTCTGGCTGCCCAAGGCCCAGGCGCCCGCCTTTGGTGCCGGCGAGCACTTCGCCCAGGCCGTCCGGGACGCCCCCGCTGTGGTCGAGGAGTCCGGGCTGGCCCGCATCATCCTGCCGCAGGTGCCGTTCACCCAGGCCCACGGCGGCCTGGAGCGGCCGAACGCCCTGCAGGCCTCGGTGATCGGGCAACTCACTGCCGCGGTGGGCGAGAAGGGGCCCGGCATCTTGGTGGTCACCGACGCCACCGGCGGCGGAAAGAGCGTCACCGCGCTGGAAGCAGCACGGATCTTCAACGCCTGCGGGGACACGGCCGGCATCCTGTGGCTGCTGCCGACCATGGCCACCACCGACGCCGCCTACGACCTCCTCGAGGCCTACGTCGCGGCCCACCATCCCGAGCACGCTCCGGTCTCCCTGGTCCACAGCCACAGCTACGACAACACCGCCTACACCGACCACCGCCTGGCGGCCTACGAACCCTCCACCAGCGACGCCTACTGGCCCGACAGCGACGACGGCGACGATGACGAGGGCAGGCCGACTGCGGGGGAGCGGCCCGAAGAACGCGTCACGGTGCCCGACGGCTGGCTGCGCGGCTGGGACAGGGCCCTGCTGGCCCAGTTCACCGTCGCCACCCACGACCAAGCCCTCATGGCCGTCTTGCCGGTCCGCTTCAGCGCCCTGCGCATGCTGGCCCTGTGCGGGCGGACCGTCATCGTCGACGAAGTCCACGCCCTGCCCCCGTTCATGCGGCAGACACTGTCCCGGCTGCTGCACTGGCTCGGCGCCCTGGGCTGCCCCGTGGTGCTGCTGTCCGCGACCTTGCCCGGCCACATCAGCAGCCAGCTCATCCGTAGCTATCTCGACGGCGCCGGCCACCCGCACCCCGCAACAGCCCACCTGGACTGCCAGCCCCCCTATCCCGGCTGGCTCTACACCGCCGCCTCAGACGCCTCCCTCACCCGCATCGACCCGGCCGCGGCCGAAGCCCACGCCGACCGGTACCGCCGCCGCGCCGAGATCCGTCTCCACCCGGTGCGCCACCCCTCCTGCACGGACCCCGAGGACGCCCCCGCCCGGGAGAGCCGACTGGAGCGCATCACCCAGGAGATCGCCCCCGTCGCCCGGTCGGGCGGCTGCGCGGCCGTCTACTGCGCCACGATGGCCGACGCCCAGACCACCTACGCACACCTGCGCGCCGTCCTCGACTGGCCCGACGGCGGCCCCGACACGCAACTGCTCCTGCTGCACGCCCGCCTGCCCGGCCACCAGCGCGAGACCCTCACCCGCCGCGTCCGCACCGCCTTATCCTCAGCTGGCGAGCGTCCCGCACGCCTGGTGGTCGTCACGACCAGCCTGTTGGACATGAGTATCGACGCCGACGTCGACGTCATGGTCAGCGACCTGGCCTCCCTGCACACCCTCCTGCAACGTCTGGGCCGGCTGTGGCGCTTCGGCCACATCGTGCGCCCCGCCTGGTTGTCCGGCGGCCACCCCCGCCTGATCGTCCTCAACCCCACCGACCACCGCGGCCACACCATCCTGCCGTCCGCCTGGCGCCCGTTGGACTCCCCGTTCCTGCCGCTCGCCACAGCCGCCTATCTCGCCCGCCGGCCCGAGCAGCCGCTCACTCTGCCCGATGACGTGCAGCAGCTGGTGGAGGCCGTGCACGGCGATGCCGACGCCCTCGCCCGGACCGACGCCGCCCTGCACCGCAGCCACACCCTGCACCAGGCCCGCACCCGCACCGAGGAACACCACAGCGCCCTGCACCTGGTCCCTGGCTGGGGCGACACGCTCTCGCTGTCCGACCTGCACCGCCAGAACCTGCACCCCCGCGAGGCCGCCACCCGCCTGGGCGCCATGCCCCGCCGCCTCCTGCCCGTCTACCGCACGCCCAGCGGCCGCTTCGCCCTGGACGCGGCCGGTGCCCAGCCACTGCCCGAGCACCGCAAGCCGACCACCGCACAGATCCGCATGATCCTCCAGCGCACCCTGCCCGTTCCCGCCGCCTGGGTCGCCGGCCGCGCACGAGACCGCCACGTCCCCGTCCCGTGGCGCAGCCACGCCCTCCTCGCCGACCTCGTTCTGCTCCCGCAAGACGCCGACGATCCCACCCGGCCGGTGCGCTTTGGCCGGCATCTTCTTCACCTCGACGACGCCCTGGGACTGGTCCACGCCGAGGACTGAGCCGTCTTCCCGCCGCACACCGCCCGCCTGAACTCCGTTCACAGGCGACGCCGTTGCTGCTCGACGAGGCCAACGCCCGCCGTGTGACGCGCAGAGAGGGCAACCCGCGGCGCTGTGGGATCGCCACTCCAGGCAGCGCACGCCGCGGACGGCCCGGTTATGCCCTCCGCCTCCCTCGGAGACGACCGGCCTTGCGCGCCCGAGGCACGCAGCAGTGCGATGCCAGAAGGCAGGTGGCGGGGAATCTCCTCTCAAGCCGCCGGGGGCTTCTCGCTCGATGCCGCTGTCGCCGCTTGAACCAGGCGGAAATACGTGACATCTGAGCAGGAGTCGGCGGTGACATCGAAATGAGAAATGGCATTCATGGAGCCGCAGCTGCGGATTGAAAGGCGCATCCCGGAAAGGACTTCCGTTCAAAAAAGGGGGCACCGACCGGTAATTGCCGGCTGAACCATGTGGTTCGGAAGCTGCTTGTCTATGGCTAATATGGAAATGCGGAGCCCGGACTGACGTTCGAGCCCGGTATCACGCCCTTGCCTGCTGCGCTGTGTGCACCGCACCCCTGGTGCTCCTTCGTCGCAGGGGCGGCATGCAGGCGTGGCCTGACCCGGCCCGCGCCCTCACCGGCTGCCACCTTCTCCTTCTCTGCCGCCCTGCGCGCCCTGGCGCCTCGGCCTGCGCAGAATTCCGCCCCGGCGCGCGAGTCTTTCCAGATATCCCTTATTTCTTCACACCCGGCAATGGAGCCTGTGTGTCTTCCCCGAATTTTGAGACCGACAAAGAACCGTGTATTCCCGTCCTCTTACCGGACGGGTGCCAGGAGGAGCTGGGGTGGCGGGACGTGCTGCTGCGCGCCCACCTCATCAAGGACCTGGCACTTCCCGTGCCGCCGGCGGCATCTGCCGTCTTGCGCCTGCTCGTGGTGATGGCCGCACGGGTCAGCGGCCTGGACGCACGAGGACAGCGGCGCATGACGGCACGTCAGTGGGCTGCCCGCCGAAGGGAGTTACTGGCGCATCCCGCCGGGTTCGACCCCGACGCCGTTCATGCCTACTTCGACGCCTACATCTGGGACCTGTTCCACCCGGCGCGGCCGTTCCTGCAAGACCCGAGACTGGCCAGCCAGTGCCCGCAACGCGCCGGCGTCAACAAGCTCGTCTTCGGCCGCCCCGAGGGCAACAACCTTTCCTGGCTCAGCCCCCACTCCGACAGCGACCCGCAGCCAGTGCCCAGCGCCCAGGCGCTGTGGCACATGCTCATCCACCACTACTACGGCGCGGCCGGACAATGGTCCGTGCGCACCGTAGGCGGCCGCTCCCTCAACCGGGCCAAAGCCGGCCCGCTGCGCTCGAGTCTGTCCTTCCACCCCCTGGGCCGGACCCTGTACGAGACCCTCCTGGCCGGCATCCCCAAGCCCGACCCGTCCTGGCCGGACGCAGTGGACCACTGCCCGTGGGAGGAACCGCTGCCCCAACCCGACCCCGACGACGGTGACCCCGTCGAGGGCCCGGACCCCGATACCGCGCCGCCGCCGGTGTCCTCACCGGGCCGTCTGCTGACCGGCCGCTCGCGTCACGCCGTCCTTCTCATCCCGGCACCGGACGGACGCCACGTGACCGACGCCTACCTGACCTGGGCCACCCAGAAAAAACTCCCGGCCCTCGACCCGTACCTCATCCACCACGTCCATGCGGACGAACCGGTCACCCGACGCCACCGACCACGCCGCGCGGACGCCGACCGGGCCCTATGGCGCGACCTCGACGCGCTGCTGCTGGCAGGCGACGAGGACGACCGCAAAGGCACCCAGGCAAAGAGCGGAAAAGGCCGCTACACCGTCCAGCGCCCCGACGCCTTCACGACCCTCAACGACCTGCCCCCCGACCTGCGCGCCGCCCTGCGGGTGCGGGTCTACGGATTCGACCAGGACGGCAAGACCACCAACCGCACCTGGTACACAGCCCTGACCCCGCCGATCTGGCCCTGGATGCAGGAATGCGACCCGGCCGCGGCCGAGCGGATCGCCGCATGCCGCAAGGCCGCCGAAGAGATCGGCGCCCACCTCGACCGCCTCTCCCAGGACGCCTGGAAGCAGACCACCAACTCCGGCAGCCCCCGCCACCTGCCGCCCTGGACCCGCAGCGCCCGCACCCTGTACTGGCCCCGCGCCGAGGCCACCTTCTGGAACCTGCTGAACGAACCCGCCTGCAGCGCCCGCGCGGCGTTCGCCGCGGACGCCATCGACGCCCTGCGCACCGCCACCCGCCCGGCGATCGCCCAGCACTTCCGCGCCGCCGAAGCCGTCGCCACCGCCCTGGCCCAGCTGCGCCTGCGCAGCCGCTGATCCTCCCTCACCACATCCCTCTGCCCACTCCTTCTTGCCGCCTTATCGGAGGCTGCCGCCCCTATGCCCGTCACCACCGCGCAACGCCGCGCCCACTACGACGACTTCGTCCACCAGGTCATCACCCTGTGCGCGGTCAACGGCATCCGCGCCGACCTCAACTCGGGCTTCGGACGGCCCGTCGCAGAGTGCTCCCGGATGCCAGAGCACCTCACCCGGCACATCGCCGGCTTCGGAGCACGCCGCGCCCACTACACCGTGGCCTCACTCATCGCCCTGCACCGCGACCTGCACCACGAAGAAGGCCCCTACCAGCCGGAGCAGCCCACCCCCGGCAAGGACCAGGACGCCACCATCACACCGACCGCGAACACGGCTCCAGCATCCGACCCGTCGGGCTCGGCACCGGCGGCGAGCACGGCTGAGCGGCCCTGGCGCCGCCGTCCCGATCTAGGCACCCACCTCGCCATCGCCGTGGCCCGCTACGGCTTCAAAGAGGCCACCATGACCAACCGCGTCAAAACCCTCACCCGGCTCGACACCTCGCTGCTGCACCCGCGGCTGTGGACGCTGACCGGCCACCTGAACAGCCGCGGCGCCGCCCGCCTCGACTTCGCCGTCCTGCTGGAGGACCTGGCCTGGTGGGACGACGACCAGCTCGAGATAGCGGCCCGCTGGCGCGAGAACTACTTCCTCACCCTGCACACCCTGACGTCCAAGGAGCAGTGACATGACCGCCTACGCCCCCGCCCGCTACGCCGACTTCCACATCCTGCACCCGCTGCCCGCCTCCCTCCTCAACCGAGGAGAGGACGACCTGCCCAAGACCCTGAACCTGGGCGGCGTGGTCCGTGCCCTGGTGTCCTCGCAGTCCTGGAAGCGGGCCATCCGCCTGCGCCTGGAGGACGTCCTGGACGAGCACGCCGCCCGCACCCGCATGCTGCCCCTGCGGGTGGCCGACGCCCTGCGCGCGGCCGGCTGGCCCACCGACCTGGCCGCCTTCGCCGGAACCCAGATCGTGCGCTCGGCCACCGCGGAAGGCCTCAAGACCGAGGAAAACCAGCGCGGCATCACCTCGGCCACCCTCTACCTGCCGCGCGACGTCCTCGACGACCTCACCGACCTGTGCACCGACCACCGCCCGCAACTCGAAGAAGCCCTCGCCCAGGAGACGGCCGCGCAGACCGCCCAGGCCAAGGGCACCCGCAAGAAGCCCAAGGCGGAAGCCGTCCTGCCCCGGCCCAAGGTCGCCTCCGTTATCCGCCGGCGCACCGCGACCATCAATCTCTTCGGCCGCATGCTCGCCGAAGTGCCCGACGCCCACGTCGACGGAGCCGTGCAGATGGCGCCCGCCTTCACTGTCCACGCCAGCTCACCCCAGCCCGACTACTTCACCGCCGTGGAGGACTGGGCGGCCCCGAACGAGGCCGGCAGCGCCCACCTGCAGACCGCGTTCTTCACCACCGGCCTGCTCTACCGCTACGCCACGGTCAATCTCACCGAACTGACCCGCAACCTGAACGGCGACCACGAGCAGGCCCTGCGCCTGCTGGGCCTGTTCGCCGATGCCTTCATCGACGTCATGCCCGGCGCGAAGAAGACCTCCACTGCCCCGCACACCTACCCCCACCTGGTCCACTACGCGATCCGTGACCGCCGCCCCGTCTCCTACGCGGCGGCCTTCGAACAGCCCGTCAAACACGCCCCCGGCGGCGGCTACAGCGCCCCCGCCGTCACAGCCCTGTCCGAGCACGCCGCCGGGCTGAACCGGCTGCTGGGCACCCGCCGCCTCGTCGGCTGCGGCTACGCCACTTTGCACCCCCGCCCCGTCGAGGACCTCGGCACCGCCCACACCGGCCTCGACGACCTGACCGACGCCCTCACCAAGACCGCGGCCCTGCCCGCCGGGACCGCCGCATGAACGGCATCCTGCTGCGCCTGGCCGCACCGCTGATGTCGTTCGGGGAACACGCCGCCTTCCACTACCGCGACACCCTTCCCTTCCCCTCCCGCTCGGCCCTCATCGGCCTGTTCGCCGCCGCCGACGCACGCCCCCGTAACGAAGCCCTCGCCCCCGACCCGGCCACCGGCCAAAACCCCTACACCGAACTGACGTTCACCGTCCGCATCGACCGCCCCGGCACCCGGCACACCGACTACCACACCGTCGGCGGCGGCCGCCCGCACCGCCAGGGCCTGCGCACCAGCAGCGGCGGCTACCGCCCCCGCGAGAAGTCCACCCTCATCACCGAACGGGTCTACCTCGCCGACGCCGTCTTCACCCTCGCCGTCCAAGGACCCGACCCGTTCCTTAAACATCTCCTCCAGCGGCTCGAACAACCCGCCTTCGGCCCCTACCTGGGCCGGCGCGCCTGCCTCCCCAACGAACCCCTCGTCCTCGGCGGCCCGCACCCCGACCCGGTCGGCGAACTCCTCCACCACGTCCCGCTCAGCCTCACCACACCACCCCGCACCGGCCAGGCCACCGTGCCCGTCGCCTTCGTCTGGGAACACCCGCCCTGCCACGTACCCGCCGCCCACGCCGAACGCGAAGTCGCCGACGTCCCCCACGACTTCACCCCCACACGGCGCTTCCACAAAACCCGCCGCACCTGGCACACCACCGAACACCTGCCCGCCGCCCTGTACGCCCCACCCCCCGCACTCACCGAACTGACCGCCTACATCCACCAGGACACCACCCCGTGACCAGCCCGATCACCGCCACCCTCGCCACCACGGCGACGCTGACCCGCGTCCGCCTCAACCGGCGCAGCCAGGCCGCCCGCCGTGACCTGGCCGACGCCGTCAGCCTGCACAAGAGCGTGATGCTCCTGGCCCCCGACGACCTCGGCGAAAACCCCCGGCAGCAGGCCGGACTGCTCTTCCGCCTGGAAGACGCCACCGACGACACCCCGCCCACCCTGCTCGTCCAGTCCCACCAACCACCCGACCTCACCCGCCTGCCCCACCACTACGGCATCGCCGAAACCCGGCCCCTGCACCCCATGTTCCAGGCCCTGACCCCCGGCCGCCCGGTGCGCTACCGCATCACCGCCAACGCCAGCGCCGCCCGCCGCGTCCTGGACGACCACCAGCCCATCACCAACAAGCACGGCCGGAAAATCGTCGCCCTCTACGGCGACGACGCCCTCGCCTGGTGGCAGCGCCGCGCCCACCAGGCCGGCCTCACCCTGGCCACCACCGACATCACCCCCGCCCGCTTTCCCCGCAAACGCCACCACGCCGCAAAGCCCGGCGAACAAGCCCATCCTCCCGGCCCTGTGCACGTACTGACCCGCTTCGACGGCCTGGCCACCATCACCGACCCCGACCGGCTCAGCCACGCCCTGCTCACCGGCATCGGCCGCGGCAAGCCCTACGGCGCAGGCCTGCTCACCCTCGCCCCTGCCTGACCCATCCCACGGAAGACCCTGAACCTCTGTGCCCGCCACACCCCCGCCCGACGGCCCCTACGACACCACCTCCCTGCGCGCCGCCGCCGTCCGCCGCCTGTTGCGGCTGCGCGGCGCAGACCGCCTCGCTCACCACGATGTCCGTACCGTCGCCGCCGCCTTCACCGTCCACTGGCGCACCGTGCGCCGCTGGATGGACAACGCCGACACCCACAACGGCACCTACACACCCCAAGGCCGCCGCCACTTCACCCTCACCCCGGCCATGCACGACACCCTGGCCCGATGGCACGGCAACGCAGCAGCCACCTACCGCGAACTCATCGACGACGGCATCTTCGGCAGCCCGCCCCGCGTATCCCAGGCAACCTTTTACCGCGCCGTCGACCGGGAACTCACCCCCGGCCAGCGTGCCGCCCTCAGAGGGGGCGAAGCAGCCCGCCGCCGACACGACGTGCACGCCCTGCGCCCGCACGGCAACCGCAACGACGTCTGGGAGACGGACCACGTCGAAGCCAGCGTCTTCGTCAACGTCGACGGACGCCGCCGCAAACCCTGGATCACCTGGTTCATCGACCACAGCACAGCCGTCATCTGCGGCCTGGCCATCACCCCCCACCAGCCCAGCCAGGACGCCATCCTGGCCGCCGCCCGCGACGCCATCCTCTGCACGGATCACCACCGGGCCTTCGGCGGCATCCCCCGCAAGATCCGCACCGACCGCGGCCGTGACTTCCTGGGCAAGTGCGTGGACGAGGCGTTCAAAAAGTTCGGCACCGAACTGATCGTCCTGCCGCCCTACAGCCCCCACCTCAAAGGCACCGTCGAAGCCGTCAACGGCGCCGCCAAGCACATGCTGTTCAAAGGACTGCCCGGCTACGCCCACACCCCCCGAAGCCGCCGCGACCGCCGCGGCCAGCCCCTGTGGGCCCTGGACGAACTCCTCGACTACGAAACCTTCGTCACCGTCGTCCTGGACTGGGTGGACTGGTGGAACAACGACCACACCATCGCCCGCCTCCACCGGCGCACCCCCGCCCAGGCCTGGCACGCCGACCTCACCCCCATCGACACCCTCGACCCCGCAGATCTGCACACCTACACCCTCACCGACGGCGGCCCACCCCGGAAGATCACCAGCAAGGGGGTGCGCTGGAAGAACGCCTACTACGTCGGCGACTGGATGCACGGCCACGGCAGCGCAGGCGAGATGGTCCGCCTGCGCCACGAACCCCACCACTACCACCGCATCGAGCTCTACGACGCCGACACCCTCGCCTACCGCGGCCCCGCCTTCCGAAGCGACGAGATGAGCCCCCGCCAAGCCCGCGCACTGCGCAACGCCCGCCGGCGCGAAGCCGACCGCTACGCCGCCAAAGCCCGCCGAGCCCGCAAGAACGCCAACCCCCGCTACGCCGCCACCAGCGTCGCCGCCGCGCCCGAGCCCCTCAACCGGCTCACCGCCAGCCAAGCAGCCGCCCAGCTACGCGAACTGCAGACACCGGAAGTTCACCTGCAGGCCGAGGCCCGGCCCGACCTCCTCAACCGGCCCAAGCCCGACTCCGCCCGCTGGACCAAGCCCCGGCCCGACCCCAAGCCCCAGGACACCGAGTGACCCACCCGACCACGCCCGAAAACCAGCCGACCGCCGGCCCCAACTACCACTACATGGGCCTGCCCGGCGCCCGCGCCATGCTGACCCAGGCCAGCGCAGAGACCTACGCCAACCTCCACACCACCCTCAACGCCGACGCCGGCAAGGGCGCCATCATGTGCGTCCACGGCGGCGTCGGCCTGGGCAAGACCTTCGCCGTCAACAGCCACCTCGACGACCTCGCCCCCCACACCACCCTGCGCATCAAAGTCGGCTCCGCCAAAATCCAGGCCCTGCGCGCAGCCCTGTACAAAAAACTCGACCTACCCGGCGAGGCACCCCTCAACAGCACCCGCTGCGAAACCATGCTCAAGGAAGCACTGTCAGAGATCCCGCGCGTCCTGGTCGTCGACGAAGCCCAGTGGCTGGACACCCGGGCCTTCGAATTCTTCCGTGAACTCTGGGACGACGAGGACACCCGCCTCGCCGTCGTCCTGGTCGGCGCCGAAACCTGCTACCAGAAGATCAAGAACCGTCCGGCGCTGGATTCCCGCATCCTCGTCTGGCAGCGCTACAAGCCCCTCACACCCGCAGAAGTCCTCACCGTCATCCCCGAGTACCACCCGCTGTGGGCGGACGTACCCACCGACGAACTGCTGTGGATCGACGACGTCGCCTGCCACGGTAACTTCCGCCAGTGGGCCAAAATCACCTACCTGCTCCGGGAACAGCACGGCGGCCCCGGCTCGAAGGTTGCCGGTAGCACGAGTCCGACGAACCCGCCCACTCCACACGGCGCGGCCGCACCGCTCCCTCCCTACGGCCGGGACCTCGTGCGCGCCGTCCTCAGCCGCCTCGACCCCACCCAACGTCACACCGACTGAAGCGTCCACACATTCACGCCGCCCCGGCGTCTGGGCGCATCCGCACCGCCACGGAACTGGCGGTGCGGCACCGGCAGCTATCCGCAATACTCCACACCCGGTGACCCTCAACGTGGGGGAGCGGCTGGCACACCCAGCCTCCCGGAGGTGTCGAACAACGACCAGCCCGGCACAACCAACGCATCGTACGAACCGGTTGCCCCGGAACCCCGTCCAAGTCCACGAAGCCGTGCTCGACCGGCGCCCGCTCACTGCTCAGCAGCCGGTTGGCCACGTTCGTTGAGGGCAAGGCGGAGCACGCGAACCGGCTGAACAGGCGGGCCAGCCACCGGCAGTGGCCTTGTCGGACGATCCGCACCTCTCGCGTGGCAGCTTGCCCCGGCGGCTATGGGCGCGGGCTGGTTAGAGGCTGTTGTCGGTGAGGGTTCCGCGCTGCACGAGCTCGTCGGCAGTGCAGCCACGTCGCTGCGCCATCGCGTGGAAGGTTTCCCGCTCGCGCTGCCAGGACAGGGCCCGGTCGGCTGCCGTCTGACGGATGTACTCATCAGCGGACAGGCCCAGTGCGGCAGAGTGGGCGGCGATCGCTTCTCGCTCCGCTGGCGTGAATGTCATCGTGGTGGCCTCCTTTGGCCGGTGGGCCTGCTCGGTGGGGAGCCGGGCGTAGCCCCGCGCAGGTCATGACGCTACCCTCGGCAGGTTTCAGCCCGCGCTTGCTGCAGTGGGGTGGGTGTTGATCCAGGAAAGCCCACCGAGGTCGAGGTGGTGGCGGGCGCGGGTGACGGCGACGTAGGCGAGGCGGGCGTCGGTGTCGCTGACGGGTTCCGGAATGGGCTGGCCTTGGGCGTCGTGCTGGTCGGTGTCCTTGGGTGGGGGGAAGTCGTCGGCGATTTTGACGGTGGGCCATTCGCGGCCCTTGGCGGTGTGGGCGGTGGTGACGGTGACGTCGGCATGGTCTTCGTCGGTGAGCTGGTCGACGGCGGCGAGGATGGCGTCGGGTCCGTGGGTGTCGACGAGGTCGACGAAGGGCTGGAGGTCACGTCCTGCGGGGTCGTGGGCGGCGTAGTCCTGCAGTTCGCCCCAGGCGGCGAAGAGGACGAGTTCGGGGTGGGAGGTGCGGCGGCCGTTCTTGAGGTCGCGGGCCGCGAGGGCGAGTGCGGCCAGCTGCTGTCCTCCGCGGGTGAGGGCGGCGCGGTGGCCGGCGGCGAGCAGTTGCATGACTTCGGCCATGGCTCCGATGTTGGTGCGGCACAGCACGGCGTCCGGCCGGTTGAGGCTGCCGACTTCGGTGGGAACGGACTCGCTTCCGGTCAGCCGGATGGGGGCGTCGGCGAGCGCGAGCCACCGATTGGCCTCTTCGGCAATCAATGGGCCGAAGCGGAAGGAACGGGTGAGAGTGAGGGGGGTGGCGTCGAAGCCGGTCATCACGTCACGGGCGCCGCGCCAGCCGTAGATGGCCTGGGCCGAGTCACCGACCATGACGAGCTGGGCATGGTCGCGCTGTGCGGCGAAGACGTCTTCCAAGACCGGATTGGTGTCCTGCGCCTCGTCGAGGAAAAGGAAGTCGGCTTCGATCCTCGGCCCGGTCAGCGCCCACATCTTCAGGTAATGGTCATGTTCGAAACGGACCACGCCCTGGTCGAGGTTGTATAGGTCGGCCCAAGCCTTGGTCGCGAACGGCAGCACTTCGGCGGCGAGTTGGGTGTGGTCGCCGGGTGTGCCCAGGCCACGCAGTTGCGGTACATGGTGGCGGGCCAGGGTTCGGTCGGCGGAATAGCAGTAGCGGGTGACGGTGCGCAGCACGGTGTGGGAGAGCACCCGGGGGCTGATCTCGTGAGCGCCGATGCGGACCGGACGGGTGATACCGAGTGCCTGGCCGGTCTTCCACGCAGGCTGGCGGGGGCTGTTGAGCCGACGGGTGTAGCGGTGACCGACGGCGGCGAAGGCCGTGGCGTGGGCGGTCTTGCACAGCACCGTGCGGGGGAAACGGGCGGCGGCGTCCTGGGCGATGTTCTTGTTGAAGGCGAGGTAGCGGCCGCGGCGTTGGGTGCCGGAAGCGAGGAGACCGAGCGTGCTGGTCTTCCCTGTTCCGGCGCCGGCCTGCAGGACGAGATGGTGACCGGCCCGGAAAGCGTCGGCAGCATGCGCCTGTTCGTCGGTGGGCGTGTGCAACAAGGGCTCCGCGAAAGAGAAGAGAGAAGCATGGGGGCAGAGGAGAGCGAGGACGGCGGTATCCGCTGTCGTCCTGGCAGAGTGCCGGTCGCAGGACGGGCTCACGGCTCTGTCGGGACGAAGCGGTGATGCCGACCGAGATGGGTGCGGGCCGCGCACACCAGGACTTCCTCGAGGGTGTGGTGGGCGAGCAGGCTTTCGAACCGGTCCTCCAGCCGCCGAGCGCGTTCCTGTTCATGCCGGGCAAGGTCTGAGGTCACGCACTGCCCGAGCACATCCTGCGGCCTCTGCCCCCGGGCCGCTGCGGCCCGGCGGAGAACGGCATCGGTCCGGTGGCTGAGAGCGATGTTGATCAGAACCTGGCCGCGCCGGTCCGGGTAGTGCGTGGTCATGATGTCGATCGGCAGCCGCGTGCCCAGCCGGCGCCGCAGCACGTGCAGGGCACCGCCGGCACTGCGCGCGCCCTGGACCGCCATCAGCCGGGCACGGTCCGCGTTGGCGGCCAGCCGGACGCTTTCTCGGGCGTGCCGGAGCTCGCTATGGGTGGCGGGCCTGGTCAGGGTGATCTCTACGGCACGGAGCGGCGTCATGGGCGGACTGCCCCGTCTGCCCTGCCCATCAGGCCGGGGCCTCGGGTGCGGGCGGGCAGGCGGTTGTGGACGTGCTCGTGGTGGCGGAGCGGGTCGAAAGGCTCCCAGTCGGCCACTGCCAGGTCGGCGGCCGCGGGGATAGCGGCGTGCTGCCAGCAGCGCTGTGCGCGCCAGCGCAGCTGCTCGGCGTAGGGGATGCCGCTGAGGTCGTAGACCGCCATGACCGCGGCGGGCAGGGCCAGCTGACCGCTCGTAGCAGTGGCCGGGACCAGCGTCCAGGTGCCGGCCGGGGCGTCGGGGGAGAGCAGGGTACTGGTGCAGCGGTGACGGCGCCGGGTCTGGGCGATGCACTGGATCTCCTCCACCGGGCGGGCGGCAAGGTAGCGCACGTACAGCAGCTGCACGATGGGACGGGCCGGGCGGCAGACCGCCGGGTCCTCTCCTTGGGGGGCCGGGCTGTCCAGAGACGCCGGGGGAGGGGTGAAGACGCCGGCGTCGATCAGGCGGCGGGTGTTCACGGCCAGCGACCGGCGCAGCTCGGCCAGCTCGGGAGGGGGCGGGGGAACGTCTCGGGCGGGACAGACGGCGGCATGCGGCAGGCGGCACCAGCTACTGCCGTCTCCAGCCGGGTAGGCAACACCGGAGCTGACATGCCAGCGGCATGCGGCGGGCACCCGGGCGGCCGGAAGCTCCCGCGGATGAAGGCGGACGGGCCGCTGAGTGCCGCGGTGGTACCACTCGATCCGGTTGCCGCACTCGCGGCACCGGTCGCCTTGGCCACAACGCAGCAGCCGGCTGCCGCCGTTGGGGGAGACATGCAGGGAACGGCGCACGCGGTGGGCGAGGGGGCTTCCGTCCCAGTGCCGGGCCACGGGAGATGGTGTGGAGCGCATGCGGGCGAACCTGCCAGCCACCACGCCGGTTTTGCCTCAGCAGTGCTGACGGGTCGCCCGGTCGGCCTCACAGCGTGCGACTGGTGCGCGAGTGTACGGTCGCGCGTTCGATATGGTCTCGCCGGTTCGAGTGGTTCGCGGCAGTCGTCTTGGCGGGCTGTCAGCTACCCGCCGGGCCGGGCAGGTCGTGCCCGTGACACAGGGTGCTGAAGAGCTCGTCGAGCGGGGTGTCCAGGGCGTGGGCGAGGGCGTGCCAGGTCTTCAGCGTGCCGATGGTGCGGCCCTGCTCGATCTCGATGACGGTGCGTCTGGCCAGGCCGCTGCGGGCTGCGAGCTCGTCGTAGCTCCACCCGCGCGCGGCCCGCAGACGCGCGAGCTCCAACCGCAGCGCGTCGAGGTCCGGATCGGGCGGCAAGATCGTCACCCGTCCATCCGACGGTGCAGACCCATGCCCTGTCAGTGCAGACCTCTGCCCTATTTTCCCAGGTGATGGCGGCCGCGGGAGGGCAGAGGTCTGCACTACGGTGGTCGGCCGTCCCCACAACCAAGAACGGGACCGGCGTGGAAGCGACAGGAGGAACACGCGCCCATGAGGCTGCGCACAGCATGTCCGGCAACGCCACGCGCCTGGACCGTGGAACTACGCTCGCACGCCAGCGGGCTTGTCCTCGTATGCCAACAATGCCCGCACAGCGGCGGGCAGATCACAGCAACCTCCGCTCGCTCGGTCGCCCTTGCCCATCTCGCACGGCACGCACGCGGCGATCTTTGTCCCTCGCACCTACGGATCTGCCAGTGCCATGAACGCGGCTGCCGGTGGCACCCCCGCCACCGCGGCTGCGCCGGCCCCATCCGCCTCCTCCTCGCACGCGAACGCGGCGGACGGGTATGGCGGCTCGCCGACGCCTGCAGCGCCTGTGCCGCAGCGACAGCACAGGCCGCCGTAGTGCCCGACACCGTCCTCGCTCGCGTACCGCTGCACCCGAAAATCGCCCGGCGGCACAGACGCCGCCCCAAGGGACCGGACGAACGGATCCGGGTCCGCGAAATCCTCAGCTACCTGGCCGCTGCCCTTCCAGCGGGCACTTCGGCCGCCGCGCGCCTGCTCGCGCTGCAGTGCGCGCTCCGCGTGGACATCAGAATGCACGTCCGGCTGCCCAATGGCGTGCTGCGCAGCCTCCGCCTCAACGCCGTCCAGGACCCATGGCGCGAGCTGGAGCACGCGCGATGGCTTCGCATCATCCCCGGTAACGCGGCCAACGAGGTTGTAGCTGAACTACTTGACGCCGCGGTGCTCGGCCAAGCCCCAGCCCGCCCCGACCGGATGCGTGCCGCGGACTGGGCACTGCGCGTCAGTTCCTCCTCGGCAGCAGGTGCAATCGGACCGCTGCCGCAACTGGCGAGCGCCTACCTCGCGGCGCACGCCGACCCGCAAGACGGCAGCGGTCTGAGCGAGCTCGACCAGATGACGCGCGCCTGTGGCGTCCCGCTCGCGGAACTACCCACCCTGCTTGACCAACTGGCAGCAACCGGGCTGCTCAGGTCATGGCAGGCCTGCCCAGACTCGGGAGACCTGCGCTGGACCCTCGCGTACGGAAGGGGAATCCACGACACCAGCCGCCGGTACGACACGGCCGCTCCAGGCAACGCGGATGAGGGAGGAGCACGATCTTGAGTGTGCGACAGCCGCTCGGGCGAAAGACGCCGCGGCACGCCTGATCTTGAACAGGACGCCGTCTTGTCTGGCGGACGGCCGGCCTCGACCGGATCCCGCACCGCCCCGTTCCAGCCGCGTCCTTGATCTCTTCCCGGAGTCGACAGACGGCACAGTGGTGTCTTCCGGGCGCCCGTAGTGCGCCGTGTGTGCTTCTTTCGCGCCCTGTGCGCGCTCCAACTCTGCCTGTTTCAACGTGTCTTTGCCTCCTACGTTGGTCTGTTCGCCTGCAGGGGCGGGCTCCGGCGCTCGGCGGGCCGGGTTCGGCGGACGAACCAGCCAAGGGGGATACGTGGATGCCATAGTGCGGCACGCTCGTCGGGAGAAAGTGGCCGCTGAGGCACAGCAGTGGGCCGACGCTCTGGTCGACTTCGGGCCCTACAACACTTTGTTGCACTTCAAGGACACCAAAACCGCGTCGCTGGATGTGACCGGAGCGAATCCGCAGGCTCTGACCTCGCTCCTGGCCGGACGCAAAACCCGCCTGGCCGCCCTGTTCCCCGCTGCCGCCGACCACGGTCCTGCCTGCACTCGGGCACGGAGCCTGCGCCGCAGGATGGTGGAACTGGACGAGGAACAGGGCATCGAGGCCGGGCGCCTGGCCCTTGGCCTGTTGCGCGTCGACCCGCCGCCCACACGCGGCAGCACCCCTGTGTCAGCGCTGCGCGCCCCGCTGCTCCTGCAGCCTCTGGCCATCCAGCCGCGCACCGCGTCCGAGAACGACTTCGTCCTCGCGACGGTGGGCGAGGCGGAGATCAATCCGGTGCTGCTGTACGCGCTCAGCCGCCAGTACGGCATGGACGGCGATACGGAAATCCTTGCCGACAAGGTGTCCACCGCACTGGAGGAATGCGCGGACCCGGCCGACCGCATCCCCCTCGCCTACGAGATCCTCGAGGCCTTTCTCGTCCGCAGCAACCTGACGGCCGAACTGGAAGAACGCATCGTGGCGGGCGTCTTCAGCTTCGACCGGCTGCCCATGGTCCAGGACCTGCGCAACGCCACCGACCTGCTGGCCGACCACCCGGTCATCGCCGCCCTGGCCGGCGACCGGGAAGCAAACCGTGCCCTGGCCGAGGCCACCGGCCCGCGCGCTCCAGCCAGCGCCGACGACATCCCGCCCCGCTCGGAGTACCTCGTTCTCGACGCGGACGCCTCCCAGCAAAAAGCCATCAGCGCCGCGCTGGCCGGCTCCCACCTGGTGATCGAAGGACCACCGGGAACGGGCAAGAGCCAGACCATCGCCAACCTGATCGCCACCTTCTCGGCCCAGGGCAAACGCATCCTGTTCGTCGCCGAGAAACGCGCCGCGATCGAAGCCGTCACCGACAACCTCGCCACCGTGGACCTGGACGGCCTGGTCTTCGACCTCCACGGCAACAAACTCAGCCGCCGCCAGATCGCCCAGCAACTCCACGACGCCCTGGAGCGCGCAGGCCAGCAGGCTCCGCCCCGCCCGGCCGACCTGCACACCGGCCTGGCCCACTACCGCGAGGAAACCCTCCGGCACATACAGGAGTTCCACCAGCCGCTCGATCCTTGGCAGGTGAGCCCGCACCAGGCGATCACCCACCTGATGGGCTGCCCGCCCGCCCATCACACCCGCCTGCGGCTGCGCGGCCCCGCACTGCGCCACCTCCACGGCGAGCACCATCGCCGGACCGAGCAGGATCTGCGGACCTTCGTCGCCAAGAAAGGACTGACCATCCGCCGCGGCGAATCCCCCTGGTCCCACACCCAGGCCCGCACCGATGACGAACTGCGCGCCGTGGTGGCCGGCCTCGACCAGCTCACCGGCACAGCACTGAGCGACACCCGCCGCACCCTTGCCCACCTGGTGGACACCGCAGGCCTGCGCCCGGCCGACGACCTCCAGGGATGGCAGGCCCTGCTCACCCTGCTGCAGGACGTCACCGCGACACTGGCCCGCTTCGAAGCAGCCGTCTTCGCCCCCGGCCTGGACGAGCTCATCGCCGCCACCGCGAGCCGCGCCTGGCGCAAGGAGCACGACCGGAACATCAGCTGGTGGAACCGCCGGAAACTGATCAAAAAGGCGCGTGGCCTGACCAAGGACGGTCTGCGCGAACGCCCCGCTCTGCACGCCGCCCTCCTCCGGGCCGCCGAGCAGCACACCCGCTGGCAGACGCTGTCCGTGACCGGCAATGCGACCCCCTGGACCGTCCCCGGACTCACCCGCGCCCTGACCGCGTTCACGGATCTGCAGAGCCGTCTGGCCGCGATAGCCCTGTGCGTGCGCTGGGACGGCTGGCAGACCGCTCCCGCCGACGACGTAGACAAAACCATTCAGCGCCTCGACGGCGACCGCGACACCCTGCTGCGCATGCCCGAACTCAACCAGCTCACCGACCGCCTCGAAGCGGCCGGACTCGGCGGCCTCCTCGACGAGCTGGCACACACGGACGCCGACCCCGACACGGCGGTGGCCACCTTCGACTACCTGTGGTGGTCATCGGTGCTGGAGGAGGCGCACATGCGCTCCGCCTACCTGCGCTCCTTCACCCGCCTCGAACACGACCACGTCGTCGAGCAGTTCCGCCGCAACGACCTCATCCACCGCGACAGCAACCCCGCCCGTGTCCGCTACGAAGTCGCCGTCCGGCTCCGCAAGGTCCGCGACGCCCACCCCGACCAGAACACCCTGGTGCGCACCCAAGCCCGCCGCAAGTCCCGGCACCTCTCGCTGCGCAGACTCGTCGAGAAGGCCCCTGACGTGCTGCTGGCCGCCAAGCCATGCTGGGCCATGTCGCCCCTCGTCGTCAGCCGTGTCCTGCCCGCCACCCGCCTGTTCGACGTCGTCATCTTCGACGAGGCCAGCCAGGTCCTGCCGCACGACGCGATGACCTCCATCATGCGCGCACGGCAGGTCATCGTCGCCGGAGACCCTCACCAACTCCCGCCCACCACCTTCTTCCAGCGCGTCCTCAGCGGCACACAAGAGGACACCGACGACGACCTCGACGATGCCGCGCCCCCGGCCGCCTACGAGTCACTGCTGGACCTGCTCTGCAGCCGCCTGCCCCACGTCCACACCCTGAAATGGCACTACCGCAGCCGCGACGAACGCCTGATCGCCTTCTCCAACCACACCATCTACGACGACCGGCTCGTCACCTTCCCCGGCACCACCCTCACCAGCCCCATCCGCCTGGTGGCCATCGACGGCCACGCCCAGCCCGGCCAGAGCGGCTCCCTCCCCGAGGAAGTCGAACGAGTCGTCGAACTGGCCCTCGACCACGCCACCCACACCCCCCATCTCAGCCTCGGCGTCATCACCATGGGCCAACGCCACGCCGACCGCATCAACCTCGCGCTGCGCCACGCCCTCCAAGACCACCCCGAACTCCAGGAGTTCTTCAGCCCCGACGCCGGAGCCCGGCGCCGCTTCTTCACCAAGAACCTCGAGCAGGTTCAGGGCGACGAACGCGACGCCATCATCCTCAGCATCGGCTACGGCAAAGCCGCCAACGGCCGGCTCTCCATGTCCTTCGGCCCGCTCAACAACGACGGCGGAGAGCGCCGTCTGAACGTCGCCATCACCCGCGCCCGCCAGTCGATGACCGTCGTCACTTCCTTCACCCACCACGACTTCGACCCCGGCAAACTCAAAAACACCCGCAACCGCGGACCCGAACTGCTGCGCGCCTTCCTCGAGTACTGCTCCCACGGAGGAGACCTCCAGCGCACCGGAACCGCACGCACCGACTGGAACCTCAACGGCTTCGAACAACAGGTCCTCGCCACCCTCGAAGCCGCCAACGTCCCCGTCACACCGCAGTGGGGCGTGTCCGGCTACCGCATCGACTTCGCCCTCGGCCACCCCGAACGCTCCGGCCAGATGATCCTCGCCGTGGAAACCGACGGCGAGCGCTACCACAGCGCTCCCAGCGCCCGAGACCGCGACCGCCTACGCCAGGCACACCTGGAACGACTCGGCTGGCGCTTCCACCGCATCTGGGCCGCCGACTGGTTCACCAACCCGAACACCGAAATCGACCGCCTCCTTGCTGTCTGGCGTGACGCCGTACGACAGGCCGACGAAACGCCCGCCGATCCCGCCCCCACGCCCGGTCCGGCAGCACCCCCGCCTCCAGCGGCGGCCACACGCCGCCCTCGCCCCGCCCTACCCGCGGCGGACCGCATCGGCGACTACTCCGACGCCGACCTGCTGGCCCTGGCGTCCTGGCTGTTGAGCGACGGATTCCAGCTCGACCGCGAGACCCGCATCAACCAGGCCATCACCGAACTGGGCTTCAAAAAGCGCGGCCGCGTCATCGTCGAGCGCCTCACCCGCGCCTTCGAACAGGCCCAGCACACGGCAGACAGGGAGACCCCGCAGTGAAACCTCTCGATCCCCTCACCCTCGAGCGCGTCGCCCGCCTCATCGTCGACATCGACGGCTCCTTCGAACGCCGGGGCTATCAGCTCACCCAGCTCCTCCAACGCGCCGGATGGCCCCAGCCCGCCGAGTACGACGGCTCACCCCGCATCCCCTGGCTCTCCGACATCCTCACCAGCACCGACGATGTGGCCGCCGTCAGCCGACTGCTGTGCCGCATCTGCGACCCGCTCGAATACGACGACGGCCTCGCCTCGGCCGACCTCGTGCGCCAGACGCTCAACACTCACCTCGCCGCCGAACAGCTCACCGTCACCTACGTCTCGGGACGCCCCGTCCTGGGCCAGCCCGGCACCGACGGCCACACCACCGTCTTCACCGTTCCCGACGACCTCGAAGCCCGCATACGGCCCCTCGTCAGCAGTGAAGCCTTCCTCCAGCAGCTCATGGAGCGCGTCACCGAAACCCAGATCTGCGAACAGCACGGCGCCTACGGCCTCACCCTCATCGGCATCGGCAGCTTCGCCGAAGCGCTGCTCCTGGACGTCCTCACCCACCGCGACCCCACCCTGCTGCAGGGCTTCGTCCTGCCCAACGGCAAGCTCGTGCCTCCCGAACGGACCAGCTTCTCCCTGCTGCTTGACACCGCCCGGTCCCGCGGCTGGATCCAGATGGACGCCCATGACTTCATGAAGATCGTCCGTGACTACCGAAACTTCGTCCACCTGCGCCAACAACAAGAACGAGGCGTCACACCCGACCGCGACACCGTCGGCATGTGCTGGGGCCCGGTCCTCGCCGTCCTCAACGACCTCGAGACCAGTCGCTAGCGGTTGGGCTGCGTCGTGTGCCCGCTATGCGTCGAGCGGTCAGGCGAATGCGGCGGCCTGGCGAGCCCGTTCAGGGATTTCGCGCACGCCCAGCACCACCTCCCGCAACTACGCCATCTCCCACAAGTGCGCCCTGGCAGGCATGCAATTCATGGGCGTCCACGCGCCCGTGCCGCTGTACTACGTCCTGGGCGACCTCCGTGTCCTGACACCCGCGGAGGTCCTCTACAACAGCTTCCACACCCTCCACCCCACCAGCGGCGCCTACCACCTGGTCAGTAGCCAGCGGGCCTTACCCTTCGACGACGTCCTCGGGACCGGCACCACCTACGAGCGCGCTGCCTGACCCCGACGGGCCCCACAGAGCGCTCTTCCTGGAATCGAGCATCCGGGCCCGAAGTCCGCGCCGGCATCAGAGACCCTTGGCCAACGGGCGACAACACCGTTCTTCCACCGCTACGGGGGCGCAGGTCTGATGGAGCTCACCTTCATGCCGTGTGATCAGGAGCAGGATGGTGGCGAGGCGTTGGTCGGAGAGGAGGGCTTGTGGAAGTGGGGGAGCGGTGGGCGTACCGGGTGGCGCCACACCACGGACCCGTTGCAGAGGTCGAGGTCCTGAAGATGGGCACGCAACGCCCGGTGCGGGTCAAAGTGCGCTTCGTCGCGGAGGAAGCGGAAGGCCGGCAGGAGTGGGTGCCGCCGGCCCGACTCCGCGTGGCCTGGCAGGACAAGGACGCCTGGCTGGCCCGCGAGGAGCGATGGAGCGAGCTGACGCGGGACAGTCCGGACGACGATGACACCGCATTTCGGGCGGTCGTCATCCTGTTCGACGAGCATCTGTGGGAGGGGGTGGTGTCCTTCGGCGTCAACTACCGTGACCGGGGCCTGCTGTACGTCGACGATGTCCCCGCGCTGACCGCGCTCGTCGACGTGCCCGAAAGCTTCTTCCGCAGCGATCCACGGGCCTTCACCGACACCGACGGCGCGCTGACCGCGCCCTGGCCCACCACCGTTGAGGTGGCACGACTCCTGGCCCGCACCCGAGCCGACCACCTGATGGCCGTCGTGGACAAACACGAACGCCAGGCACGTCAAGACGCCATCTACGGCCGCTTCTACCCCGGCCGCGGCAAGAATCCCGGCACCCACATCAGCGCCGAGATCTGCGCAGAGGTCGACCGCAGCAACCAACCCGCCTACAACCTGCTGCGCCAATGGTGCGGCGCCGACGTGGTCGAGAACTTCGAAGAACTCAAGGCCCTGCGCGACGAAGTCCTCCGCATCGGCCAGCTCATGGAGCAGGCCATCGGCTGCCTCCGCCAGGCCGGACAGGCCAAGGCCGCCGACCGCTTCCAGCGGGAACTCGGCATCCCCCTCGAGACGCTGCGTCAGGCCGAGCGCGACGACTGACACCCCCGACCGACCGGGCAGCCACGACAGGAAGATCCGTGTCCCGCACCAAGCTGAATGAGCGCCAACTCGAAGTCCTGCGCCGCATCTGCCATGGCCAGACGCCCATCACCTCCGACGACTCCGACCTCGTCACAACCGTCTACGCCCTGCGCAGTCGTGGCCTGGTCACCACAACCCGGGCCGACGGCCGCTGGAGCGCAGCCCCCACCGAAACCGGCCTCCAGCACCTCGCTCACACCGATACCGCGCTCGCCCCACGCCCAAGCGCCTCTGCCCCGTCGACGGCACCCGAGGCAGCCGAACTGATCACCAGACTTCAGCAAGCAGGTGGCACCCTGCACATCATCAACCCCACCCCGGACGAGCGGGCCCACTGGCGCCGCGTCCTGCACGCCGCACGCGCAGCCCATCTGGTCCCCGACGGCCACCATCTCCAGCACACCGGACGCGACAAAGGCGACCTGATTATCGCCCTGCGCCCCGGGCCACCGCCGCGACGCTCCACGCCCCCAAACGAGACCGTCCCCGTCCCCGACGACCTGCCCCCAGAAACCGTGCACCCCGCAGCCGCCGCAGCCCACATCCCGGCCTGCCCCGACTGCCAGCCCCGCGCCCGCCGCATCATCCATGCCCTCTGCCACGCAGCCGAAGCCAAGAACTACACGGTCAGCAACCCCGAGACCGGTTCAGCAGCCAGTCTGGTGATCACCATCGGCGACAGTTCCTTCCCGCTCTCCTTCCACGAAGGTTCCTACGAGGTCCCCGACCCCAGCGGCGCGAAGTACGCCTGGCAACGCGTGACGGCGCGCACCTCACGCCCATCCCACGAACTCGAACTCAGCCTCGAGCACACCTACGCCCATCGAGGCCGACGCTCTCACTGGGGAGACAGGCAACGCTGGCGCCTGGAAGACAAACTCCCCGCCCTGTTCCGAGAGATCGGCCACCGCGCACACGCCGAGTACGAACGACTGCAGGTCCAGCAGCGTAAGGAAGAAGAGACACGCCAACGCTGGCTGACTGCGATGCAGCAGGCTCGCACTGCCCTTCTGGAAGACCACCGGCTGAAGGCCCTGCGCACGCAGGTACAGGCCTGGCAGGAAGCCACTGCCATCCGCGCCTACTGCGACGCGCTCGAAGACCACCACGCCACCACCGACGTGGCCGAAGCAACCACTGCCTGGACCACCTGGGCCCGGGCCTATGCGGACCGCATCGACCCCGTACCTCACAACCCAGGACTACCGGACCCTCCGACGATCACACCAGAGGACCTGCGCCCGTACCTGCGTGGCTGGAGCCCGTACGAGTCCAAACGGGGATGACAGAAGGGTGTGTTTGAAGGCGTGTATGTCCGTGACGTGACAGGTTGGTCGGGGGCTTGTCGATCAGGTCTCGCTCCTGTGGTTGTTGATGTGGCGGACGGTATCGGCGGCTGCGCTGTTGGCTGTCCAATACCGCCTTCACCACACCCGAGCACCTCATTCAGACCATCTGGCACGGCATCGTCCCCACCTCATCGACGGATGCCTCACCGGGACCGAACTGTCCCTCACCCCAACGACTCCATGAGTCAAGCTCAGTAGGCGGAAGCGGGTGGGAGGAGGCGGTCCAGAACGGCGTCGTGTTCTTGGAACACCACCCGCCCCACGTTGCGCAGTTCGCGGGCGAGCTGCAGATCGATGTCTTCGGCGGGGAGCGGGCCCAGCAACACTGCGGACGGGTGGGTTCCGGCGTCGTGGAGTGTGGCCAGGTCCATGGCGACGAGTCTGGCGCCGTACAGACGGGCGACGGTGTGCGCGATGCCGAGCCCTGGCCCGTCCAGGTCGCCTGCGTACTGCAGCGCCACGCCCTGGTCGACGGCGAGTTGCAGCAGGGCGTGGTCGACGGCGCGCAGCTGTCCGCTGGTGCACGCCAGCGGCGCGGTGTGGCCGCAGGCGAGGGCGGCTTCGAGGACGGAGGGGTTCTCCACCACGGTGAGTACCTGGGTCGGGTCCAGATGTGGGGGAGTGCGGGTCAGGTCGAACAGGTGCAGCGCAACCGGGGCGACGGCGTCGCGTAGGCGCCGGTCGACCGATCCGTCGCCGATGGCCTGGACGTGGTGGAGCAGCACGGTGGCGGTGAGCCGGTCAGGGACGACTCCGGTCTGCTCGAGCAGGGCACGGATCCGGTCCGGCCGTGTCGGCTCGACCTGTCCGGTCAGTTCGGCGACCAGTGTGACGAGTCGACTGCCGGCGAGGGTGTCGAGGTCGAAGAAATGGGGGTCACCGGCGGTGTCGTGGGCGAGTTTGGGCAGCGAGACCGGCGGGTCGGCCGGCAGCCGTGTCGCCACAGCGGCGAGGGCGTCGACCAGCTTGCGCACCCCTGTGCCATCGTCGACGCCGATCCCGGCGGCGCGCATCCGCGCGACCAGCCCCGGACATGCTGGCAGCTGTGCGGCCGCGTACTGCCACACATCCTGGCGCAGCGCCGCGTCGCTCATGCGCTGCCGTGCGCGGTCGATCACCGGCCGTCCCACGGCATGCTCCACCAGTGCCACCAGGTCCTGTGGTTCCAGCTGCAGCACCTGGCGTAGCGCTCGTACCGGCACTCGCGCCCCGCGGGCGTCCACGACCACTGCGGAGGTGCCGCGCCGCAGCCGCCCTGCGTCGTCCAGCCACGCCCGCAACGCTGCTATCCCCGCCGGCGGCAGCCCGGTCACCCGCACACTTGCCATTGCTGCCGGATCCGTCCCGGCGCACAGCCGGTCGTGCACGGCGGACCACAGCGGGGCCAGTGCCTCATCGTCCGCGACCCATTCCCATGTCGTGCCCATCAGTCGGCCATCCCGCCGTCGAAGCCCAGGCCGAGGTCCAGCGTCAGCGGCTGCGCTTCGCCGTGGCCCTGCCACAGCCACGGCACCGTCACTCGGTGCTTCCCGCTGGTGATGACCTGGTGGATGACGACCTGCCCGGCCTCCTTCTTGATCACTGGGGTCATCGAGGGGGCGGTCGCCAGCACGTCGAACTCCCACCGGCGCAGCAGTCCCAGCATCTGCCGAAGGTTCGCGTCGTCGAACGCCGCATCCAGCTCGTCGATCGACAGCAGCCGCGGCCCGCGGTACTCCCCGCTGTACATCGACCACGCGGCCGCCAGCAGGGGCAGCATCGTGGCCAGGCGCCGTTCCCCGGTCGACAACGTCTCCAGCGGGTTCATGCCGCGCGGCTTGACCTCCTTGAAGCGGTCACCGTCCCCATCGCTGAACGAGGAGTGTGTCACCGAGATCGTCCACTCGTGCCAGGCCCGGTAGTCGAAGGTGTGCGCGACCCGATCCGCCCACGTGTCCCCGACGGACTCGTCCATCCGCTGCCGCAGCACGTCATACATCCGCTCGAACATCTCGTCCGAGGGGGGACTTTTCACCAGTTCCACCATGGCCTTCGCGTCCGCGTCCTTGCGCACCGCCCACTCGACCTTCACGCCGACCCGGGCCACCCCGGTACGCACGTCCGCCAGGGTCTGGCCGATCTGCCGCACCAGTTGCTGCGCGAGATCCTGGCGGACCTGAACGTCGCGCTGCAGCTGGGCGAACATGCTGGTCTTGATGGCCTTCTTGATGTCGGCGCGCAGGTCTTGCTCCAGCTGGGCGACTGCCGCGCGCAGTGCCTCCACCGCTGCGCGCAGGTCCTGGCCGCGGGCGGCGGCCGGGTCGGCGACCTCGGCACGCTGCCAACCGGTGCCCGAAATGTTGGTGAGGATGACCTGGCGGTTGAACCGGGCCAGTGCGCTGTTGGCGGTGCGGGCGGCGCCCTCGAGGGTCTTCAGCGCGGCGTCCCGGGCCCGGGACGCCGCGGCGAGCCGGTCCGCCCCCACCCCCGCGCCTGGCCCGGTGGGGCGGTCGGCCAGCAGGTGCCTGGCCCAGGCCAGTCCCGCGGTCAGGTTCGCGGGCCGGCCCTCCGGCCCGGTGGAGATGTCCTCGCCGACCAGGGCCAGGCCCTCGTCGACGAGCCGGCCCAACCGGGTAAGGCAGGCATCGCGGTGCTCCTCGGCCGCCTGACGCAGCGGCGCGACCTCATCCAGCCGCGCCCGAGCCGACGCCGCGTCAGCAGCAGCCTCTTCCTTGGCGCGTTGCAGCTCCTCCACCCGTGCCCGGGCGCGGTCGAGCGCACCGGTGACCTCCTGCAGCGAGGCGCGCAGCTCCTCGTACTCGGCGCCGTGCAGGCGCCGCATCTCCTCGACAGCCGCCTTCTCGCGTCCCGCGTCCACGGCGGTTTGCTCTGCCTCCCGGGCGGCGTCGGCCGCCAGGGTCCGCCAGCGTTCGGCGGTTGCCGCGTCCTGGCGTGCCCGTCCCGCGAGGTCGATCACCCGCCCTGCGGCGCCCCGCCAGGCCTCGACCTGCCGAAACATCAAGGTGGTGTCCTCGCGGTGGGCATCGGCCGCCTTCGGATCCGTGGGCAGTACGGTGCCGCCCCCCGCGTCGGCTGCCCGGTTCAACGCCCGCAGCGCCTGACGCACGGCCTCGCCGGCCCGGCGGTGCCGCTCGCGCGCGTCGGCCGTGCGCCTGATGGAGTGCTGCAACTGCTCGCTCGCGTCGTCCTCCTGCTGTTGGGCCGAGAAGACCTGATCCAGCGGCGGGAAACCGGCCTGCTCGGCATCGGCGTGCGCCTGGGCGTCCTTTGCCTGCTCCCACCCGGCGTGACTGGCGGCCGCGGTCCCGGCCGTCTCCCGCGCCGTGCCTTCAGCCGCCCGGGCTGCGGCCAGTGCCGCGGTCGCCACCTGTTCGGTGTGCCGTGCCTCCTGGGCCAGCAGCTCCAGCGCGCTGCGGCGCCGCGCGGCAGCCGCGTCCAGGGCGTGTAGTGCCTGCGCCAGCCCGCGTTCGGCCAGGCGGATGTCCTGGGCGGACCGGTTGCGGGTCTCCTGCAGCGCCCGGAGGAGGCCCTGCCACCTCTCACGGGCCTGCTCCCACCCGGCGGGGGAGGGGAACCGGTCCCGCTCCATCGCGGCGGCGTTCACCCGGGCGCGAGCGCGCGCAGTCTCCTCGCGTGCCCGATGCAATGCCCCCTGCGCATGGTCGAGTTGCTGCTCCAGGCTGGCTACGTGCTGGAGCCGGGCGCGTTCGCGGGCACTTTGCCCGATGAACCGCGCCTGGTAGCCGGCCGGTGCGACCGCGGTCGCCACCGCGATCGTGACCTGATCGTCCGCCGACGGGTCCAGGGGAATCGACTGCAGCAGCTGGTGGACCCGCTCGGGGGCGATCCGGCCCTGCGCGTCGGGCCGGAGTACGTCCGCCAGACTCGCTCCCGACGCCGCCGCAGCTCCAGGTCGCAGGGTCACATCCCCTGCCACCGCCTGTCCGTCGGCACGGACCAGTGCGTCCAGCAGGCCACTGACCAGCAGAGCACCCTCGAGGCGATCTCTGGCCTCGTCAGTCAGGTGTTCGGCGAAGTCCACCAGCGCCCACAACGGGGTGCCGTCCACGGGCTGTCGGCTGCGCCACAGCGGTGCCGGTGGCACCGGCGCCGCTTGTCGGGCCTGCTCCAGCTGCTGCTCCAGGTCGCGGACTGTCTCCTGCGCGAGTCCCGCCGCTTGGTCGGCGGCGTCCACCGCACGCTGGAGCCGTCCGGCGGCCGCTGCGTGCGCTCGCTCCAGGGACACCTGGATCTGCGCGACTGTCTGCATGGCGTCGACCGTGGTCCCGTCCCCGGCTGGCTCCGGCACCATGCCGACGTCGATCAGTACCGCGTCATGCCGCCACCGGCCGACCAGGCCCTGCCACTGCTCCCAGGCCGCCACGGCCGCCGATCCGGCCCCGTCCGCTGCCTCCTGAGCCTGCGCGACTGCGGCCTCCGCCTGTGCGACCTGCCGCAGGTGCGTCTCCTGGTGCTGCTCCCGGGCCACCTGCTCGGCCGCGTCCTGCTCCAGGGCCTCCTCCTGCGCCCCGCGCAATGCCTTCGAGGCGTGCTCGGCCGCGCTGAGTGCCTGCTCCCACAGCGTGCGTGCCTGCTCCCATGCCCCAGCCGCCTGCTCGGCCACCGCGCAGTCCGCGACTGCCTGCCGATGGTGCCCTGCCGCGTCGATCCTCGCCCGCGCCTCGCCCGCGACTTGAGCGAGCCCTGCTGTCAGTTTCCCGACGGGCAACCGCTCCCCGTCGCCGCGACCGTCCCGCACGAGCAGCTCGAGGGCGGGACCGCGCAACTCCACTGCCTCATCTGCCCACTGCCGCATCTCGTCCAGCAGCGTGTCCTCGGCCCGCGCCCGCGTCCTGCCCTTCTGGTCGGCCGTGGCCCGGTCCGTTTCCTCGACCCCTTCGGCCTCGCGCAGATCGGCCGCCGCCGCGACTTCCATTCCCTGCGCCGTCGCATGGTCTCCGAGCGCGGCTTCTACCTTCCGCATCTGGGAGATCCGGGTGTCCACCCACGCCAGCGGTGCCGCGCACGCCTCGTCGACCACGCCTGCAGCCACTGCCGCGGCCTCGGCCGCCACCAGCCGCTCGTCGAGGGTGAGCAGTCCCTCCAGGGCCGCATCCGCGCCCAGCCGGCCCCCCACCACCCGCAATGGCCCGGACACCGCCGACACGGCGCCCTGCGCCGACCGGACGCCATCCGCCGACTCCCGGGCGGCGCCCTCAGCCCGGGAAGCCTCGCCGCCGACCTCGTCCGACCGTTTGGCCGCCGTGCGGGCGGCAGCGGCCAGTTCGACCGCCCGCTGCTCACGCTGCGGAAGGACCGCGCCTGCGTGTCCACGCAGCTCCTCCTCCGCCGCGTTCTTGCGACCCTCCAACTCCCCGATCTCGGCTCGCGTCCCGGCCAGCAGCTCCACGGCCTCGGCTTCCCGCGCCCCGGCCTGCTGCGCCTCCTCACTCGCCTGGCGCTCACGCCTGGTCTGAGCGTCGAACCCGGTGTTCGCCGCGATGAGCGAGGCGGCCTCGACCACCGCCACCGCCTCCACGTACCGGCGATACGCCCGTTCCGCGCCCTGCAGCAGCTTCTCTTCCGCCTGGGCACGCTCCAACTGGTCCTCGAGTTCGGAGATCCGCTCCATTGCCTGAGCGATCACCGTCAGCCGTTCGCTGTCCAGCGCAGGCAGTGCGCTGGACAGCAGCCGGCCCATCTCGGCTGCGGAGATCGCCTCGGCAGTGCGCACACTGCGCAGGCTGCGCAGCACTCCCACCAGCGCGTCGAACTGCACCTCGTCCAGCGGGGCGAACAACTCCTCGCGTACCGCCCGCCGGTAGTCGTGCTCGTCCCCGACCACCCGCAGATGCTCCGACAACCGCGCCCGGTTCGAGGCCGCAGACGAGGAGCTGGAGGTGAAGGCCTGCCCCTGACAGGCAGCCAATTGCGCTGCGAGGTCACCGATCCGCACCGGCTCCCGGTCCACCTGCAGACTCAGCTGCTCCCCGACTCGTCCCCGCGCCAGGAAGAACACCCGGTGCACCGTCTTGCCGACTGCCCTCAGCCACAACCCGGTCGTCACATACTCCACAGTCCCGCCATCGGTGCGCCGCCCGTACTCCAGCCACCACACCCCCGTGCGGTCCTGCTGTTCGTCCCGGTCGGTGTGCCGGCTCAGCAACGTCCCCGCTGCCTTCCCCGACACCGACAAGGCGGTCTGCGACACATCCGCGTCCAACAGCACCGTGACCAGCATCGATGCCGACAAGGACTTCCCCGACCCGTTCGGTCCCGCGAGTGTCAGCCACCCGTTGGCGAACAGGAGTTCCTCCTCGGCCCAGGCCCAGGAGTTCACCACTCCGGCCCGTGTGGGCTGCCAGCGGCCCTCCGCGACCGGCATTCCCAGCCCAAGACCACCGGCCTGGACGGGCCCGTTTCCGGCGATCCTCACACGTCCCCCTCAGCCGGCTCGGCACCGGACGCCTCGCCGGGCTCCGGCCCCGCTGCTCCACGGGCGGCGTGCGCCACCCGCACCCGCCACAGGTGCACCCCGGGCGTCGCCTGCCACTGCTCCGTCTCACCTACCACCGGAACCAGCAGCCGCGCGGCCGCCAGCTCACTAATCGCTGCCCGCGCCAACGCGGGAAGCTGCGCCTTGTGACCGGCCGCCCAGTTCGGCATCACCGCCCGCACCTCCTCCAGTAGCTCCACTACGTCGCCCACCTGCACCACCGAACCAGTCCGGCCCCGCTCGGACAGATGAGCCAGTAGCGCCAGCGCGGCCTGCCGCTCCATCCGCCGCCCGTTGGGGAAGTCCATTGCGGTCCCGAGCCCGCTGGGATTGGTGACCTCCCACCAGTCCCGGCGCACTGTCACCCCCAATCCCAGGCTGGCCAGCAGTGCCAGCCCCCGCTCCCGGCCGGCCAGCGTGTGCAGGTATGCCGTCCCCGGCGTCTGCTCGTCGAAGGGATCCACGCCCGGGTCGTCCACCAGCCGCCGCAGCGCCTGCAGCCGCCGCTCCTCCAACGACGCCGTCTGATCCGGCTCCGGCATCATCGGGTCGAGCAGCGAAGCGGTCGACAATGCCGCCGCGTGCTCCTGCGGAGGCAGCGCGTCCAGGCCGAGCAGCGCGGGGGACAGTGACGAGAACCGTGCCGCCAGCCGGTCCCTCGAGGCCGTCACCACAAGGTCAGCGTCCTCGTCCATCACGACCCGCTCCAGGTCGGAGTCGGCCTCCACCGAACCCTCGGCCTCCAGCACCTGCAACGCGTCCACCAGGTTCTGCCGGTGCCAGCGGGCCTCCTGCTTCGACGTCCCCTCCCCTGCCACCCACTGCACCCGCGGCAGCCCACCAGAGGTAGCCTCCTCTGCGCACACCTGCGCGAGCGCCTGCATCAACTCCCGCACGCTCAACCGCGGCCGCCGCCACAACTGCTCGCACACCAGGCACACCAGCACCAGCGCCTCCTGGGACAGGAGCACCGGACGGCCTCCGCCGCGGGTTACCGAAGGCCCCCGGTCGCCAGGGACATCCACACGCCGCTTGTGCAGCCGGACCAGCTGCGCCACCTCCAGTACCTCGAACGTCCAGCCCAGTTCCGACCGGAACAGCCCCGCCAACGAGGCTTGCCCCTTTACAGCCGCCCGGTACAGCTCCGGCTCAGCCTCGGCGCGAAGCCGTCCTCGATCCGCCAGCACCCGGGCCGCATCCCGCAGATCGGCCTCCAACATCTCGCCGCTCATGCCGCCCCCTGCACATCCGCTTCGTCGGCCCGCTCGCTCGCATCGACACGGATACGCAGATCCGGGCCGGTCAGCACCCCTTCGGCCAACTCCACCCGGACCTGCCGGTCTGCCATCCCCGGCCGTACCCGCACCACGACGTTGGCCCCCTCGGCCACCGCAGACCCGAACCCCAGCACCGGGTCGAATTCCTGCAGCGCCGCCTCCACCGCCCGCAGCAAGATCACCGAAGCATCCGCTGCCAACCCCGCGAAATGCTCCAGCCCCACCTCTCCAGGCGTCACCAGCACCCGGGCAAACCGGCGGCGCAGCTGCGCCTCCTCGCGTGCCTGCGCCAGCGCGCCCTCCCGGTCCACGGTGGTGTCCGCCAGCTTCCGGGGCCTGCCTCCAGGCTTCCCCACCCGCTCATGCTCACGCAGCGTCACCTCTACGCGGTGCACCGTGAGTCCGGCTGCAGCCACCGTCGCATGCGCCACGTCCTCCTCGGCCGGCCCGATCTGAGCGTGCCACGCCGGCCAGTCCCCAAACGCCGCCCCGTACACGCGCCGCGCCTGCTCCTCGCCGCCCTGCCGGTGCAAACTACGCGCCACAGAGCGGAAGTCAGCCCCCAGATCCGCACCCCGCCTCCTGGCCGCGTATCGCCGGTCGATCGCGATCAGGAGCGTGTGCACAGCACCAGTCGCCGAAGCGATCAACCGGTAAACCGTCCCGTCCGGCGTGAACCACGCCTCCAAGTCGGCCAAGCGACGCATCCGCTCGTCCACCCAGCGCTGCTGCTCGGCCGGATCCACCAGCCCCGCGTGCACGGCCGCGGTCTCCACGACCGGACCGTGGCCCACCTCCCGCAACGCCGCCAGCGCGTCCCCCACCCGCCGCAGCGCCCGCCCATACTCCCGCGGGAACTGCCGCAGCGCCTCGAGCACCCGGTCCCGGTTCCTGCCGAACACGTCGTCGTCAGTGACATCGGACTGGACCATCTGCGCCAGCGCACCGTAGAAGTCGGCCGTAACCCGCTGGAGTTCGTCGATCCGGGTCCGCACATCATCGAGATCACCTGTCAGCAGCCCAGGATCACTCGTGAAATGCTCCAGCATCCGGCGGACCGTCTGCTCCACACCGTCCAGCAGCCGGCTCGGCAGCTGCAGTGCACGACGGGAGTCCAGCACCGCTGCCCGTACGGCGGCTACAAGCGCCCGACCCCGCAGCGTCAACGCCCAGGCCTCCTGCCGCGAGATCACCCCGCGATAGTTGCGCACCGGCGCCGCATAGTCCCTGAACGGCTTGGCCAGCTCCCACTTGGCCAGTTGCTCAAGCGACGACAGCAACTGCTCCTCGGCCAGCCCATCGTGGTAACCCACGGTGCGTAGTTGCTCGAGGATCTGAGCCGGTGTCCACATCGGGCCGCGGGTAGACAATTCCTCCAACGCAGCCAGCAGGGCCGTATAGCGTTCCCGCACGAGGTCCTCGGGCAGGGCGAACACAGTCCAGTCGCTGGACAGAACGCTCCGCCACCACTGTCGCGATTGATCCATTCCACCCCTCGCCTCGTACGTTCCCCACGTGTACAGAGCTTCCTAGCTTGAAGGCCATCGCTGACAGATCTCCCACGAATTGGGAACAACGGCCGTTTCCCGCCAGGACACAAAGCGCCACCCATCAGTACTTCGCCGTCCCGGCCGCCGGTACTGACGAATCCCAGAAAAAGAATGGATTTTCGATTTCGACGGGAGAGCTGCATACCCGCGTCAGGGTGTTGCCCGGGAGTCATGCGGCGACGCGGTGCTGGGAGAGTTTTGCCAGCATGACCTGATTGGCTTCCCAGCCGTCGGGGAATTTGGCCGGCACGGACAGGTGCACCGGATCCATCGAGGGGTGGCTGTCGAGGAGGTCGGCAATGCCTTCGCGGGCGACGACGATGCATGCCTGCCGGTGGCGGGAGGCGAGGACACACAGCCGTCCGGTCTCCAGGTGGAAGGCTGTGGCGTCCCGGCGGCCGGACAGCGGGTGTACGACGATGACGACTTCGAACTCGCGGCCCTGCAGCCGGTTCGCGGTGTCGACCGCCACATCGGGAGCGTCCGGGTTGCCGGTCCGGGTGAGCGCGGTACGGACCAGGTCGGCCTGGTCGCGGTGGGCGACGCCGATGGCGATGTCGCCGGCGTTCAGGGGGCGGCCGCCGCGGTGGCGCTCGCAGGTGGCGACCGCTCCCCGGTCCAGCAACCGGCCGGCGAGGTCGGCCGCGGTCTGGATGGTTTCGGTGTCGGTGCGCGGGACGTGGCGGCGCTTGAGTTCGTGGAGGGCCCAGCCGGTGGTGAACGCCATCGTGAGGGTCTCGTCCAGGTCTGTGCTGCCGAACCCGGCGGTGCGGAACTCCAAGGCGCGTGTGCCGTGGGCGGTTCCGGCGGTAAAGCCGGTGAACGGGTAGAAGGCTTCATTGACGGTGGGCGCGGCGGAGGACGGGAGGCGCCAGGACACCGGCAGCCGGTGCACGGGGATGCCTCGGTTGTGTTCCAGCATCACGCTGACGCCGTTCTGCGTCGGGTCGTGCGGCAGCCCGATCCAGCGTTCGGTGCCGACGATCGTGAACGGGTCCAGCTGGCCCGGGTCGCCGACGAACAGACCACGGTCGAACCGCTCGACGATCTGAAGCAGCATGTCCGAACGCATCTGGTAGGACTCGTCCAGAATCGCCCAGCCGAACTTGCTGTCGCGGACGGTGGCCCACTTGGCGGCGGTACCGACGATGATCCGGCATCCGGCCAGGTCACCCAGGGTGCGGCCGACGGTCGTGTTCGCCAGGGCACCCAGGGCCGGTGGCGGGCTGTAGTCGCTGGCGCTCAGGCGGCCGAGGGGGAGGTCGGGGTGCGTCGTGGCGAGGCGCTCGATCAGGTCGTCGACCTGGTTGTTGGTCTGGGCGACGATGATCGGGCGTTCGCCGCATGCGGTGAGTTCCTGGGCGGCGCGGACCACCAGGGTGCTCTTGCCGGCGCCGGGCGGGGAGTCGACGACGACGGCCTTGTGCCGAGTGTCGGCCAGGTCGGCGAGGATCGCCGCGGTGGCGGCGTCTGCGGACGCTGCCGGGTCGGGTGCAGTGGTGTCGTCAGTCTTCATGGCCCCACTCCTCTGCGGCGGCGTCCTCGGGTATGGCGGAGTCGGTGTCCGGCTCGTCGGGGCCGGGGCTGTGTGTCCACGGGGTGTGATCGGATGCCGGGAACACGGGTGTCGGGCGCCAGCCTGGGTCGGGAAGGTAGGAGAGGCGCTGGCCGGGCTCCGGGACGGTGCCCGGGTTCGGGGTGCGGGAGCGTCCCATGCCGCCGGTGACCTCCACGGTGACCAGCGTGGCGTCGCCGTCGGGGTGGACGGAGGCGATGACGGCCTTGTGGCCTGCCGGCATGGACGGGCTGATCAGTTTGGTGCCGGCGGCCAGCCGTACGGGGTCGTCGGTGCGGACGGTGACGTACGGGCGTGGCACCCGCCTGTTCTTGGCCGTGGTGACCACCCGGCCCGGCTCGCTCTCCTCGACCGTTCCCGCGAACGCCTCCCCGGCGCTGCGCCGGTCGGCCAGCACGAACGGGTCGTCGAACGCCATATCGGCTTCGAAGTCGGCCAGCGCTCGCTCCAGCCGGCTCAGGCGTTGTGCCGCGCCGATCGCGGTGTCCCGCTTGCGCTGGGGAAAGCCGCCGCCATCCCGGTAGTCGGAGTAGGAGGTGAAGGACACGCAGTCGCGTTCGAAGCGCTTGGCGGTCCGCGGCGCTTCGGGGACGGACCGCAGCAGCGATATGGCTGTCCACATCATGCGCCAGGTGGGCTTGACCTGTTCCGCGACCAGGTCGCGCAACTCGGCCTGGGCAGTTGCCAGCGCGTGCGGGTCGCCGAGGGCGTGGGCCGCGTCGAACCGTTTGATCGCAGGTGCCAGGTGCCGGTTGTCGAACTCCGGGGACGTCGCCGGGCCCGCCGGCGGGCAGATGTCCGGATTCTCCGCGTCGGCCAGGGCTTGCTCGACGCTCAGCCCGTCCGGGGGCGCGATCCAGGCCATGAGCGAGGCCAGGTTCTGGTCCTCCAGCGTGCTTTGGCCGGTGGCCCAGTGCTCGCTGAGCATCGCGGTGACGGGCAGCAGCATGGAGGTGCCGGCCATTTCGGCGGTGTCGACCAGGTACGTCAGCCACATGCCGAACTCGGGGACGACGTCCGGTACGGCGTAGGGGCCGGACGTCGAGCGGAAGCGGCACATGCGTCCGAGGTCGGCCAGGGCTTTGATGCCGCCGTGGTTGGGGACGAGGATCTGCGGCGCGTCGCTGTAATGGGAGCGCTCGCCGTCGCCGCGGCGGTCCTGGCGGTAGGAGTCGATGTACCTCATCACGATCTGGCCCAGGTCGGCGGCGAACGTAAACCTCTGATCGCGGTTGCGGGGTTGCGGCACGACCAGCAGCGTTATGTCCCTCTTGGCGGTGCCGACCATGGCCGCCAGCGGAGCTCCGGCTTCTCCGGCCATGGTCAGCGGGATGATCACCAGTGGCCGGCCCGACAGGCGCCGGTGGCGGAACTCGGTCTGGTGTACCGCCTCCATGGTTTCCATTGCCTCTACGTGCGCCAACGCCGACAGCATGCTCACGCGGCACCCCCGGACGCTCCGGTCAGCTCGGCGCGCAGCCGTGCGGCGTGTCGCAGCGCGGCGGCCATGTCGCTTTGGTCCGCGGTCGGTGTCAGCTGCCCGCGGGCCAGTCCGAGGGCCATGGTCACGGTGTCGATCCCGCCCAACTGTTCGCGCACCGCCGGGCCGAGGACGTCCAGTGAGGCTTCCGCGCGGGCGCGGGCGCGGCAGTAGAACGCCATCTCGCAGTGGTTCAGGCAGTCCGGGCGGTACGTCGCGGGCACCTGTTCCAGCGCCTCGGCCAGTTCTTCGGCCGGGCGGCGGGGCCGCTTGTTGTCCTTGTTGATGTCAAGGTCGAAGGTGAGTCCTTCGGGCAGCAGGTCCACGAGGTCGCTGATGCGCTCGATGCGGGCCAGCTGACGGGTCAGGGCGGATACCTGCTTGCGGGCGTCGACGAACGCCGCGGTCGGGCGGTTGGTGAAGTCCTTCGGTGCGACCAGCACGATGGTGTCGGACACGGCCTCCGGGCCGATCCCGGCCTCCTCGAGGAGAGCGCGCAGGGCGACGACGTATGCGCATGCCTGTGTGGTCGCCAACCGCACCTGCGCCGGGTCGGCCTGCCCGTCGATGATCGGGAAGCTCTTGATCTCCACGATGTAGAAGCGGCCGTCGATACGGAAGGCCACCAGATCCGGCTCCAGGAACGCCTCCTGCCCGCCGACCTCGAGGTACAGCATCGGGTGGTCGAACAGGGTGCCGTCGCCGGTGCCCTGGGCTGCCTGCAGCAGTGCCTCGGCAGTGTGGTCGCGGCGGGTCTCGTTGCTGCCGTCGCCGCCGACGTCGTTCAGGTCCCGGTATGCCACCTCGGGCAGCGTCAGCTTCAGCGTCTCGCGCAGGACGCGCAGGAGTTCCGCGCAGCCGTTGTCCTTCACCATTGCTTCGAAGGTGTTGCCGCGGGCGAAGGCGAAGGCGGACTGGCCGAAGGGGGAGGGGTAGCCGGCGTGCTCGGCGATCGCGGCCTTGTCGGATCCGGAGGCGTCCAGCAGGGCCCGCAGCGTGCAGCGCGGGTTGTTTTCCAGGGCGGCCAGCGAGCGGGCGTTGTAGGGCCGGCGCTTTGCGGATCCGCGCAGCGCGTCCAGTCGGTCGTCGACGGGTGCTTTCACGGTGTCGGAGATCCTTGCAGGGGAGAGGGGACTGTTGTTGAAGGAGAGGGTCAGGCCCGGGCCCGCAGGTGTGTGACGCCCTGCGAGGGTGCGCCGAACAGCTGCTGGTCGTCGCTCAGCGACTTGCGGGCCCGCCGCGAGGCCTCGGCCCGGGCGGCTCGGTCGGCGTCGGCGTGCACGTCCAGCTCGGCCTGGGCGGCCTCGATCACCTGCTCCGGATCCAGAGCATTCTCGTGACCGGAGGCGCTTTTCGGCATTGCGTCGGGGATGTTCACGGCGAAGCGCCACAGCAGCCGCAGCGCCTCCGGGCTGGGCCCGCTTCCCGCGGACTGTGCCGCGGTGTGCACCGCCTCGGCGATGCGGATCGCGCCGGTGAGGAAGTCGACGCGTGGTGAGTGCGGTCCGATGATGCGCTGTTCCAGCGTCCAGGTGCTGATGGTGACGAGCGCCCGCACCGGTGTCAGCAGGTCGTGCGCCAGTGCCGGGGGGAGGTAGTACGGCCGGGCGCCGGGGCTGGAGCGGTAGGAGCGCTCCTCGTCCCGGCGCAGGCTGGACAGCTTCGACGCGGACAACTCGCCCGGGAAGAACGCCTCGTGCACGCCGACGATCAGTTTGGGGGCGGCCGGGGTCCCGAGCAGCATCAGGGCGCGGTGGACGTGCTCACGTGCCGGGAGCTGCGCTCCCCGGGCGGCCGGGGCCGCTTCCAGCGCGAGCCGGGGCGGTGCGGGCGCCGGTTCGTCGGCGTCGAGGAGGGCGTCCCAGGCCCGCTCGGCACGGCGCAGCTGCGCCCGCAGCTCGCTGGCGCGCTCGGTGTCACCGGCGGCGGAAGCGTCGCGGATCGCACGACGCAGGGTGCTGATGCTCTTCTCCAGGGCGTCCAGCGGATCACTCATGCCCCAGACGCTACCAGACTTCCAGAGTTTTCCAGACTCCTTCCTGAGGTTCGGTGTACAGTCGGCGCCACCGAACCTCCGGCCGAGCGGCGCAGCCGCGGCCGCCCGCCGACCGTCCCCCTGGAGGCGCCCCCGTGACGGCACGCGTATTCCACACCTCCGACTGGCACCTGGGCCGCCAGATCGGCCGCTACCGACGCGACGCCGAAGTCGATGCCGTCCTGGACGAAATCATCGACATCGCCGACGAGTTCGCCCCCGACCTGATCGTGCACAGCGGCGACCTGTTCGACAGCTCCCGCCCGGGCCTGGACGACATACGCCGCGCAGCACAGGCACTGCGCCGCCTCGGCGCGATCGCGCCCGTGGTCGTCGTCGCCGGCAACCACGACACCACTCACGTTCTGGCATTCGTGGAGTACGTCCTCAACGACATGGGCAGCCGCGAACACGAACAGGCCCGGGTCCGCTTCGCCACTGACGCCCGCCCCGGCCGGCTGCTCGTCGCCGACTACCCCGCCAACGACGGGGACCTGACGCTGCGCATCGGCGCACTGCCCTACCTGCACCCCAACCGGTTCACCTATGACTTCGCCGATCCCGCCCTGACGACCGCGACCTACGCCCAGCGGATGCGCACCGTCCAGGCCGACGCCTACCGCCGCCTGACCGCGGGGAGCGGCGCCGGGGACGTTCTGGTCTTCGCCGCTCATCTGTTCGTCGAAGGAGCCGCCCCCTCCTACTCGGAGAGGAAAATCTCCATCGCCGACGACTACGCCGCCGCAGCCACCGACATGCCCGGCGTCGCCTACGGGGCCCTCGGCCACATCCACAAGCCGCAGCGCGTCGCCCGCGCCAGATTCCCGGCCTACTACGCCGGCAGTCCGCTGCAGATGGACTTCGGCGAGAGGGGCGACACCAAGAGCGTCGTGCTGGCCGAGATCGGCCCGGGCAGGGAGCCCCTCATCGAGACTGTGCCGCTGACCGCCGGCCGTCGTCTGATCCGCCTGGAAGGCACTCTGGAAGAGATCGCGCAGCGCGCTGGCCGGGTCGGAGACGCGTGGGTGAAAGCAGTGGTGAACGTCGAAGCCTTCAACCCGTCCCTGTCCAACACCCTTACTGCGATGCTGCCGCACGCGACGATCGTCGACGTCGAAGAACGCCGCGCCGATGCAGCCCACCGCGTGCTGGACCGGGAGACCTCCACCAGGGAACTGCCGGGCATCGAAGACCTGCTGCGTGACTATCTGCCCGGCCGCGGCACCACCGGGCTGGCCCTGGACCGTGTCATGGCCGCCTTCGCCCAGCTGCAGGCCGAACCCGACCCCGACGATCCCGCACCGTGCTGCGAGGAGAACCTGCTGACCGCCGCCATCGCAGGCCGCCCCCTCGACAGCATCGACCACTCCGGCCTGCTGACCGGCACCGACACCAACACAGCGGAGGCGGCACGATGAAACCGCTGGTACTCGCTCTCACCGGATTCCGCAGCTACCCCAGCCTGGCCCGGATCGATTTCACCGGCAAAAGCCTGGTCGCAGCCCTCGGCGACACCGGCGCCGGCAAAAGCAGCCTGCTCGACGCCGTCGTCTTCGCCCTGTTCCGCAAAAGCACCTGGGATGCCAGAGAACCCCGGCATCTCATCGCCGATGGTGCACAGGCCATGAGCGTCGAGTTCACCTTCCTGCACGACGGACAACGCTGGCACGTACACCGGACCATGCACGCCACTAACCCGAACGCCGCCCGGCATCACCTGAAAAACCTGGACACCGGCGAGGAGACCGACGGCGCCACCGCCGTCGACAACCGCATCAAAGCGGTGCTGCAGATGGGCTACGACACCTTCCTGCGCGTCGGACTGCTCCCACAAGGAAAGTTCGACCAACTCCTCACCGCCACACCCAAGGAACGCAGCCCACGGCTGCGGGAACTGTTTGGCGCCGAGTCACTGGAACTGGTCCAGCAGATGGCCGCCCGCCACAGCCACACTCTCCAGGCGCTGCTGAGCGACGCGAGAGCCAAACGTGCCCCCATGCCGGACAACCCCAAGCAGACTGCCGCAGAAGCCAGCGCAGCCGCCGACGCAGCCACCGCCCACGCCGAACGGCTGAAGACCGCCATCGAGCGCATCACCGCACTGCGGAGCGAGGTCTTGGCAGCCCGGGCTACTGCGGCGTCGGCCACCAGCACCGCCGAAACACTGTCAACGTGCGCAGTGCCCGACGCCGGAGCCGTCCTCGACGCACTCGAGCCCGTCGCCACCGACATCGCCGCACGCCACGACGCCCTGGACCAGCGCGCCGTACACGCCGCAACCCGTGAACTCGAACTGACCGCAGCGATCACCGCGGCAGACGCGGTAGGAGAAGGCCAGGACGCGCTGGCCCAAGCCGCCATGATCCTGAAGACCCTCGCGGCAGACGCCGAGGAACACCGCAGTGAGCGTGACCGGCTTGCCATTCTCGCCGAACAACTCGCCGACGAACGCGACGCCATCACCGAAGCCGAGGCAGAACTGGACGAGGACGCCGAACACGCAAAACCGCTGGCCGAGCAGGCCAGTGCCGCCGCAAAGACGAGCAACGAGATCCGCACGTGCGCCACCACCGTCCGCACCGCGCTGACCACAGCCCTCACGGCGGCCCGCCGCGTCGCCGGCACCGCGAGCGCACACGCCGCCGCAGTGGACCGGCGCACGTCCGCCCGTGACGATCTCGGCCCAGTGGAGGTGAAAGCAGAGGCAGCACGCAAAGCTGTCAAGGAAGCCGACATTCATCTGGAGGCGCTGCGACAACGCAACACGGCTGCGGCGCTCGCCGCCGAACTGCGCCCCGGTGACGACTGTCTTGTATGCCACCAGCAGGTCCCGGACAACTTCGCACCCCCGACGGATACTCATACGGCCGAGCTGGCCGCGGCGACGGACCGGCTGAGCCGGGCAAAAACCGCACGTGACACGGCCGTCGAACGGCTCGCTAAAGCCCGTGCCGATATGACCGCCGCCGAAGAGGCGGTCCTTGCACGCGAGAGAGAGCACCACAGCGCACAGCAGACAGCACAGGAGACCAGTGCAGACGCGGTGCGCGCCTTCGCAGACCTCGCTGCTCTGGCCGCCGAAACCGACGCAGGCTTCGACGCCGAAGCAGCATCACTCGCACTGAGCGCTGCCACCGCAGCCCTGGCTGCCTCGACCGCTGATGGCCCTGCACCACTCGAGCAGAACACAGCACCGATCGCCGACGCGATCGCCGCATGCGAGCAGGCAGCCGTCAGGCACACCGAGCAACTGCAGGCCGAAGGGCATCGCCGCATCGCCGAGGTCGAAGCCGGCCGCAATGCGCTGGCCGAGCGCACGCGAGCCCATCAACGCCACACCGACGACACCGCGAAGGCCTCCGCGCTTCACACCCGTGCCGTGGCCAGGACCACCACCCAGGTCAGCACGCTTCCCTCCCGCATCCAAGCGATGCTGCCGCACGACGCGATCGACATCCTCGCCGATGAGGCAGCCGCTGCCGCCGCCGCTGTCACCACCCGGCAGGCAGAAGTCCAAGAGCTGTTCGACCAGAGGGAAAAGACAAGGGCGGAGAAAGCCGAGGTACTTGGCGAACAGCGTGCCCTCGACAAGGACACTCAGGTCCGGCTGGAGCACCCGCTGAACCAACTGCGCGGCCGACTGGACGTGTGGGCACAGGCCGTCACTCAGGCCCTCACGCATCTCGATGCCTCCGACCAGCACCAGGCGCCGAAGGCCCCGGCCCAGTCAGAGATCGCCGAAGTGCGCACGTACGCCTCCGAACTGTCGAGGACCACCTCAACGCTGGGTGACAAGCTCACCCAGCGTGCCGTCGCCGCCGCAGACCACGCAGCCACTGCCGAGAACAGCCTCAGCGAGTGCGCCGCCGCACTTACCGATGTCGACGGCTTCGATATCCACGCCGATCTGACAACACCCGAAGCGCTTCACCCCCTCGTTGCCGCAGTCGGACAGGCAACCAAAGAAGCCAAAGACCAGCGCCAGAAACAGCAGGAAGCGCAGGACCTGATCAAGCCGGCCGCTGACCTGGACTTCGCCATCACCGCGGGCAAGGCCCGCTGTGAAGCCCTGGAAGTCCTGCGCCGCGAACTGGTCGACGCCAAGTTCCTGAACCACCTCACCATGCTGCGTACCCAGGCACTGCTCGGTGTCGCCAGCGACCTGCTCGGTCAAATGTCCGACGGGCGCTTCGGCTTCGCCGACAGCTTCGACATCGTTAGCCGCAACTCCGGCGTCGCCCACCCCCCGAACCGGCTGTCCGGAGGAGAGAAGTTCCAAGCGTCACTCGCCTTGGCCCTGGCGCTCGCCGAACTGCACTCCCGCAGCGGCCCGGCCCTCGGCTCCCTGTTCCTCGATGAAGGCTTCGCCGCCCTCGACACCACCGCACTGGACTCCGCCCTCGAGGTACTGCGCTCCCAAGCCAACGGGAATCGCCTTGTCATGGTGATCAGCCACCTGCACGCTGTTGCCGAGGCCGTCGACGACGTGCTGCTGGTGGAGCGGACGCCTGCCGGATCGTCCGCCCGCTGGCTCACACCGGCCCAGCGCGACGAACTGGCACAGGCCGATCTGGTCAGCGGCCTACAAGCACTGGCGCGATAGCTGCGCCGGGACCTCTTCGACGAACACGTCGTCTCACACGGTCACACTGGCCCGCTGAAACGCACCTGTTCCGGGGTTTGTAGTGGATGTCGTGTAGGCGGGCAGAGCGCGTGCCGGCACCGCCGGCTGAACCGCGCACAGCTCGGCAAGCACACCCCCCGGTTGCGTTGAGGACGACCTTCGCATCGGCGCGCAGGCCGCCGTCGTCGTGCCGGGTGGGGGAGTGGCGACACGTCCACAGCCGCAGCACGCCAGCGGTCGGCAGGCCCTAGCGGACGCGGCCCGGTAGGTCAGCAATGCGCTCAGCTCCCCGGCCGGCGGCACGGTCCGCAGTGCCTCTGCTGCCACAGCTGTCCCCGATGCCACTTCCTGCTTCCTGTCTTGTCCGGGGCCTTGACCGGCTACAGCTCGAACTCGAGGTCGAGGAGGTCGGTGAGTTCCACTTCGAGGCCGTGGGCGCGGCGGCCGTTGTCGCGGAAGTAGACCTCGCCCAGGGCCTCGGCGGCGATCTGGCGGAGCTGGTCCTCGGTGAGACCGGCCTCCTGGGCCTGGAAGAGACGGGCAGCGTGGCCGGGCGGCAGGGCGAGGGTGAGGTGGCGCACGCGGGCGTCGTCGGTGCTGCCGGGGGCGGCGGTGTAGCCGAACCGTGCCTGGATATCGATCATAATGCCTGCGGTGGTGGTCGCGGTCTGCTTGGCCTTGGCCCTGATCTGCGGCTGCCAGCGGGCGCGGACCTCGCGTTCGAGCCGGTCGGCGAGCTGGGGCCGGGGGGTTTTGATCTGGTTCTTCACGTAGCGTTCGACGGTGCGCTGACTGATGCCGAGCAGTTCGGCCACGCGCCGGGTGCTGCGCTGGTGCTGCCGGATCAGGTAACGCATCTGTGCCCCGGCGGATTTCGGGATGGGACGGGTGAATGCCCCCTGCACCGCCTTGTCGAGTCCTTCCCCGACCGTGACCATGTCGCGATTCCCCTTATTCTCCGGTGTCTTTGGCGGTGACCTCGCCGGTCTTGATGTAGCGGGCGAGGTTGGCGACGTGGCCGTCACCGGCGAGCTGCTCGAGGATGTTGGCGCCCCACAGCACGCTCTGGGTGCCCTCGTGCTTGACCATCCCCGGAGAGACGCCGAGCCGGAACGAGCCCGGCACGGTCTTGCCGTCGGCGTCGTAGGGCAGGACATCCAGCGGGCTGGGCCCATCGGCGGCGTAGACGGCGCAGTCCGAGAGGACCGCGACCGGGTACTGCCCGGTGGCCGCGGCAAGGGCGACCATCTTGCGGTGCATGTTGATCCGGGCCCGGGAGATCACGGCGGCGCGGATGTCGGGCCGCCACGTCGGGCGGGCGAGGGCGGGCCAGGGCTGTCCCGGCTTCCAGCCGCCGCCGCGCGCCTTCTCCCGCAGCTTGCCGATGCCGCCCTTGACGGTCATCTTGACCGCGTCCACGACGATGCCTAGCTCCGGATCACGGCTCTTGTAACCGTCCATCGCCTCCAGGAACTCGGTCGGGGACAGCTTCTCGCCCACCCCGAGATCCTTCATGGTCGCGATGTAGGCGTCGCGCAGCCGCTTGTACCAGCCGTCCAGGAACCGGCCGCTCTCGCGGTGTACCCAGGCCTCGACGGGGGCGACGTCGTAGCCGAGCTCGACGGCGTACGCCACGGTGGGTGTGGCATACCAGGCCGGGCTCGTCGGGCGCTGCCCGCTCGGTGTGAACGGGCTGGGAAGCAGGGCCTGATCGAGGTCATGCCACTGCTTGCCCACCTTCACCCGCGACAGGTCGACGTGGGAGAGGTCGACCAGCCACGAGCCGGGCAGTGATGGGTCGAACGCGGGCCGGTCGACGTGCTCAGGCGGTGAGGCAAGGCCGACGACGGCGCCGTTGGCGCCTGCGGCGAAGGCGAGGTTCACATCCAGGCCGACCAGGTAGCGCTTCATGCACTCGGCGTCGGTGAGGTCCCGGGCCCAGTCGTAGGCCTCCTCCAGCAGCTTCTCCTCCGGACCGCGCACGTGGAAGCGCGGCAGGTGCGCGAGGACGGGGTGGCCGTCGGGTGCTTCGCACGGCGCCGGGTCCATCGCCTCGGTGCCCAGCGACCCGGGCCGGTGCTCGCGGTGGCGCCGGCCGTCGGCGTCCGGCTCGCTGGCGCGGGTCGGCGGGTTCAGCGCGGTCATCAGCTGCAAGCCCGTCACGGCAGGAGAGCCGACCGGCGTCATCACCCGCTGCGCGTACACGCCCAGCACCCGGGCCAGCTCCGCCGGCTCAAGCTGCGCGGCATGACCCCACGCGCGGCCGTCCAGGGCGTGCCAGGACGGGATGCACAGCTGCACGCACCGTCGGCGGCTGCCCTGGGCGGGGCGGTAGATCCGCGCCCACGGCCCCAGCCCCCGTTTGGTGAGCTGCCAGTCGGCCCGCTGAAGCTGCTTGATGACCTTGTGTCCCTCCGGGAGCCGCCCGGCAAGCCGCTCCTCGTGTGAGAGCGCGGCGGGCAGGCCGTACCGCTCGCACGCGGCCTCGGTGAGCACCAACAGGGGGTCGGCGTCCTTGCCCGACCCGTGCAGCTTCTCTGCCCCGAGCTGCGCCTCGGTGAGCGTCCACTCGATCAGGGCGGGCAGGGACTTGGCGGGCACGTCCAGGAGCAGACCGCCGACGCCGTAGCCGGTCACATTGCGGTCGGCGTCGGCATCGAGGACGAGCAGCGGACCGTGCGCGTACGCGCCGCCGGTCGCGGGCGTGTTGGCCGGGGCGGCCTTGCTCGCACCCGGACGGCGCGTGCCGTGCGACGCTCGCTCGGCACGCGGTCGCGACACGGCGGCCGGTGCCCGAACGGCCGGCGGGGGAGCGGCGGCAGGTTCCTCTGCCCCGGCTCCGGCCGGCTCCCCAGCGTCTGTCGATGCCATCGGCGGGCTCACCATGGGCGTCGACGGCGCCACTGCCACGGACTGGGCCTGCGCTGCGGGTGCCGGAGGGGGCTGCGGCACCGCGGTGTCCTCCTGCTCGGCATCGGTGCTCTCCGGGGCGGGGTAGAGCGTGGCGAGCTGTTCCAGCAGGCGCGCGTACGCCTCCCGCTCCGGCGGCCTCGGCTCGGTCTTGCCCGACTCCCACGCACCGATGGTCGCCCGCCGCACCTTCAGCGCTGCGGCCACCTCGTCCAGGGTGAGCGCGTGTGCCTGGCGCAACCGCCTGCGCTCCGCCGGCGGCGGCAGCGGGGACCGGGACGCCACCAGCGCGTCGACGGCATCGAACAGCTCGGACATGGGACACCTCCACCCTCATCCTACCCGTGAAACGGACCTGCAGCGTACATATCGCGTACTTTCTACGTACGAATGGCGTTCGGGGTGGTAGTGTCCGTGAAAGCCTCCCGACGAGTTAAGGAAGCGCTGCATGACTGTGCTGCCGCGCCCCGGCCGCCCCGAGCGGTCCCGGCTCTTCCCCGATCAGGCGGACGCGGTGAACCGGCTCGTACGGCACCTGCGCCGCCCGGGGACGCGGCGACGGGGACCGGGAAGACACTGGTGTCCATCCGCGTCGCGGACGGACTCGACGCACGCCTGGTGCTGTTCGTGGTGCCCACGCTGGACCTGGCGGCGCAGACCGCCCTGGCCTGGCGGGCGGACGGCCACGGCGAGCACATGGTGATCGTCTCCTCCCTGGACACGGCCGGCCGGGACGACATGGTCGCCGCCCGCATCATGTCGACCACCAGCCCGCACGCACTGGGCGGTCTGATGTCGGTAGTGGGGGAGGCAGAGGACCAGATCCGGGCGCTGACGGTGATCTGCACCTACGACTCCCTGAACAAGATTGAGGAAACCCAGAACACCGGGTACGCGGTGCCGCCGTTCGACCTCGCGGTCATGGACCCGCGGACCGCCGCCTCTACATGACTGCCACCCCCCGCATCTTCGCTGCACCGGAACTGGCCGAGTCCGCCGACACCACCCGCCCGCGCCGCCGGCGTCCCACCGGGCCGGACGTGGACGCGTTCGCACTCCATGGACAACGAGCAGGTCTACGGCAGGAAGGTCTTCGAGTACCCGCTCGCGCAGGCGGTGGAAGACGGCCGGGCTGCGGACTACCGCATCGTGGTGCCTACCCTCACCGACGCCGACCTGCGCCGCCGCCTGAACCTGCCCGCCCCCGGCACCACCACCCCCGGCCCCGGTGAGGAGGCGGACAGCGCCCTGCGCACCACCGCCCTGCACCTGGCCGTCCTGCGCACCATGACCGAACACCGGCTGAAGAAGGTCCTGGTCTACTTCAACCTCGTCTGCGACGCCCGCCGCTTCGCCCGCGAACTCCCGCACACCTTGCGCCTGCTGCTCCGCACCGACCCCGGCCTCGTCCCCGACATCACGCCCGAGCTGTTCTTCGCCCACGGAGAGCACACCCCCGCCCAGCGCGCCGATATCTTCGCCGACTTCGCGGCCGCCGACTGCGCGATCCTGGCCAACTCCCGCCTGATCGCCGAAGGCGTCGACATCCCCAGCGTGGATGCCATCGTCTTCGCCGACCCCACCCGCAGCGTCATCCGCTGCGTCCAGGCCCTCGGCCGCGCCCTGCGCCTGGACGTCTCCGGCAAGACCGCCTCACTGATCGTCCCCGTCTACATCCCGCCCGGCACCGACCCCGAGAACATCCTCGGCACTCCTTACGAACCCGTCTGGGCGATCACCTGCGCGCTGGCCAGCCACGACCACCGCATCCTCGAACGCCTCCCGGACAAGGCCAACCGCCTCCCACGCGAGACCAGCCGGATAATCGAACGCCGCTGGCACTTCGACTTCACCGTCCACCCCGAACGCATCGCCCAGGCGATGGACCTGGCCTCCTTCGACCCCCGCGACCCGGCCGTCTCCCGCTCCCGCCGCCCAGTCCTACCGCGACGAACACGGCCACCTCGATGTCCCCGCTGACTACACCGACCCCACCGGCTACCGGCTGGGCACCTTCATCACCACCATGCGCGACGCCGCCAAGGCAGGCCGCCTGGAAGCCGACTGGATCGCCGAACTCGACGCGCTGGGCATGATCTGGGACAAGCACGACGCCACCTGGCGCTCCCGCCTGGCCGCCGCAGCCGACTACCTGCGCACGCACGGCCACCTCGCCGCCCCCGCCACCACCCCCGTCGGCGCGTGGCTGGCCGAACAACGCCACCTCGCAGCCAAGAACCAGCTCGATCAGACACGTGCCGACGCCCTGACTGCCCTCGCCCCCGACTGGCGCCTTCCGCACGGCGCGGACTGGCACCGCAAATACCACCTGCTGCGTGCCCACCTCGCCGACGGCGCCGACCCGGCCGCGCTCACCCGCGACACCCTCCTGGCCGGGGTGAAGATCGGCTCCTGGCTGCACCGCCAGCTCACCACCTGGCCGGCCCTCCACCCGGGCCAGCAGCAGCTGATGACTGCCCTGGGCCTCACCCCCGACAGCAACCCGCTCGCCCCCGGGCGCCGCGCCCGTCGCACCTTCGAGGAGACCGTCCAGCTCCTGGAGCTCTTCCTGCACCGCGAAGGCCGCATCCCCGCCGTCCGCGAGACGATCCGCGTCGACGGCGACACCGTCAAGATCGGCGCCTGGCTCGCCAAGGCCCGCACCCGACACCGCTCCGGCCAGCTCCCCGACCACCACGTACGCCTGGTTGCTGCTCTGTTCGAGGGGGACTGGACGGCCGAGGACGCCGTCCCTGCCCTCCTGGTGTAGACACCCGCCGTCGGGCACGTGAGCTCACTCGGGATCGGACTGCGTGGGCGGTGTCGGGCCACCCGCCTGGCCGGCCCGCGGACCATGAAGGCGTGAGGCCGGTGGCTTCCCGACCGGTGGTGAACTCGTACGGGAGGAACCCATGTTGGCACCGCAGGACGGTAGTGACGGAGAGTGAACGTCGATCGCCTGCAGAACCTGCAATATGAGCCCTCGCGTTCGGTTGTCGCCGCCTCCAACTGACTTTGCGGAAGCCGGCTGGGGCGCAGGTATCGGTGCAGGTCAACCGGCAAGTTGGCCGCGCCCAAACGGAGTTGGCCAGGTGCAGGTCGCCCAACGCGCTCCTTGGGGCAAGAGGCGGCTTTCGCTCGTATCTCCTGGCCGGCAACCTCGCAGGCCAAGGTCTCGACGTGTCCGGTATGGCATGGTTTTCTGAACCACAGATAGCGCCATCGCTCACGCATCCATAGATGCGTAACTGCAGCTCAGATGATGTTTTGTTACTTTCCGTGACGGGTTTGCGACTGTTCGTGCGATGTGTCAGGGTGATGCCCGGCGTCCCCGTCCTCGACCTTCAGGGCAGGACTTCTGACTGCGGATCCGGGCCAGAAGTCTCCCCAGTCCAGGGGCAGGCAGCTCGGGGAAGAGGACATCCTGATGGGACGTCATCGCAAGAAACCGGAACCGGCGCCACCCCGGTGGAAGCGGGTCCGGCGGTGCTTCGAGATCGCGGTCAAGATCCCGGTAGCCATGTACTACTGCGACCTGATCATCACCAAGCACCTGCCCTGGCACTGACCACCGGCCCCTACGGCACATAGGGGCCGGTGGCGACCAGGGCGGCGAGGGCCTCGTCATCCAGGCGGGGCCCTCGCTCCTTCCCGGTGGACCCGGGGCTTCCTACCCTCCCACGGACCGTACGCCTACGTCACAGACCGTGCGGTCGTCGTCGGCAACCGCACCACGCCCTCCGCCTACTCCCGCAAGCGAGTCGAGGCATCCACCAGCTTGACCGGGCCTTCGCGGGTGTCAGACACCCCATGTCGTTTGAGGTCAAGCGGCAGGGGTGTGGGCGTGGTGCGACCAGGCGGTCGCTTCGTCGTAGTGGGTACGGGTTCTGAGGCAGCCGTGGAGGATGCCGACGAGGCGGTTGCCGACATGGCGGAGGGCGGGGTTGTAGCCGACTTCACGGGCTCGCTGCTTGTCGTAGTAGCGGCGGGCGCCGGGGGAGGCCCGCAGCGCGCAAAACGCCTGGTTCTGCAGGGCGTCAGCGAGACGGTTGTTGCGGACGTAGCGGGCCTGGACGGTGTGGTTCTTGCCGGAGGCCCGGGTGATGGGGCTGGTGCCGGCGTAGTTCTTGCGGGCTTTCGCGCTGGCGTAACGGGTGGGGTCGTCTCCGAACTCGGCGAGCACCCGGGCGCCGGTGATCTCGCCGATGCCGGGCATCGAGAGGTAGATCTCAGCGTCCGGGTGCATCAGAAAATGGGCTTTCACCTGCTCTTCCATGACGGTGATCTGCTCGTTCAGCGCGATGATCAGGCGAGCGTGGGCGGTGGTGGCGGCCGCGTAGGCGGCGGTGACCGGCTCGGGCAGGCCGAGCTGCGGCTCACGCAGGGCGGCTTGGATGGTGGCCGCCTTCGCGTCCCGGTTGCGGCGGCGGTGGCGGGCCAGGACGGCGGTGATCTGGGTGCGGGTCAGCTTCGCCCCGGCCGCGGGGGTGGGCGCCTTGATCAGCAACTCCATCGCGTCCGTGCTGGTCAGCGTCAGGTCCGCATAGGCGGCCAGCGCGGCGGGGAAGTACTCCCGCAACGTGGACCGCAACCGCTGGAAGGTACGGGTGCGTTCCCAGATCAGAGTCTGATGAGCCCGGGCGACGACCTTGACGGCCTGGGCCGCCGCACTGTCGCCGGCCACCGGCCGCAGCTGGTCCCGGTCGATGCGGATGTCAGCCAACGCATGCGCATCGCCTTTGTCGCTCTTGGCCCCGGAGGTGGCATACCGCTCCTTGAAGCGGTTGACCTGGCGGGGGTTGATCGCGAACACCTGGTAGCCGGAGGCGATCAGGGCCTGCACCCACGAGCCGCGGTCGGTCTCGATCCCGACAACGACCTCGGCCGGGTCCAGGTCTTCACCTCCGTGACGGGCGACGAGCTCGTGCAGCTTCGCGATGCCCTTCACGCCTTCGGGCAGGTTCGCGGTGGCCAGCTTCCGGCCGGTCTCGTCCTCAACCTCGATATCGTGGTGATCTTCGGCCCAGTCATCACCGATCAGCAGCAACAGACCCTCCCCAGTCACGTACTTCACCCAGCGGTGCAGCCTGCGGAAGGCACGGCACGCGGCCTAATGGATCCAGTGATCACGCCCCTTGGGGCGGGCACGCCACCCCATCAGCGGTCGGGCCTCCCGGCCGACCAGCAGGGGCACGGTCTGACACCAGAACTCGACTGGTTCCGGCGGCGATAGTGCTCACCTGCTGGCGGCTACGGAACCGAGCATTCCCCGACTCCATAGCTCCCATTAGGTGGCGGCGGTCCAGGCCCGGGGTAAAGCGATGGTCGTGTCGGCGGGGCGGGCGGGGTGGTGTGGCCGCCTTCTGTCGCCGGGAGTCTGCTGTTACTGGTCGGGGTGGACGGCCTGGACGCCGGTGCCCGCGTACGCCTTCGGTGTCAGGGTGAGCAGGAACCGTCCGCTGGGGTGGGCGGCGGAGGGACGGGCGGCGTGGATGGCGTGGACGGCCGCCCAGGGGTGGCCGAACCGCAGCAGCTCGGTGGCGGTGACCGCGGCGTCGGTGCCGAACGCCTCGATCTGGATGAACCGCAGCCCCTTGATGTAGCCGAGCAAGCCCGGCCGTTCGGCGTCGCCGGCCGTCAGGGACAGCACCGGCGATACAGGTCACCGAGTCCGCCGGAGGCCTGCACGTAGAACGCTGCGACCGCCTCGTTAGGTCGCAGGGCATCTGCCGCAGGCGGCGGACCAGTTGGTGCCCCGGCTCTGCGACAACCTGCGCCGGATCGACCTCTCCCAGCAGCAGACCGAGATGAGCGCCACCGCGATCCTCTCCGCCCTGGCCACGCTGGGCGACCCGGCCGCGCTTCCTGTGATGGTGGACACGCTCGGTGCCGCGGTGCGCCATGAGCAGGACCGCGTCACGCGATCAGCTCTTGAGGCGCTGGGGGCGTTCGGCCCGGCGGCGGCCGGCGCACGGGAGACGATCCGGCTGCTGACCACCGCCACCGACGCGCACGTACGGCCTGCCGCCGTCGCCGCGCTGTGGGCCGTCGACGGTGACCTGGTCGAGGTCATGCCGCTCCTGCTCGGCCTCCTCGACGACCGCATCACCTTCCGGATCAGCGACGCGGCTGATCTGCTCGGCGAGATCGGCCCGCCCGCCTCCGCCGCCCTGCCGCGCCTGCGAGACCTCCTGACACACGACTACGAATGGGTCCGGGTGCACTGCGCGGCCGCGCTCTGGGAAATCGGCGGCCAGGCCGAGGCACCGGCCGTCCTGAACGCCCTGCTGCAGGCCATGGCCAAGAACCCCGCGACGGCGAACCACGTTCTGACCTGCCTGGACCGCATGGGCCCCCTCGCGGCACCGGCCCTGCCCCTGCTCCGCGAGCAACTGGCCCTGCCCCGACGCGGCGGCAGGTTCCAGAGCATCGACCACGACGAGGAACTCCAGCGCATCGGCCATACCCTCATCACCCGGCTCGATCCTCCAGCACCGGGAGCCGCCGCACCGAGAACAGCCTGAGGCTGCGCCACCCGTCCGCCACCACCGCCATCTCGCCCCGGCGTACCGTTCCCTCAGGGCGGACATCTGCGCGCCGTCGCTAGGCGTACGGGCGGTCGGACAGGTAGCGTTGTCCACTTACGTGTCGGCGGCGTCTTGTGCGTGTTCCAGGGCACGAATGCCCTACAGGACGCTGGTATCGGGCTCCCAGTCCGGATCCACCTCCGGCTCGTCGGCCAGCGTGTGGGCTTCGATGCCCGCGAGGTCCAGCTCCTGCTCGATCAGGGTGAGCCTGCAGACCCGGCACCCGAAGTGGCGCGGGAAGAACCAGACCTCGCCGTAGTCCCCACTCCTGTCGCGCCCGCTGACGAAGGCGGGACTCTCACAGGCCGGGCAGGGATGAGGGATGTGCAGGAGCCATCGGCTGGGCACGGGCGCAGCCGACAGGCTGGCGATGACCGCCGCCTTCTCGTCGGCGGACAAGTGATCGGTTGTCCTCGCGAAGTTCTCCCGGGCCTGCCGGAGCTTTGCCTGGTAGCGCAGTTTCAGTTCGGACATCGCTTCTGTGACGAGATGTCTGCTCGGCTCAAAGAGCCGCCCCCAAAACCGTTCCTGCTCCCTCGACAGTGCGGCAAGGAGCGAGTCGATGTAGGTCACACCGGAGGCCAGTAGCTTCCTGCACTCACTGGCCGGACGGCCCCACCCCATGTGCGTGATGCCGTTGCGGGCATCCCGCAACGCGTTGAGGTCCGCCGTCGGCAGCCGCTTGTCGCCCAGTACTTCCCCGGCCCGGTCCACGGCATCCTCGCCGCCGACCGTCCTCAGCGCGGCCCGACCCTTGGCTGTCTTATCCTCATGGCCGCCCAGCACCAGCAGATCGCTCACCTTAGGGTTCTTGGGAGTCAGCAGCCCCGGTGTGACGGACACCAGATACGCCTTCGCCATGTGCTCGACGGCCACGGCCATGTGATGCACCGCGAAGTCCTGGTCAGGGGGCTCCTCCAGGTAGGCTTCGATGGAGGTCCGCGCCCACCGCCGGGCGGAGCTCGCCAAGTCCTCGCAGATTTCAACCTGGTTCATCAGCCAACCGTAGAGCGGCATGCCGAACACGGCCCCGGAAACCCAGCACTTCGGCTACTACCAGCCTCCGCCTGCACTGGGCAGCGCGAGATGTTGCGTCTGGACCCGTGCGCGGGCCTGGCCCATCATCAGGGGATGGCTGCACAGCAGACGGACCTGCAACGGTTGCGGGAGCTCATCGACGAGGTACTTGCCGATTCCTACCAATCGCCCCGGCACAAGGACTTGCCCGCCCTCTGCGACCGCCTGCGACTGCCCTCACCCCCGCCGGAAGAGGGCCATTCCAAGCACGAGCGGCTGACAGCCAGCCTGCAGGCATGTCCGGACGGCCAACTGGCAGGCGTCGCCGAAGCGATACTCGACCACCAGCCGCTGCCCGCCTGGCAGCGCAACCGGATCCAGGACCTGCTATGGCTCGGACGTCCCCACGTCGAAATACCCGGCCGTACCCGACGTGAGCTGGCCCGGGACTTCGACCTGTCCGACCACCTCGAACACGCCGATCGGCTGATGAACCTGCTGGAGCAGATCTGGGACCTGGGCGGCGACCTGCGTGAGTGGGGCGGTTCCACCACCAGCCTGCGTGACGACATTGAGCGCCACGTGGTCCGATTCCGCGACGACTGGACAGTCGAGCGTCTCTTTGAGGAACTCGGCGCGTTCGGCGCCCCACATCCCCGCTTCGGCCGCTTCCTCGAAGGACTGGCCTCAGCCGAGACCATCCCCGACGAACAGGCACAGCGCCGCTTTGTCGAGATGGCCAACCGCCACCTGGCGCCGCTCGGCGCGCAGCTGCGCCAGGAAGGGGAGTCGGACGGATACCCGCTGTTCCACCTCGCCCAGCCCGGCCACGGCCCGGCCCGCCGGCCGCGCAACGTCATCTTCGCCACCCTGGGCAAGCCGGACATCCGTTTCACAGACGCACTCGACAACGACATCGAGATCGCAGAACGCGCCGACCAGGTCTTGGTCTACGACCGCCACATCACCAAGGACGGCCTGCTCGGGCGCGACCTGCTGACCTGGTGGCAGGAGACCCGCCACATCTTTGACGCGCAGGAAGCCACCCGCTCCCTGTACGCGCGGATGAAGGCATCCCTACCCCCCGAATCAGAGGGCCAGAAGAACCTGCTGTGGCTCTACTACAACATCCACCAGGACAACCTCCCCGAAGTGCCCGCCCTGCTGCCGGAGGTCTGGGTCCACTGGGATCACAAGACCGTACGCCAACGTGGCGTCCATGCCCTGCAAAACATCCGCATGGACTTTCTCATGCTGCTGCCGGGAAACCGCCGCGTGGTCCTTGAGGTCGACGGCATGCAGCACTACACGCGCCGGACCGCCGACGGTAGCATCCAGCCCGACAGCACCACCTACGCCGCGACGATGGCCGGGGACCGCGACCTGAAGTTCAGGGCTTACGAGGTGTTCCGGTTCGGCCATGACGAACTGCGTGACCTCGACACCGCGCGGCCGCTGATCACCGACTTCTTCGACAAGCTCCTCGGGCGCCCGCCCGGCAGGCCACCGCAGCCGGCTTGACCCGGCGCCCGGGCTTCCGCACGGACGTGACGCCGCCAGACCGCCGAAGGCCGGCATGCAGGTTCAGCACGCGCTGACGCAGGCCGCTACTGCCCCGGCATTGGCAGGGCGCAAGGCCGCGGGGGCTGCCGGCACGTCTGTCAGAAGTTCGCGTACCGAATGTCCAGGCAGTCACTGCACAGATCGGCGAGATCGAGGTCTGCGGCCCGATGGCACGAGTCACAGATACCGCCGAGCGGATGCGCGCCCAGCAGGCACAGCAGGACCTGCCCGTCGGGCTCGTCGGCCGTCTGGGTCGGCACGACGCATGCCTGCCCCGTAGAGCACTCCGCGCACTCGTAGGCCGGCGGCTCGCCGCCTTCGGTGATCGCCTCGTAGAAGCTCCCCATGCCGTAGGCGTCCACCACCTCCGCGACGTCGTCGTATGCCTTGCCGCACAGCAGGCAGCCGACGGGCCGCACACCGCCGTTGCCGGGGGTGACGAGTGCCGCGAAGTGGCCGCAGGACAGGCAGCGCAGCGTGTGGCCGCTGGCGGGCCCGAGGTTCTCGCCGAGCGGACCGAGGCGGCGGTCGACCAGGCCGCGGATCTGGCCGACCAGCGGCCTGATGGTCTCCATCAGCTCCCAGGCATCTGCCGCCGCGTCGCTGTCGTCGTGGGGCAGCAGCTCCTCGTCGATGAAGATCAGCAGCAGGTCCAGGACGGGGATGGCCCGTGCCTCGACCGCGACGGCGGTATCGGTGGCGCCGAAGTGGGTCAGGCGGTTGCGCAGATCGCCCAGGGCCTTGAGGGCACCGTCGTCCGGGTCGATCGGGTTCGCGATCTTCACGGTGTCGCGCAGACGCTCAAGGGCGTCCTTCGTGCCGACACTTTTGAAGTCGCCCAGGCGGTGCAGCCGCTCGTCGAACTTCTGCGGCTTCACCCAGACCAGGGCCGCATCGTGCAATTCCAGACGTGCCTTGAACAAGGTCTCGGCCGCGAACTGCAGGTGCAGTACCGCGTACTTCAGTGCCCGGCCTTCGGGCTCGCCGGCCAGGGAGCTGACCGAACTGTGCAGATAGTCCAAGCCGTTGATGATGACCGGGAAGTGCATATCCCCGCGGTTGCTCAATCCTGGATGGTGTCCCGCCGAGTGGTGTAACAGCGATCAACGCATAGCCCCTGGTCATGGGGCGGCCATCGCGCAACTCTCCGAGTAGCGAAGCTCGTTG